>JAPLCM010000035.1 GCA_026392275.1 Actinomycetota bacterium | reverse complement strand
CTGCGCCGGCAGCGCGACCGCCTCCCGGTGGTGAGCGCCTGATGCTCGGCATGTTCAAGGCCATGCGCACCACCCTCAAGCATCTGCCGATGAGAAAGATCACCGTGCAGTACCCGGAGCAGCGCGAACGGCTGCCCGAGCGCAGCCGCGGCCTCTTTCGCGTGGTCATCGACCCCGCCAGCGGCGAGCCGCGCTGCCGCTCCTGCACGCTCTGCGAGAGCAACTGCCCCGTGCAGGTGATCCGCGTCAACTACACGAGCAAGTACCAGCTTCCCGTGCCCAACGCGGCGCGTATCGCCGCGGCGCGTATCGCCGCGCAGCCCGGCGTCGACCTCCAGCCGCTGCAGCCGGTGCTCGACGACTACTTCGAGCACGGCACCGGCCTTATCGCCATGCTGCAGAACGCGCAGGAGGCGTACGGCTACCTGCCGCGCCTCGCGATCCAGGAGATCTCGCTGCAGACCGGTGTGTCGTTGTCGCAGATCTACGGCGTCTCGAGCTTCTACAACCAGTTCCGCCTCTCGCCGGTAGGCAAGCACATCATCACCGTCTGCCACGGTACGGCCTGTCACGTGGCGGGCGCGCCACTCATCACGGCCGCGTTCTCCGAGGAGCTTGGGGTGGGCGTGGGCAAGACCACCAAGGATCGTCTCTTCACGCTCCAAGCCGTGAGTTGTGTCGGCGCCTGCGCCCTGGCGCCGGTGGTCAGGGTCGGCGACGACGAGACACACGGCCGCATGAGCCCCGACAAAGCCCGTAAGCTCATCGCCGACCTGCGTCGGCAGGAGGGCGTCGAATGAGCGTGACCACGGAGCGCGCAACTGCGGTGTTCGAGGCCCTACGGCTGGCTCTGCGGCCCGAGGGTGTCGTGGCCCGCGAGGGCGCCCTGGAGATGCGCATCTGCGCCGGCACCGCCTGCCATGCCTCCGGCCGCGTGGGGGTGCGCGAGGCGATCAAGGAAGAGCTCGCCTCGCGCGGCCTCACCGACACGGTAGCGGTGGTCGAGACGGGCTGTCACGGATTCTGCGAGCAGGGCCCGATCGTCGTCATCCATCCCAAAGGCATCTTCTATCCGCGCGTGAGGCCGCAACAGGTGGCGGCCATCATCGAGGCCAGCGTGCAGGGCGACGGCGTGTTCGAGAAGATCCTTTACAGGGATCCCGCCACAGGGGAGCCGCTGGCGCACGAGGCCGACATCCCCTTCTACAGTGAGCAGCGTCGCCTTGTGCTGGCTCTCAACGGCAAGATCGACCCCTTCTCCATCGATGACTACCTCGTGCGCGGCGGCTACGCCGCCCTGGCGTCGGCGCTCTCCGACGACGACCCCGAGGCGGTCATCGATCTGGTGGAGCACTCGGGTCTGCGCGGCCGCGGCGGCGCCGGGTTCTCGACGGGCACCAAGTGGCGCTACGCGCGCCGGGCGCAGGGCGACACCAAGTACATCATCTGCAACGCCGACGAAGGCGACCCCGGCGCCTTCATGGACCGCTCGGTGCTCGAGGGCAACCCGCACGCCGTTCTCGAGGGGATGCTGATCGCCGCCTTCGCGATCGGCGCGCACGAAGGCTACGTGTACGTGCGCGCCGAGTATCCCTTCGCTGTCGAGCGCCTGCAGGCCGCCCTGGTGCAGGCGCGTGAGCGCGGTCTGCTGGGGCGCGACATCCTGGGCTCCGGCTTCGCCTTCGACGTGCACATCAACGAGGGCGCCGGCGCGTTCGTCTGCGGCGAGGAGACGGCCCTCATCGCAAGCATCGAGGGCAAGCGCGGCATGCCCCGCACCCGTCCACCGTTCCCCGCGGTCTCGGGGCTCTGGGGCCGACCGACCAACATCAACAACGTCGAGTCGTTCGCCAATATCCCCTGGATCATGACGCACGGCGCCGAGGCTTTCGCCGCCATGGGAATGGGGGATTCGCGCGGCACCAAGATCTTCTCGCTGACCGGCAAGGTCGCCAACGGTGGCCTTGTCGAGGTGCCGATGGGCGCCACGCTGCGCCACATCATCTTCGACATCGGCGGCGGCATGTTGCCCGGACGCACGTTCAAGGCCGTGCAACTCGGCGGGCCTTCGGGCGGCTGCCTGCCCGAAGAGATGCTCGACGTGAGGGTCGACTACGAGGAGCTCAGCGCCTCGGGCGCCATCGTCGGCTCCGGTGGTCTCGTGGTGGTCGACGACACCAACTGCATGGTCGACCTGGCACGCTTCTTCCTGCAGTTCACGCAGGACGAGTCGTGCGGCAGGTGCGTGCCCTGCCGGCTGGGCACCAAGCGCATGCTGGAGATCCTGGAGCGCATCACGGCGGGGGATGGACGTGAGCGAGACATCGACCTGCTGGATGAGCTCGCGCACTACATCATCGACGGCTCGCTCTGCGCGCTCGGGGGAACGGCGCCCAACCCAGTGCTCACGACGATCAGGTACTTCCGCGACGAGCTGGAAGCGCACATCACTGAGAAGCGCTGCCCGGCGGGCCAGTGCAAAGCGCTGATCACGTACTACATCGACGCCGAGGCCTGCACCGGCTGCACGCTCTGCGCCAAGAAGTGCCCCACCGGTTGTATCAGCGGCGAGAAGAAGCAGCCCCACGTCATCGACGTGAGCAACTGCATCAAGTGCGACACCTGCCGCCAGGCCTGCAGGTTCGGGGCCGTCAAGGTGCACTCGGGCATCGAGCAGCCCCTTGTGGCCGCGAGTCAGGAGACGTAAGGGGACGATGGCCACCACCGCCGACGACATCACGCGCACGCAGGCGCGACCCGACCAGGTACTGCTGACCATCGACGGTCAGGAGGTCGCCTGCGAGCGCGGCGACAGCGTCCTCGAGGCGGCGCGGCGCGTCGGCATCCACATCCCCACGCTGTGCTACGAGCCTCGCCTCCCGGCGACGTCGGCGTGCCGCATGTGCGTCGTCGAGATCGAGGGCGCGCGCAGTATGCCGACGAGCTGCTCCACGGCGGTCGCCGACGGCATGGTGGTGCACACCGACACCGACAAGGTGCGCGCCATGCGCCACCTGTACCTCGAGCTGCTGCTCAGCGACCACAACTCGTTCTGTACGCCGCCCTGCCGCGACGCCTGCCCCACGCACATCAAGATCCCGCAGTTCCTCGAGTACATCGCTCACAAGGACTACAAGAACGGGGTGCGCAAGCTGCGCGAGGACCTGCCGTTCCCGGCCGTACTGGGGCGCGTGTGCCCGCGGCCCTGCGAAGGCCCCTGCCGCCGGCAGCTCGTCGAGCACCCCATCACCATCTGCCAGCTGCACCGCTTCATGGCCGACCAGACCATCGACGACGAGCAGACCGGCGAGCTGCTGCTGCCGGTCGAGCCGAAGGCCGACACCGGCAAGCGCATCGCCATCGTGGGCGGCGGGCCCGCCGGCCTCGCCGCCGCCTTCTACGCCCGGCTCGAGGGGCATGCCGTCAAGATCTTCGAGGCGCTGCCCAAGCCGGGCGGCATGCTGCGCTACGGCATCCCCAGCTACCGCCTGCCGCGCGACCTCCTCGACAAAGAGATCAACGTGCTGTGGCGCATGGGCGTCGAGATCCAGGTGAGCAGCCGGCTCGGCGTCGACTACCAGCTCGAAGACCTGTTCGGCGAAGGCTTCGGCGCTGTGTTCCTCGCTCTCGGCGCCTTCGCCTCCAACGACATGCGCATCCCCGGAGAAGACGCCGAGGGCGTGGTCACGGCGGTCGACTTTCTCGGCGATCTGGAACTGCACGGGGATGTCCACGTCGGCGACAAGGTCACGGTCATCGGCGGCGGCTTCACCGCCATGGACGCCTGCCGGACCAGCATCCGCAAGGGCGCCGCCGAGGTCACCTGCCTGTACCGCCGCTCGCGCAAGGAGATGCCCGCCCACCACACCGAGGTCGACGAGGCCGAGGAGGAGGGCGTCAAGCTGGAGCTGCTCTGCGCCCCCGTGCGCGTGCTCACCGACGACGCCCACAAGGTCACCGGCATCGAGATGCTGCGCATGAAGCTCGGCGAGCCCGACGCCTCCGGCCGCCGCCGCCCCGTGCCCATCGAGGGCAGCGAGTTCATCGTCGAGTGCGACCAGATCATCGCCGCCATCGGCCAGTACCCCGACCTCGACGGCACCAGCGAGGAGCAGGGCGTCAAGCGCACCAAGTGGCGCACCATCGCCGTCGACGACTGGACCTTCCAGACCGCCGACCCGCGGGTGTTCGCCGGCGGCGACGCGGTGCTCGGCGCGCAGACCGTGATCCAGGCGGTCGCCCAGGGCAAGAAGGCCGCCTGGAGCATGGACGCCTACCTGCGCGGCGCCGACATGGCCGCGCTCGGCCAGTCGCTGGCCGAGCTCAAGGCCCAGCCGTTCTTCCACGCCATGACGGCGAAGACCGACCTCGATCCGCGCGTGGCGCGCATGGCGGAGATACCGCCGGTGTTCATCGACATGACCACCGACGCGAGCCGGCCCAGCCCGCCCGCCGACATGCCCAAGCTGGAGCCCGCGGAGCGGCGCACCAACTTCGAGCAGATCGAGCTCGGCTTCAGCGAAGAAGAGGCCGTGCGCGGCGCCGAGCTTTGCCTCGACTGCTACTGCCCGGCCAACGGCAAGTGCGACCTGCAGCGCTACGGCATCGAGTACGAGGTCTTCAAGAACCGCTTCCACGGCGGCCAGGCCCACGACTACGCCGCCGATTTCCGCCACGATTTCATCATGCGCGAGCCCAACCGCTGCATCAACTGCCTGCGCTGCGTGCGCATCTGCCGCATGGAGGTCGGGGCGAGCTGCTACGACTCCATGGGCCGCGGCTGGGACGCGATCGTCTCGACCGCCGACAACCTGCCGCTGCAGATGGTCGGCTGCGTCTCCTGCGGCAAGTGCGCGGAGACCTGCCCGACCGGCTCGATCGAGACCAACCCGCGCCTGCTGGCCAGCTACGACCTCGACG
>JAPLCM010000022.1 GCA_026392275.1 Actinomycetota bacterium | reverse complement strand
ATCGCGTGATGGCCGCCCTCTCTCGGGGCGTCGTGGTGGTCGAAGGCGCGTCCCGCAGTGGCGCGCGCATCACAGCGGCCTACGCCCTCGAGCTCGGTCGCGAAGTACTGGCGGTGCCCGGAGAGGCGGGGAAGAGGCTCACGGAGGCCCCGCACGACCTCTTGCGCCACGGGGCGCCCATCTGCGAGTCGGCGGCCGACGTCGTGGCTGCGATCGCCACCGTGCACTTTGACGCTGAGGCTCTGGCGGGGGACCTCGACGCGGCCGTGGTCGCGCGACTTCTGGAGCGAGGTTCGGACAATGGGAGGATGTCGGGCGTGCTCCAGGCGCTGGAGCGCGGACCGATGACGGCCGACCAGGTGGCCAATGCGTGCGGGGTCCGTGTGTACGAGGCGAGTGCGCTCCTCAGTGAGCTCGAGGTAGACGGGTTGGCGGCTCTGACGGGAGGTGGGGTATACCGGCTCCATCGCCCCTGACGGTCTCGGAGCCCGCTCCGCCCGCTCCGCCTTTGACCTCGGAGCTGGGCGGTATATCGCACATCGGTAAGATAAGAAACTGCCTCTCACTATCTTACCGATTTGCACTACCCCGCCCGGCGGTCCAGGCGGTCGCCTGGCTGGAGACGGGCGGGGTCTCTCGCTGGGCGGGGTCGTTCGGCGCGCGTCCGGTGCAGGAGTGAGCCGCCGGGGCGTTGAAAGCTAGGGCGCCTGAGGGGGTGCCTGTTTGACCGCTCCGCCGGAGCCTTCTGTTGAACGATCGCAGAGTGATGCCGCGGCCGCGGCGGACCCGGAGGGTCGGACCGCGGCCTTTCTGCGTGACCTCGAGGTGCGCGGCGGCAGCGCGGCTACGCGGCGTTCGTACGGCTCCGATCTGGAGCAGCTCATGGAGTGGCTGGCGGAGCGAGGTCGCAGCGTGGACACTCTCGACCGCCGGATGGTGCGCGCGTACTCAGCCGACCTGGGGCGTCGTGGGTACGCGCCGGCGACGCTGGCGCGCAAGCTTTCGACGCTGCGTGGCCTGAGTCGCTTTCTGACGGAGCGCGGCGTGCTCGGCGCCGACCCGACCCGGCTGCTGCCGGGTCCCCGTCGGCGCCACCGGCTGCCGCGCGTGCTCACGCAGGCGGAGGTCGAGGCACTGTTGGCTGCTGCAGACAGTATGGAGCCACTGGCGCTTCGCGACCGGGCCGTCCTCGAGCTTCTGTACGGCTGCGGTCTGCGCAGCCAGGAAGTGGTCGCGCTTGGTCTGGCCGACCTGAAGCTCGCGCAGGCGCAGCTCATCGTGCACGGCAAGGGCGGCAGGATGCGCGTCGTCCCCGTCGGTGAAGAGGCCGCCGCCGCCGTACGCCGCTATCTCGAACGCGGCCGCGGGCAGCTGGCCGCGGACGGCGCCGGCGGCGCTCGCGAGGCCGGCCCCGACCAGCGCCCCTTGTTACTTTCGCGCCGTGGCCGCGCGCTTCTCACATCGGATATCCGCCGGCTCGTAGTAAGATACTGCCGACGTGCAGGCTTGGAGGCAGCGTCGCCCCATATGCTGCGCCACGCTTACGCCACGCACATGCTGGAGAGGGGTGCCGATTTGCGCGTGATCCAGGAGCTTCTGGGGCACGCATCAGTGTCGACCACGCAGGTGTATACGCACGTCAGCGGCGCCCACCTGCGGCGCGTGTATGACCTGCATCATCCGCGGGCGTGAGGGTAGGAGGATGCGCGAGCCGGCGAGGGCGCAGGCTTGCGCCTGAATCATGGCGAGACTCGACGAGGACAAAGTGCGCGAACTTTGGGAGCGCTACAAATACCAGGGTGACAGGGCGGCGCGAGACCGCCTGATCCATGGGCAACGGCCTGCCTTCTCACATCGAGGAGTCCGACCTCATCAGCTACGGCCTGCTCGGTCTCATCGGCGCCGTGGAGCGGTTTGACCCGATGCGCGAGATCAAGTTCGAGACCTACGCGATCTCGCGCATCAAGGGGTCGATCATCGACGAGCTGCGCTCGCTCGACTGGGTGCCTCGCTCAGTGCGCAGCAAGGCGCGCGAGATCGAGAAGGTCTGCGCTGTCCTCGAGAACCGTTTGCAGCGCGCCCCGAGCGACGAGGAGATCGCCGCCGAGCTCAACATCTCGGTGCCGGAGTTCCGGCAGTCACTCACGCAGATCGCCAACACAAGCATCGTGGCTCTCGACGAGCTGTGGTCGATTTCCGGCTCGGACGGCGACCAGGCGTCGCTCATCGACACGGTCGAAGACCCGAAGAGCAAGGACCCGTCGCGCATGCTCGATCTTCGTGAGCTGAAGGCGCGGCTGGCGGCGGCCATCGACGCGTTGCCTAAGCGCGAGAAGATCGTGATCGCCCTGTACTACTACGAGAGCCTCACGCTGCGCGAGATCGGCGAGGTGCTTGGCGTCACCGAGTCGCGCGTCTCGCAGCTGCACACCAAGGCCATCCTGCGCCTCAAGGGCCGCCTGCGCGACGAGATCGAGCCGGCTGCGATCGGGTAGGGAGGGGGCGGCCGGCCCGGTCGCGTCGTCCGCGACCGCCGTCGCCGCCGCAAGCGCGATCGGTAGGCGCAAGCCGCGCCTGTCTGGTATCATCCGTGGCCGTTATGTCCACGCCGACCCGGCGGACTTCCCGGTCCGTGGCGGTGTCGGGCGGGAGGCGCGGCGCGCGCCCGCTCGATTCCACTGACCGTCTGCCGGCAACAGAGTGGCGGCGCGTGCCGCCCGGCAACCGTTTCAGAAGGAGGCAGTCTTGCCTGCACCCCAGCCCACGGTCAGCATGAAGGACCTGCTCACCAGCGGTGTCCACTTCGGCCACCAGACTCGCCGTTGGAACCCCAAGATGAAGCAGTTCATCTTCGGCGAGCGCGGCGGCATCTACATCATCGACCTCCAGAAGACGACCGTCCTCATCGACGAGGCCTACGCCTTCCTCAAGAAGACCGCCGAACGCGGCGGCGGGGTGCTGTTCGTCGGCACCAAGAAGCAGTGCCAGGAGACCGTCAAGGCGCAGGCCGAGCGGGTCGGCATGCCCTACGTGTGCAACCGGTGGCTGGGGGGGCTGCTCACCAACTTCGGCACGCTCAGCAAGCGCATCAAGCGCATGCACGAGCTCAGGCATCTCTCCGAAGACGGCTCCCTCGACCTCCTGCCCACGCGCGAGGCGATGCAGCTGCGCGCCGACCTGCGCAAGCTCGAGCAGAACCTCGGCGGCGTCGGCGGCATGGAGCGCATCCCGGCGGCCGTGTTCGTTGTCGACCCGCGCAAAGAGGCCATCGTCATCAAAGAGGCGCGCAAGCTCAAGATCCCCATCGTCGCGCTCGTCGACACGAACTGCGACCCCGACGAGGTCGACTACATCATCCCCGGCAACGACGACGCCATCCGCAGCTGTTCGCTGATCGTCGGCGTGATGGCCGACGCCGTGGCGGAGGGTCGCCAACTGCTCACCGAGGCCGAGATGAAGGCTGAGGCGGAGCGCAAGGCGGCCGCAGCCGCAGCCGCCGCCGTCGCCGAGAAGGCCGCTGCCGCTGCTGCTGAGGCTGCGGCCAGAAAGGCCGCCGCAGAGGCGGCCGCGGAAGCCGCTGCGGCCGCGGAAGCCGCTGCGGCCGCGGAAGCCGCTGCGGCCGCGGCCAAGAAGCCCGCCGCCAAGGCCGAGGTCGCCGAGAAGCCGGTCGCCAAGGCCGAGGTCGCCGAGAAGCCGGTCGCCAAGGCCGAGGTCGCCAAGAAGCCGGTCGCCAAGGCCGAGGTCGCCAAGAAGCCGGTCGCCAAGGCCGAGGTCGCCGAGAAGCCCGCCGCCAAGGCCGAGGCCGCCGAGAAGCCTGCCGCCAAGGCCGAGGTCGCCGAGAAGCCGGTCGCCAAGGCCGAGGTCGCCGAGAAGCCGGTCGCCAAGGCCGAGGCCGTCAAGAAGTCCGTGGTCAAGAAGGCTGAGCCCAAGGCCGACGAAGCGAAGGCTGAACCGAAGGCTGAACCGAAGGCCGCGAAGCCCGAGGTCAAGGCCGACGAGAAGCCGGCTGAGTAGCGCCCATACAACGACAATCGCCGACCCTGAGAAAGGATCGTGCTGTGGCTGAGATCACTGCTGCACTGGTAAAAGAGCTCCGCGATACGAGCGGGGCCGGGATGATGGACTGCAAGAAGGCGCTGACCGCGACCGGCGGCGACCTCGAGCAGGCGATGGACGAACTGCGCAAGCAGGGCCTCGCCAGCGCCCAGAAGAAGAGCTCCCGGGCGACCAAAGACGGGCGCGTGGATTCGTACATCCACGCCGGCGGCAAGATCGGTGTGCTCGTGGAGGTCGGCGTGGAGACCGACTTCGTGTCGCGCAGCGATCAGTTCAAGGAGTTCACCCACGACCTCGCCATGCACGTCGCCGCGGCCGCGCCGCGCTGGGTGACGCGCGATCAGGTGCCCGACGAGGTCGTCGCCCGCGAGAAGGCCATCTACGCAGAGCAGGTCAAGGGCAAGCCCGAGAACGTGCTCGAGAAGATCGTCACCGGCAAGCTCGAGAAGTTCTTCGCCGAGACGTGCCTCATGGAGCAGGCCTTCATCAAGGATTCCGACCGCACCATCGAGCAGCTGCGCACCGACCTCGTCGGCGTCATCGGCGAGAACGTGGAAGTGCGGCGCTTCGCCCGCTTCCAGCTCGGCGAGATGGGCGCCGAGGCCTGACGGCCGTGGAGGCCGCTCCCCCAGGCGCAGCCTTCGACCGCGTCCTCCTCAAGCTGAGCGGGCAGGCGCTGGGCGGCGAGACGCGGGCAATCGACCCGGCGACCACCAAGCAACTGGCCGGCTCGATCAAGGTCGCGCGCAGTCTGGGCGTCGACATCGCCATCGTGGTCGGCGGCGGCAACATCTTTCGCGGCATGGCCGCCGCCGCCGGCGGCATGGATCGCGCTACCGGCGACTACATCGGCATGATCGCCACCGTGCAGAACGCCCTCGCCCTGCAGGATGCCCTGGAAGAAGAGGGCGTCGACACACGGGTCATGAGCGCCTTCGAGATCCGCGCCGTCTGCGAGCCGTACATTCGCCGGCGCGCCATCCGTCACCTCGAGAAGGGGCGCGTGGTGATCTGCGCCGCCGGCACCGGTAACCCGTACTTCAGCACCGACTCCGCGGCCGCGCTGCGCGCCCTCGAGCTCGAGGCCGACGCGATCCTCATGGCCAAGCGCGAATACGACGGCGTGTTCGCGGCCGACCCCGAGAAAGTCCCGGGCGCCGAGTTCATCCCCGAGCTCACGCACCTCGAGGCCATCGAGCGCGGTCTCAAGGTGATGGACACGACCGCGCTCAGCCTCTGCATGGACAACAACATGCCCATCCATGTCTTCAAGATGACCGGCGACAACATCGTGCGCGTGCTCTCGGGCGAACGCGTGGGCACCGTGGTGCGCACGCCCGCCGGGAGCTGACCTCGGGAAAGGGAGGACCCGTGGAGACAGAGCTGCTCGCGGACGCCAACCACCGCATGGACAAGGCGGTGGAGGCCGTGAAGACAGAGTTCAACACGGTGCGCAGCGGGCGCGCCAGTGTCGGTCTGCTCGACCGCATCCACGTCGACTACTACGGAACCTCGACGCCGCTCAAGCAGATGGCCAACATCGCCGCCCCCGAGCCGCGCCTCGTCACGGTTCAGCCCTTCGACAAGACGGCCATGAAGAGCATCGAGAAGGCGATCATGGAGTCGGATCTGGGGCTCAACCCGAGCAATGATGGCAGCGTGATCCGCCTGCTGATCCCGACCCTCACCGAAGAGCGTCGCAGGGACCTCGTCAAGCTCGTGCACCGGCTCGCCGAGGACGGCCGCGTGGCCGTGCGTAACGTGCGCCGCGACTGCATGAAGGATCTCAAGGAGCTCGTCCACGAAGGCGAGGTCGGCGAGGACGCCGAGAAGCGCGCCGAGCACGAGCTGCAGAAGCTCACCGACGGTCACGTGCACGGCATTGACGAATTGGTCAAACACAAGGAAGCGGAGATCCTCGAGGTCTGACGGCTCCGCCTCACGGCGGGACCGGCGACCGGGGGCAGGATCATGGCTTCGTGGGGCACGTGGCTGTCGCGCTGGCGTCTGCGTGACGCGCGCGGC
>JAPLCM010000255.1 GCA_026392275.1 Actinomycetota bacterium | reverse complement strand
GCGGTGGCCATCAGCAGGGCGCCATCGCCCGCCAGCACGGCACGCGGACCCACCTTGAACGTTCGAGCGGATGCCATGACACTCGCCCCCTTCACCCCTCGGCCGGCACGGCGCGGACGCGCCGCGCTACATGTGCGGAGTGTTCCCTGGGCGAACGCGCTCCTGCACGACGAGTGTTGCGTCTGCGAATGACGATGGGCAGACCGCCCCTATCCGTGCACGAGCGATTCATCATGCCGGGGCAGAGGCTGACTCACTGCGGGCAGCGAGTGGCGTGGCCGACGGCGGCCCTCGACGACATCCCCCTGACCGTCGGCTTCCGAGGGTCATGTTCGATCACGTAAGGGGCTCGGCGTACCAACGGTTGTGGCATCTGGAACGTTTCCCGGGCCTCCTGCCGGGGGTCTCGATTTGCAGGGAAAGCGTGCCCTGCGAGCCGCCGGTGAGACCCCCGAAACGGCCTCTTACAGCCATCCCCCCAGATCCGTGCGCCTGAATGGGACAGGCTGGGGTTCGCTGGGCCCGAACGGGACCACTATCGCGCCTGTCGGGTACGCCATCCCCATACGAGACCCCTGAGAGGTGCAGCGCAGCACACGATCTGGGGACCGACTTCTCGGGAGCCATGGGCTTACGGGAAGGGGTCGGTCATGGGGACTCACGGGACACGCGGATCGCTCACGGTCGTCGCGGGCTTGCTTGCGCTGCTGGTCTCGAGCGCGCTGCTCGCACTCGCCGCCTGCGGCGGTTCGGGCACCACGGCATCGAGTTCGCCGTCGGCAGCGCCGACCGAGTCGGCCTCGTCTGCAGCAGTGCGGACCTCCACGCTGACGGTTCGCATCCCGGGCAAGAACGCCACCTGGGACGAGAAGAAGCAGATGCACGAGTACGACCGCAGCGAGCCGCTCGACTTCAAGGAGATCGGCACCGTCGACTGGGGCGGGGTCCCGGGGAGTTGGATCGAGTACACGAGCGCGGGCTGCAGGGTGCCCAGCGTGCTCGTGATCCCCGAAGGGGAGGGCCCCTTCCCGGTCGTCCTCATCGCCACGGGCAACTACTGCCACCCTAGGTTGCACAAGCGGGACATGGCCGCACTCGCGAGCATGGGCATCGCTTCGCTGGCGATCGAACCGCCGGATGCCAGAGCGCCGGCCGTCGACGACGAGTCCATGAAGGGGGACGTCTTCATCGAAGGCAACGCGCGCCACGTCGTCGACCTGCGCCGCGCCCTCGATCTGCTCGAGACGCTGCCCCAGGTCGACAGCAAGCGCATCGGCTATATCGGACACAGCTGGGGCTCCAGCCCCCCGGCGCTCTGCTCGCCGGCGTGGACCAGCGCATCAAGGCCTATGTGCTCGCCTACGGCGGCGGGAGCCTGCGCGGCCTTGACCCCCTCTACGTCGGCGAGGTGCAGGACCCCGCCGAGTACGTCGCCCACAGCCGTGGCGCTGCCTTCCTTTTCCGGTGCAGCAAGGAGGACGTGAAGGTCCCCGAGGGCGGCTACTCACGCAACGCCGCCGAGGGCGGCCACTCACCCAAGCGCATCGCTGCGCTGTTCGCCGCCACGCCGAAGCCGAAGCTCTTCCAGTGGGTCCCGGGATACCACGGGTGGTTGTTCGACTCCCCGCAAGGCCGGGCCTCCCGGTTCCATCGCGCCTGGCTGCAGAAGAACCTGTAGGAGTGACGGCTGGCCCTGTGCGGACCCCCGAGCCCGGCGAAGTTATGGGTGGGCTCGCACGCGCCGCGGAGGTCAGGGGTTCGACACCCCTGCGGTCAACCGTTGATTTGCAGGAAAATCGTGCTCTGAGGGCCCTCCGCGAGGCCCCCGAAACGCTGATCGGCAACCATCGGTAGCCCAAACCCAAACCCGTGCAACCAAGATCCGTGCGTTCTCATGGCCAGATCGGACGACTCCACGGCGGCGCAGCCTTCGGGACGTACCTGTAGGGCAACGGCGACGGCCCTTGCATGCTCCCCCGCGCAAGCAGATGCTTGTCACGATGGTAGTGCGTACGAGGGGAGGGAGCCATGAATCGTATGCCGCTGCGCAAGGCCACACCACTGGGCCGCATGCATAGCCACTTCGCGATCGTCGTAATGCTGGTGTTCACCGTCGGCCTGCTGCTGGCAGTGCCGGCCACGGCCGACGCCCACGTCGTCAAGGCGCACCGGGCGCAGTACGCGAAGATGCTGAAGACCTGGGATTTCACCCACACCGGGTTGGAGCAGTACTTCGATGCCGAAAGCGGCAGTCTGAGCATCCTGAGCAACGAGATGTCACAGCTGATCGGCTCACCGGAACCCGGCGCCCAGGCTCGGATTCAAGTTGACGAGATGGCCGCAAAGGCTCTTGCCGGCGTACTCACGAAAGCCGCAGCAAATGGGCGGGACCGGGTTGACAAGAAGATCGAAAGCACCAGGAAGAAGGTGCGGCGGTCGTGGTTCAAGCCCCCGAAGGACTACGGCAAATTCGTCGTGAACATGCTTCCGGTGATGATCTACTTCACCGACTACTGGAACGCCTTGGACAAGCTCGCGGCGGCGGCGCAGGCTCTCTCATCGGGCGACATCGCTACGTACGCCCAGAGGGCTCTCGACGCACTCAACCTGGAGAACGAGGGCAACGTTTTCTTTGAAAGCGGCATGACGTCCCTGGGGGCGCTCCTCTAGGAATCAATCATCTGGGAGTCGAGCTGCCCCTGACCGACGCCGCGCCGGCGGGCACGTTCCCGTACGTGCCCGATCCGCCCGGCGGCTCGTCGAGAGCCTGAAGGGGGAGAGGAGCGTCTGCGAGAATGTCTGCAAGGAATGTCGAGGTCGCCCGCGGAATACGCATCCAGGACCGCAGCTAGGTCAGACGCTCCCTGAGCAGCCGGATGTACTCCGGCCCGATGGCGCAGCAGCCGCCGATGATCTGTGCGCCCATCTCGACCCATCGCTGAGCCGCGCTCAGGTAGTCCTCATGAGAGATCGAGTCGTCGAACTCCCACTCCGGGTCGACCCACCTGCCGGAGTGGGCGTAGGCGCCGGTCACGCCGGGCCAGTGCCGGCGGACGATCTCCAGGGCCGGCGCGGTGTCCTCGGTGAGGGTGTGCATCACCGTGACCGCCATGTCGCCGTGGGCAAGGTCCGCCAGCAAGGCCAGGTCTTCCGTGAGAGCGGTCGAAAAGGGGCTATCGTCGTAGGCCCGGACCACGCCGTCGCGCCCAGTGAGGCAACTGAAGCCGACCCAGACGGGCAGGCCGGTGGCGGCGGCGGCACGGATGGCCGGAGCCGCCTGTTCGAAGCCGCCCATCATCTCCAGGTCGATGAGGTCCACGCCGGCCTCGGCCAGCAGCTCTGCCTGCTCCCGAAAGCTTCCCTCGAGCTAGCCGGTCGGCGTGACGCGAGCCCGGAAGCTCGATATCGAGCCTGCGACGGCGACCGCGCGGCCGGCGGCAGCTTTCTCGTGCGCCTCCTGGGCGAGTGCGACGGCGCGCAGGTTCAGCGCCCGCACGCGGTCGCCCAGACCGGCCGGCTCCAGTACGTGTCTCGCCGTTGAGAAGGTAGTGGCGATGATCACATCTGCGCCGGCGCGGATGCAGTCTTCGTGCACCGCGCGGACCGTCTCGGGGTGGGTGTCGAGCGCCGCCGCGCTCCAGGCGAAGCCGTGCATGGGTACCCCGCGGCTCTGAAGCTCGCTGCCGGTCGCGCCATCCAGGATGATGACCTCGCCGCGGCCGAACCGCGCCTGCAGGTCCTGCTATGTCGTCGTCGCTGGCTCCCCTCGCCTTGTACCGCGATTCCAGCGTCGTCATGGTCAGCGGGAATCCGGCCGGACGGCGCACCCGGAGCACCCGGCGCGTCAGTCCACGCTCTCCTCCCGGCCGACGACGATCACGATGTTGCCCCGCTTCTGCTCCGTGTCGGCGTACCGGTGGGCCTCGGCCATCTGCTCGAGGGGGTACCGGCGGTCGATCACGGGCCGGAGCGCGCCGGTCTCGACGAGCTCCGTAACGGCGCGCAGGTGCTCGTCCCTGACGGTTCCCGAACTGAAGATCATCTTCTTGTCGCCGGTCAGGGAGGCCCAGAGCCCACGGATGAACTGAGCCGTGTGCGGGTTGGCCACCACGTACCGCCCGCGGGGACGCAGCAGGCGGACGACGCGGCCAAAGGACGCGCGGCCGATGACGTCGAAGACGATGTCGAAATCCCCTGCGCCGTCCGCGAAGTCCCCTTTGGTGTGGTCGATGACCTGGTCGGCGCCTATCGCGCGGAGCATCTCGAGCTTACCGGCGCTGTCGACGGCGACCACCTCCGCGCCGGCATGCTTGGCCAGCTGGATCGCGTAGGTCCCGAAGCTCCCGCCGGCGCCGATGATGAGGATCCTCTGCCCGGCGGCGATACCGCCCTTGCGGAGGAAGCGGAGCGCCTCCATGGCGCCATAAGGGACGGCGGCGGCCTCGGCGTAGCTCATGGCCGCCGGCATGGGGGCCACGACGCTGCCGGCGCGGCGTCCGCCGGCGCAGACGTACTCGGCGTACGCGCCGAGCCCGATCCCGGTCGTGCCGTAGACCCGGTCCCCGGGCGCGAAGGCGGTCACCCCGTCGCCGAGCGTCTCGACCTTGCCGGCGAACTCTTGGCCGAGAATACGCACCCGGGGCCTCACGATGCCGAACGCCAGGCGGATGGGGAGCCAGATCCACGCAGGGAACTCGAAGCGGCGGATCTCGCAGTCCGCCCTGGAGGGGTCGTGGCGTGGACGCGCACAAGCACCTCGCCGGCCTTCGGGCGCGGCCTCTCGACCTCCTCAAGCCTGAGGACGTCCGGGCCTCCGTAGGCCGTGCAGACGATAGCCTTCATGAGTACCTCGCAGTCACTCGCGGTGGCGTGCGCCCTGCCGGGGCCATTCTTTCGCAGTGGCGCGGCATTTTCCCGACCAGGCCTTCCCGTCGAAAGGAGTTCAAGCAGGACGATAGTTCAGATACACCATGCCGTTGTCGAAGCGGCGCTCATCCACCAGCTCGAGGTCGAGCCGAACCGCAGCGGCGGCGAGACTGGGGCCGCCCACGGAGATGTCGCCGACGGCTTCCTCTTTCATGCGCCGGATCGCAGCAGGGTCAAAACGCCGCTCGATCCTCGTGCGCGCGCTGGACACTGCGTCGAGCGTTGACGAGTAGACGATCTTGCCGGCGGCCCGCCACGTTCTCGCGAAGTCCTCGATGAATGGCGGCAGGTCGCCAGGTCCGCCCAGGGTCTCCCACGCGACCATCACCTCGTACATGCGACGGCCGTACAAGTGCGTGCCGAGCGGCCGCTGGAGGTCGTTGACGAAGGTGTGTACCGACTCGTCTGGCTGCGCCCAGTCGAACTTGCCTTGTGCATCCGCCACGTAGCCATCGAGCGACTCGATCATCGAGTAGACCAGCTTGGCCATTGGAGCCTCCCTCGACGTTGTGATGGTCCGGCCAAGGCCCGGGCGTTGAGCTGCGCCTGCCTGCGACGAAGGATATCGCAGACCGCAGGGGTGTCGGCTCGAACGCCCTCTCAGGCCGGCGCCGCCTTCAGCGCCGAGAAGTTCAGCCCCTTGGCGATCAGCCACACCGCGAGGACGATCTCCGCCACCGCCAGGGGCAGCATCAGGAGCCCGAACCCGTGGTCGAACAAGGCCAGCAGCGGCCAGGCCAGGTATAGGACGGCGCCGGCAAGACCCCAGACCGACAGCCAGCGGGGGATGAGTCGCGACTGGTAGAACAGGTAGTAGAACATCAGCGAGCCGAGGCTGAAGACGATGGCGGTGAGGTACCCTGGAATCGGACCCGCGAGGAGCGCACTGAGGGTCTGGAAGTGCGGAGCACCAGGAGAGGCCGCCGCCGCATGCTGCCGACTGAGCTCGACAAGCAGCAGCCATGTGCCTGCAGAAGCCATGTAGGCGACGGTCTCGAGCGCGCCCCGGAAGACGACACATCCAAGCGCCAGCACTTCGTTGTACTTCTTGAAGACCGGGAACATCAGGATCGGGACCATCGCCAGCGCGAGGCCCATGACCAGCACGAGGAGCGCTCCCAGCACGACCTGGTTCTGGCTTGCGGCGATCTTGGTAAGGGCGTCCGGGCCATCCAGCAGGCCTCCTGTCACGACGTAGCTCAGTACGCCTGCGATGTCTCCGATGATGAACAGCACACCCACGATGATCGCGGTCTTCCTGTGCTTCTCTCTGGTGATGACTTGGTCCATGGTGCCCTCCCACTTGTCGGCCCGCAGGGCACCCCGGCGCTCCGCAGGTATGGTCGTCTTCATGAGAGGATGCTATGCGGCTG
>JAPLCM010000191.1 GCA_026392275.1 Actinomycetota bacterium | reverse complement strand
CGGCTGGGGCGTGCGCACGCTCGCCAAAGGTCAGGGGCGCTACAACCCGATCGGCTACCACGTGGGCACCATCTGGCCGTTCGACAACTCGTTCATCGCCTGGGGCCTGCGCCGCTACGGCTTCAAAGAGGAGGCGGCGCGTATCGCCGCCGGTATCCTCGACGCCGCCGAGTTCTTCGAGGGCCGGCTGCCCGAGGCTTTCGGCGGCTACGAGCGAGAGCTGACCAAGTACCCGGTGCAGTACCCCACGTCCTGCAGCCCGCAGGCCTGGTCGACGGGGGCGCCGCTGCTCTTCTTGCGCACCATGCTCGGTCTCGAGCCGATCGGCGAGCACCTGGTCGTCGACCCGGCGCTGCCGCGAGGCATCGGCCGTCTCGAGCTGCTCGACATCCCCGGCCGCTGGGGCAGGCTCGACGCTTTCGGGCGCGGCCGCGTCGACGTCGAGAAGCGGTCGCGCACGCGCTCTCAGCTCGGCGTGATCCGGCCGGAAAAGAAGAAGAAATGAGCGCGCAAACGTCCCTCGGCGGCCCTGGTGACGATCGCCCTCAGAGCGCGGCGATGCCGTCGCCGTTCACCCCCATTGCCGACTACGCCTTTCTGTCCGACTGCCACACCGGCGCCCTCGTCGCCCCGGACGGGACCATCGACTGGCTCTGCGTGCCGCGGTTCGATGCGTCGAGCGCCTTCGGCTCCCTGCTGGATCGCGGCGCCGGGGGGTTCCGGTTCGGGCCGTTCGGTCTCAACGTTCCCGCGGCGCGGGCCTACGAGCCCGGGACCAACATCCTGGTCACGACGTGGCACACGGCGACCGGATGGGTGGAGGTCCGTGATGCGTTGACCTTGGGCACGCAGAAAGGGGAGGACACGGTCACTCCGCACACCAGGCCGCCGGCCGACGCCGACGCCGACCATCTGCTGGTGCGCACGGCACGTTGCCTCGAGGGTCAGGTCGAGGTCGAGCTGACCTGCGAGCCCGTGTTCGACTACGGAAGGACCGCGGGTGAGTGGACGCTCATCGGCGAGTCGCGTCACACCGCCGATGCTACCGGCGCCGGCCTCACGATCCGCGTGGCGACCAGCATGGCACTCGGCATCGAGGGCAACCGGGTCCGTGCACGGCACACGCTCGCGGCCGGGGAAAGCGCATTCTGTGCCCTTTCGTGGGCCGAGGACTTGGCCTCCCCGGTCGACGTCGACGACGCCGAGGCACGGCTCGCGGCGACCAAGCGGTTCTGGCGCGACTGGCTCGGCCGGTCGCGCCCGATTGACCACCGCTTCAGGAGTGTGATCGAGCGCTCGGCCCTTACGATAAAGGGCCTGACGTACATGCCGACGGGTGCGACGATCGCGGCCCTCACCACCTCTCTCCCCGAGACGCCGGGCGGCGAGCGCAACTGGGACTACCGGTACACGTGGATGCGCGACTCCACCTTCACGCTGCAGGCGCTCCACTACCTCAACCTCGACTGGGAGGCCGACGAGTTCATGCAGTTCGTCGCCGACCTGGAAGCGAACGAGGAC
>JAPLCM010000025.1 GCA_026392275.1 Actinomycetota bacterium | reverse complement strand
GGGTCGCTTTGTCGCTGGGCCGCGACTCGCGCTTGATGAAACCGCCTGGGATCTTGCCGGCGGCGTAGTGCCGCTCCTCGACGTCGACCGTGAGGGGGAGGAAATCCTGCCCCTCGCGGCCCGAGGTGCGGCCTGTGGCGGTGACGAGCACCATGGTGTCGCCGCAGCGCACGAGGACTGATCCGTTGGCCTGCTTGGCAAGACGCCCGGTCTCGAGGGTGATCGTCTTGCCCCCGACTTCCACTTCTACTGTAGTCATTACTTCCTTCGTCTTCCTGATGACCCGGCGCCCCATTGCGCGCGGGTGCTGTCCTCGTCCGTGACTCAGATGCACGGGACGACTCGATAGGCGCTCTGCGCGCCGTGTGACCTGATTACTTGCGGAGCTCCAGCTCCTTGACCAGCGCGCGGTAGCGATCGAGGTCGCGCGCCTGCAGGTAGTTGAGGAGGCGGCGGCGCTGGCCGACCATCTTGAGGAGGCCGCGCCGGCTGTGGTGGTCCTTCTTGTGGGTCTTGAGGTGGTCGGTGAGGGTCGCGATGCGCGCCGTGAGGAGCGCGATCTGGACCTCGGGGGAGCCGGTGTCGCCGTCGTGCTTGGCGTGCTTGGCGATGATGGTCTCTTTGTTCTCTTTGGTGATTGCCATGGTGTTCACCTCCCTCGCGAGGAGTATCCGGGGACCCAGTAGCGGGTTGGCCACCCGCAACCGAGAAGACGGTCGCGCTAGGCTAGCACAGGCAGCGGCGGCGGAGAAACCGGGCTGCCGCTCGGGCTCGCCGGGTCGGACGGCCGTGCGCTCGCACGCGTGCGCACGCCTCAGAGCGTTCCCGGCGCCGCGAGGCCGACCTCGGCGAACGCAGGGTCATCGAGAGCGGCCGTCTCGGCGATGTCGCGATGCATCTGCACGACAAGCTCCTCGACGCTGTCGAAGCGCCTCTCGTCGCGGATCTTGTGGAGGAAGTCGACGCGGATCGGCCGTTCGTAGATGTCGCCACTGAAGCCGAGCAGGAAGGCCTCGACGGTGACGCGCGTCGTCTCGACCGCCTTGCTGCGGAAGGTGGGGTTGTGCCCGATATTGACGGCTGCGCGATACCAGACGCCGTCGACGAGGACGCCGGCGGCGTAGACCCCGCGGCCGGGGAAGATCGTGCCTGCCTCCACGTCGATGTTGGCGGTCGGCACGCCCAGCGTGCGGCCGCGGCGGGCGCCGGCGACCACGAGGCCGGCCGCCGACGGCGGCCGGCCAAGGATCTCGCGCACCTCCTCGAGCTCGCCATGGTTGAGCAGACGGCGGATGCGCGTCGAGCTGATGGTCTTGCCGTGCTCGGTGACGAGGGTGAGGGCCACCGTCTCGAAGCGGTGCGCGGCGCCGCAGGCGGCCAGCTGCGCGGCGCCGCCGGCGCCGCGGGCGCCGAAGTTGAAGTTCTCGCCGACGACGACCACGCGTGCGCGGAGCGCGTCGGCGAGCACCCGGCTGCAGAAGCTCGCCGGCGTGAGCGCCGCGAGCTCCTCATCGAACGGCAGGACCACGAGCTCCTCGGGGCCCAGCTCGGAGATGAGGCGGATCTTCTCGGCCAGCGGCGTGAGCAGGCGTGGCGCATGAGAGGGATCGACGACGGCCAGCGGGTGCCGGTCGAAGGTCACCACGGCGCCGAGGAGGTGGCGCTCGGCGGCCATGGCGACGGCCCGGCCGATCACGGCCCGGTGACCCACGTGGACGCCGTCGAAGGTGCCGATCGCGAGCGCCCGCGGACGGCGCTCGAGGTCCGCCAGATCGGTGACGACGCGCATCAGAGCTTGACGAGCAGCTTGAGGGCGTGGCCCTCCTCGGCAGGCCCGTAGATCGCGAGAAGCTCGCCGCGATGTGTGAGCCGGACCGGTTCGGGCGGCCCTCCCGGCAGGCGGGCGCCGTTACGCACCGCCGTCACCTGCGCCGCCGAGAGCTCGATGCCGGGCATGAAGCGCAGGGCCGCCCCCGGGTCGAGCAGGCCGGGGATGCGTTCGTCCCCGGGCTCCCGCGCGCCGACGGCCTCCTCGAAGGCGGCGAGAGTGCGGGCGTCATCTAGGCGCAGGTCTCCGGTGGCCGTGCGCGCGAGTTGCACGAGATGCGCCCCACCGCCCACCGCCTCGCCGATATCGATGGCGAGCTGACGCACGTAGGTGCCCTTGCTGCACGCCACGCGGCAGCGCATGGTCTGCGCCGCGGCGTCGAACCCGAGAACGTCGATGGCGTCGATACGCACCTCCTTGATCGGCGTCTCGACGATCTCGCCGCGGTGCGCCTTCTTGTACAGGCGCTCCCCGTCGACCTTGACCGCCGAGGTCATGGGCACGCGCTGCACGACGACGCCGACAAAGCCCGGCAGCACGGCCTCGACGGCTTCGCGAGTGGTCGACACGCCGCTCGCCGAGAGATCGCCCGTGAGATCGCCGCTGTCGGAGCGCACGCCGAACCGCAGGGTGCACTCGTATTCCTTGGGCAGGTCGACGAAGAAGCGCGCCAGCTTGGTCGCGCGGCCGACGAGCACCACGAGAAGGCCGGTCGCGAACGGATCGAGGGTGCCGGCGTGGCCCACCTTCTGCACGGCAGGGCGCAACTCACGGCGCACCCGGGCGACGACGTCGTGGGACGTGAAGCCCTCGGGCTTGTCGATCAGCAGGACGCCGTCAAGAGGCGCTTTGCGAGTTCGGAACTGAGCCACGCGGTCACCTCCCTGGGGTCGTCGTCGCTGGAGAAGCCCGCGGCCAGGCGATGACCGCCGCCGCCCTTGAGTGAGGCGATCTGGCTGACGTCGTGTGCGTTCGAGCGCAGACTCACGCGCACGCGGGCACCGCGGCTCTGTTCCTTGACGAGGGCCGCGACCTCCACCCCCCCGACGCTGCGCAGGCCGTCGACGATGCCCTCGGTCTCTTCTTCGCCGGCGCCGACGGCGGCGAAGTCGGCGAGCTCCAGCGTGGCGACCAGGGCTCTGCCGCCGGCCACGACCTGCGCGCCGGCGATGGCGCGCGCCCACAGGCGCAGCGCTTCGATCGAGCCCTGCTCGTACAGCAACGAGAAGACGCGGGTCACGCCGACGCCGCGCCCGGCCAGCCAAGCCGCCGTCTCGAAGGTGCCGGCCGACGTGCTGTCGTGACGGAAGTGGCCGGTGTCGAAGGAGATGCCGGCGTACAGCGCCTCGGCCGCTTGCCGGGAGGGCCGTAAGCCGAGAGCGCGAGCGATGTCGCAGACCAGCTCGCTCGTACTGCTCGCCGCGCCGCGCACGAAGTCGACGTCGCCGAAGCGCGTGTTGTCGTGGTGATGGTCGATGTTCACGACGAAACCGTCCCAGGAATCGAGCGGCAAGGCCAGCCGCTCGAGGCTGCCGCTGTCGAGCGCGTACAGAGGCCGGCGTGCGGGCGGCAAGCCGCGCGTGACGGTGCCGAACGGCAACAGGTGCTCCTCGAGCGGCAGGAGCTCGTCCTGGTCGACGTGGAGACGAGCCTCGACGCCAAGCTGCGCGAAGAGGTCGAGCATGCCGGCGGCGGCGCCGAGGGCGTCTGTGTCGGGCCGTTCGTGCACGGCGAGGCCGACAGTGCGCTCGGTCTTCATCCGCCGGCACACCGCGGCCAGGTCAGCGGGCAGAGCCTTCATGCCGGTGCCTCTTCCCCATCTTCGGCCTCGCCGTCAAGGAAGATCTGCGGAGCTTCGCTCCCCAGCACTTCCTCCTCACGCTTCATGAGCTTCTCGATGTGCAAGGCGTTGTCGAGCGTACTGTCGTAGACGAACTCCAGCTGCGGCGTGCGCCTCATGTGCAGCGATGCATTGATGCGTGCCTGCAGGAACCCTCGCGACTTGTCCAGCGCCTCCATCGTAGCCTCACGCTCGGCGCGAGTGCCGAGAACGCTGACGTAGACCTTGGCGTGACGCTGGTCGGGTGCGGTCTCCACGCCGGTGACCGTCACGAAGCCGATGCGCGGATCCTTGAGGCCCTCAGCGGTGATGACCGACGACAGGGTCTCCTTGATGCTTTCGTTGATCCTCAGGAGTCGATGTCCCACAGGGTATCCACCGTGTCTGTTGTCTTGATGAGCACGTGTGCGACCTCGAAGCTCTGCCCGTGGAGGTAGCGGTCGATGTCGTCGAGGCGCTCCCGCGCCTGCTGCAGAGAGGAGGCGGCCAGCACGATGAGCACGCGGGCCCGCTGCCACACGTCCTGCAGGCCCACCTCGCTGAACGAGGCGCGGAAGCGACCGTGCACCACGTCACGCAGCGAAGTGAGCGGCGCGCGCTTGTCCTTCAGCGACCGGCCGGCCGGGAAGTGCAGTTCCGCGAGCAGGACGCCGATGCAGGCGTCAGGCCTCACGCGCGACTTCTCGGGTCACGTACGCCTCCAGCACGTCGCCTTCCTTGAGGTCGTTGAAGCCCTCCACAAGGATGCCACACTCGAACCCTTCGGCTACCTCGCGGGCGTCTTCGGCGAAGCGCTTGAGAGAGCCCATCTTGCCGTCGTGGACCACGACGTCACTGCGCAGCACGCGCACGCTGGCGTTGCGGGTCATGATGCCGTGCGTGACCATGCAGCCGGCGATGGTGCCCAACTTGGAGGCCTTGAACGTGGTACGTACCTCGGCCTGCCCGAGCACGACCTCCTCGATGGTCGGCTTGAGCATGCCGACCAGGGCCGCCGTGATGTCCTCGGTGACCTTGTAGATGACCCGGTAGGTGCGCACGTCGACGCCTTCGGTCTCGGCGAGCGCGGTGGCCGGGGGGCTCGGCCTCACGTTGAAGCCGATGATGATCGCCGTGGAAGCGCTGGCCAGCATAATGTCGTTTTCGTTGATCCCGCCCACGCCCGAGTGGATGACGCGCACCTTGACCTCGGGATGCTGGATCATGAGCAGCGCGTCGCTGAGCGCCTCGAGGCTGCCCTGCACGTCGGCCTTGACCACGAGGTTGAGGTCGAGCACCTTGCCCGCGGCGATGCGCGCGAAGATGTCGTCGAGGGTGAGCGCGCGCTGCTTGGCGAGCGCCTCGGTCTTGAGGCGATTCGCGCGCCTGTGGGCCAGAGAGCGCGCCAGGCGCTCGTCCTTGACCACGCGGCAGAACTCGCCGGCCACCGGGAGGTCGTCGAAGCCGACGATCTCGACCGGGGTTGACGGGCCGCCGCTCTTGAGCGGGTCGCCCTTGAAGTCACGCATCGCGCGCACGCGGCCGCTGGCCTCGCCGGCGACCACCGCGTCGCCGACGTGGAGGGTGCCGCGACTCACGAGAATGGTGGCGACCACGCCGCGGCCGGGGTCGACGCGCGACTCGATGACGAAGCCGCTGGCCGGGGCGTCGGCGTTGGCCCTGAGGTCGGCGACCTCCGCCACCAGCAGCAGCATGTCGAGGAACTCGTCGATGCCGAGGCGCTTCTTGGCGCTCACCTCGACGAACACGGTGTCGCCGCCCCAATCCTCCGGGATGATGCCGTGCTCGCTGAGCTGCTGCTTGAGCCGATCCACGTTGGCCTCGGGCTTGTCGATCTTGTTGACGACGATGACGATGGGGACGCCGGCGGCCTTGGCGTGGTCGATGGCCTCTACGGTCTGAGGCATGACCCCGTCGTCGGCGGCCACCACGATGGCGGCGATGTCGGTGACCTTGGCGCCGCGGGCGCGCATGGCGGTGAACGCGGCGTGGCCGGGCGTGTCGATGAACGTCACGAGCTGACCGTTGTGTTTCACCTGATAGGCGCCGATGTGCTGCGTGATGCCGCCGGCCTCGCCGGCGGCCACGGCGGTGTCGCGGATGGCGTCGAGCAGGCTCGTCTTGCCGTGGTCGACGTGGCCCATCACGGTGATGACGGCGGCGCGCGGATGGAGGTTCTTGGGATCGTCGACGGCCTCGGCTTCGAGCTCTGCCTCTTCGTCGGCCGCGTGCGTGATCTCCACCTCACGATTGAAGTCAGTGGCAAGGACCTCGATGGCCTCATCGCTGAGCGTCTGCGTGATGGTCACCATCTCGCCGTACCCCATCAGCGCCTTGATGATCTCGGGCGTGGACACGCCCATCAGCTGCGAGATGTCCTTGACGGATGAGCCCGACGGTACCTTGACCAGGCCGGTGGGAACCACGGGCGCGGCCGGCTGTTCGTCTCGGTCGTGACCGCGGCCACGACCGCTGCGCCGGCCGCGGCCGCCCTGAGGGCCGCCGCCGCGCCGCGAGGCGCCCGCGTCGATGATCACCCGGCGGCGCTTGCCGCCGGGGCCTCCGGCCCGGCGCCGCACGCCGCCCGGCTGGGCCGCGTAAGCCTTCTCGATGACTTCGTCGTCGACGGTGACCTCACCGTCGACGACCTCGATGCCCGCCTTCTTGAGGTGGGCGAGCACGTCATCGACACTCGTCTTCCGCTGGGTTGCGATCTCGGAGACCTTGCGCTTCGTCGCCATTCACCTCACCGCCTTTCGTCACTGGTGTGTCGCGCCACTGCGCGGCGCACTGCGGGATCGAGGACTACCGGGCCGCGGAAGGCGCGCGCGAACGCGCGCCGCTTTTCCGCGGCCTCAAGACACGTCTGTTCGGGGCAGAGATATGCGCTCCTACCCGGCGCACCGGGACGAGCGGGCACCACACGTCCAGCTTCGCTCGCGAACCGGACAAGTTCGGCTTGACCGCGCCTGCGACGGCAGCCGATACAGGTGCGTTCGGGCGCGGACACCACCGTCACTCCTCGCCGGCCTCCGCCGCGGGGGCGCCCGTCGCCTGGTCGTCCGCGGTGGCAGCGGCTTCGCCGGTCGCGGCGGGCTCGGCCTTGGCGCTCGGCGCGGGCTCCACGTAGTCGGTGTGGATGCTGCAGTAGCGCGAACCGGGCTCCGCCTGGTTGGGGCATCGCTTGCCGGTGCGCATGACGGCCATGCACTGGCCGTCCACGCCCTCGTCGTCGCCGAACTCCATGTTGTTCTCGGCCTCGACCATCTGCTGCTGGCTCTTGATGTCGATACGCCAGCCCGTGAGCTTGCTCGCGAGGCGAGCGTTCTGACCCTCCTTACCGATGGCCAGAGACAGCTGGTCGTCGGGCACGACGATGGTCGCAGTCTTCTCCTCGTCGTCGACGATGACCTCGCGCACACGGGCCGGCGAGAGCGCCTTGGCCACGAAACGCGCGGGATCGTCGTTGTACGGGATGATGTCGATGCGCTCGCCGCGCAGCTCGCTGACCACCATACGCACCCGCGAACCGCGAGGGCCGACGCAGGCGCCGACCGGGTCGACACCGTCGGCGTGCGAGATGACGGCGATCTTGCAGCGCCCGGGCACGGGCTTGCCGTCGCGGCCGCGGTAGCCGGTCTCGCGGGCGATCTGCTTGATCTCCACGAGGCCGTCGGCGATCTCCGGCACTTCGAGCTCGAACAGCTTGCGCACGATCTCCTCGCTGCGCCGTGAGAGCTTGACCTGGGGACCTTTGGCGGAGTCTTCGACGCGCATGATCACGGCCTTGATGCGCGCACCGTGATCGTAGTGCTCGGTCTCGATCTGCTCGCCGCGCGGCAGCTCGGCCTCGACGCGGCCCAGCTCGACCAGCGTGTTGTGGCGCGGGTCGCTCTGCTGCACGATTCCGGTGACGAGCTCGCCGACGCGATCGATGTACTCCTCGTACATGAGGTCGCGCTCGGCCTCGCGAATGCGCTGCAGGATGACCTGTTTGGCGGTCTGCGCGGCGATGCGCCCGAAGTCGTCGGGGGTCACCTCGATGCGCTCGACCTCGCTCATGTCGACGCTCGAGAGGTCGAGCCCGATCTCCTCGCCCTCCTCGTCGTGCACCTTGAGAGCCTCCACGTCGATGTGCTCCGGGAAGACAAGCTCGTAGACGCGCATCTCGCCGGTCTCCGTGTCGACCTCGACCTTGGCGTGCTCGACGGCGTGGAGCGTCTTCTTGTAGGCTGAGAGCAGCGCGTCTTCGAGGGCCTCGACAAGAGCCTCGAAGGCGATGCCCTTCTCTTTCTCGATCTGTCGCAGAGCCTCGATGATCTCTTTACTCACGATGGCCTCCATCGTCATCGAAGTTGTAGACCACGTGCGCCTTGGCGATGCCGGCGAGCGGCAGCGTGGCGCTGCCGCCGTCGGCGAGGTCGAGCGTGACGCTCATGGCGTCGGACGCCGTGAGGACGCCGCGGAAGTTGCTGCGCCCGCCCTGCGCCGCCGTCAGCTTGACGGCAACGTCCAGGCCCAGCGCCGCGGCGAAATGCGCAGGCTTGCGCAGCCGCCGGTGCAGACCCGGCGAGGAGACCTCGAGGGCGTGGCGTTCGCGCACGTCGTCCAGCGCCACGCTGAGCGCCGCGCACAACTCGAGGTCGACTCCACCGGGCCGGTCGACGAACAGCGTCAGCGTGCCGGTGGGGCCGCCGCGCACCTCAAGATCGACGAGTTCGACCTCAGGGAAGCGCTCGGCCAGCTTGGCCTCGATCATCGCCTCAAGTTCCTCTCTGCTCTCCCTCATGAACGACCCCTGACAAGACAAAAGTCGGTGACCCACCGACTTTTCGCGCAAGAGCCCGCCTCGTGGTGTGTTTCCAGCCGATGAAGTATAGCACCCCGGTTGTAAACGGTACAAGGAAGTCCGGCCCGACGGCTCAACTGCGCCGCGATTCTGCCGATACTGGTGGCGACACCACGCGTCCAGAGAGGCTCACCATGGGAGAGTACACGACCTTCGAGTGCCGTCAGTGCGGCTACACCGCCGACCGCCTCCGCTGGGGGGTCAGCGTGCACGATCCGCGCCGGCGCTTCATGCCCGGCTACTGCGTGGAGTGCGCCACCATCGTCGAAGTGGACCTCACGGGCGCCGACGTCCACATCGACGAGTTCCGCTGCGTAGTCTGCGGCAGCGAGTTGTTCTTCCTCGAAAAGGCCGCCTCGTACACGTGCCCCAAGTGCAAGGCCCACGACATGATGCTGCACCAGGGCGAGTACTGGTAAGCCCGCGGCCGCCCCGCGGCGGCGGCCGCTACTTCTCGATGATCACCGGGCTCCCCGTAGGCACAAGGCGGCTGACCTCCTGGACGGCGGCGTTCTTCATGCGCACGCAGCCGTGGCTGATGGCCTTGCCGATGAGCCACGGCTCGCTGGTACCGTGGATCGCGACGAGGCCGCCGTCCGGCCACCCGTTGAGCTTGGGCTGCGTGGCACTGGTGCCCAGCTGGAGTACGCCGTAGACGCCGTTCGGGTCGGGCGGTCGCAGCTTCTGCGTGATGAAGAAGTGCCCGCTGGGCGTCTCCAGGCCGGGGCGGCCCACTGCCACGGGAAACGTGCGCAGGAGCTCGCCGCGGCGATACACCATGAGCTTGCGTCGCGAAAGGTCGATGACGATCCTCGAGGCCGTCGAGTAGAAGGCCATCTGGCCGTCGCGCACCCAACCCCGGCTCTCATTTGGCGGCCCGGCCAGCCACACCCGGTACCAGGGTACGCCGTCGACCTCGCGCACCTCGTCCACCAGAACGACCGTTGGGTAGTCCGCCGGCGTCCGCATGGGCAGCCGCGCCTGCACCGGCGCGCCGTCGACGGGCCGGCGGCGGACGGTCATGGGGCGCCGTGCGATGCCGACAGTCCAGCGCTCGTATTGAGGCGCCGGACTACTGCCGGAGGCAGTCGGCGTGGGCATGACGACCGGCGCCAGTACCTGGGGGCTGGGAGACCCGCCGCTGGCGCGGGCGCGGACCACGGCGTAGCCGGCAGAAGCCGCGCCCAGCACGAGCGCCAAGCCGACGACCAGGATCACTATGTCACGGATGCGTTCGTTCATCGTTCTCGCAGGATAGATCAGTCGGGCAGGCCGGTACAATCGCCGTACACTCCCGTTCCCCCCAGTGGCGTACACTAGGCACGTAAGGGCGCGGCCAACGAAAGGAGCTCTGGGTGATCGCGATCATCATCATCGTCGTGATCCTCGTCGTCTTGGGGATCATCTTTGCCGGCATGTACAACAGCCTGGTCGGCAGGCGCAACCAGGTCGACAACGCCTGGAGCCAGATCGACGTGCAGCTCAAGCGCCGGTATGACCTCATCCCCAACCTAGTCGAGGCCGTCAAGGACTATATGTCCTATGAGCAGGAGACGCTGACCAACGTCACCGCCGCCCGCACCGCCGCCATGAACGCCGGCAACCAGGGCCCGCAGGCGCAGGCTCAGGCCGAGAACATGCTCACCGAGAGCCTCAAGTCGTTGTTCGCGGTCGTCGAGGCCTACCCGGACCTCAAGGCCAACCAGAACGTCCTCAGCCTTCAGGAAGAGCTTACCGCCACGGAGAACAAGATCTCGTTCGCGCGGCAGTTCTACAACGACAGCGTCCTGACCTACAACAACAAGATCCAGATGTTTCCGTCCAACCTCATCGCCGGCATGTTCAACTTCACCACCCGCCAGTTCTTCGAGGCTCCGGAGGGCGACCGCGCGGTGCCCAAGGTGGACCTGCGCTAGCAGCCTGACGCGGCGACACGACGATGTACGAACAGATCCGCCGCAACCGGCGGGCCTCGTGGCTCCTCATGGGGTTCGTCGTCACCTTGTTCGCCATGCTCGGCTTCGCCATCGGCGCGGCCGTCATCGGCGGCACCAGCGGAGGTATCGGCCTGCTCGGGGTGTTCGGCGTCGTCGCCATCGTCTGGAGCATCCTCGGCTACTACTCCGGCGACAAGATGGTGCTCGTCGTGAGCGGCGCCCATCAGGTGACGCACGCCGACGAGCCACAGCTCTTCAACGTCGTCGAGGAAATGTCGATCGCCGCCGGTCTGCCCAACGTGCCGGCGGTCTACGTCATCGAAGAGCCGGCGCCCAACGCCTTCGCCACCGGCCGCGACCCGCAGCACTCGTCCGTCGCCGTCACGCGCGGGATGATGCAGCGGCTCGATCGCGAAGAGCTGCAAGGGGTCATCGCCCACGAGATGTC
>JAPLCM010000330.1 GCA_026392275.1 Actinomycetota bacterium | reverse complement strand
GGGGTCGAAGGGGTCTGTCGGGACGGGGCCGGTAGGGTTGGGCCCGACGCCGACGCCTCTGGCGGCGACGTACATGAGCTGCGCCGCGCGACCGCCCTGGGCCGCGGCGGTGACCACGACCTGGGGATCCTCAGCCGTCGGGATGCGGCCCACCAGCCTCCAGTCGAGCGCCGGCCTGGCCTGCCGGCCCGGCAGGCGGATGACGGCGATCTCATCGGCGCCCGATTCGGCCACGAACAGGCGGGCGCCGTTCGGGCTGAGCGCGAGCGCCACCGGCATCGTCCCCAGCCCGGCGCTGCGGCCCACCGAGATCGTACGTTCCACGCGCCGGCGGCGCAGGTCGACCACGACCACTTCGTCCAGCGCCGAAAGGGCCACGTAGGCCCGCGCCCCGGCGCGGTCGACGACGATGCCCTGGGGATGAGAGAGCGGGGGGCCGACGGTGATGTCGTCGACCTTGGCGGCAGTCTGCAGGTCGACCATCGACACCGTACCGGAGGCCTCGTTGCTCACCAGCCCGGTCCGCCCGTCGGGCAGCACGGCGGCGCCGAACGGGTAGCTCCCGGTCGGTACGTTCCGCACCTGATCGCGGTGTGTCAGGTCGATCACCGCGGCGCTGTCGGCGAGGTTGAGCGGCACCAGCAGGTGGCTGCCGTCGGGCGAGACCGCGAGCTTCTGCGGCCAGGCGTCCGCTGAGCCGGTCGTCGGGACCGGAAAGACCTGGACGGGCGGGGCTCCGGGCTGCGGGGGGACGGGGATGGCACGCAGGAAGCACGCCCTCCCGGAGGATGCGTTCCAGCCATAGACCAGAACGAAGTTGCCCGCCGCGCCCGGCAGGCCGGCCTGCGTCGGCCACCAGCGAGAGGCGCTGATGACAGAGATGTAGGCTCGCCGGTGCCGCGAGTCCAGGGCGATGCCGCCCGACGCGCCCGAGAGGGCGATCGTCTGGCGCACGCGCCGGCGGGCAGTGTCGACGATGCGCACGTCGTTGGCGCCCTGGCCGGCAGACACCGTCCACAGGAACCGGCCGTCGGCCGTCACGGCCCCGCCGGTGGGGAAGTTCCCGAGCGCCACCTGAGCACCTGCCGGCGTGAGCTGGCGCCCGTTGAGCAGGAAGCCCGTGGCGGGATCGGGGGCGTTGGGCGCCGCGTGCGCCGGGCCGGAGGCGAGTCCCGCGGCTGCGGCGACGAGCACGACCATGAGGATGAGGGATAGTCGTCGCAGTGTCATCAGGCCCCGCCTCCGTTCGGCTTCATCATGAAACCGTGTGCCCGGCGGGCGCCCCCGAACGCTGACCAGCCGATTCTGTGTCCCTTCATACGCCGCAGGCGGCATCCCTGCAACCCAGTGACGCAGCGATGGTACCGGCACAAGGGAGAATCGCATGGGGGCCGCGGCGCGCGATAGTAGTCCCGTTTGGGGCATGACCGCTCGCCGCCTCCCGGCGCGCAGCCCCGGGCGGCGGCGGCCCGGCGGCCCACAGCCTGGTCAACCTGCCGCTGGGTCTTCCCTCGCCTCAGAGAGGCCGCTGACGTCGGTCAGCCCATGCCCGCGCAGGCGCAGGTTGATGCGCCCGAGCTCGTACTCGCCTCTGAAGTCGGTCGAGCTGCCATCGCGGTAGGCGAGGCCCTTGTCGCGGAGCACTACGGCGAGGGCCTCCACGGCCTTCGTGTCCAGCGTGCGACCGGCCACAATGCGGAGCTCCTTGAGCGCCTCGAACGAGCTGCGCGCGGCGTGGTAGGGCCGGTCGGAGGTCATCGCATGGTAGGAGTCGGCCACGGCCAGGATCCGGCTGAGCTCGGGGATGCTCGTGCCGTGAAGGCCGCTCGGGTACCCGCTGCCGTCGAGGCGCTCGTGGTGGCAGCGCACGATGTCGGCGACCTCCTGGTAGGCGACCAAGTGCGAGAGCACCTCGGCGCCCTTCTCGGGGTGCTCGCGGATCGCCACCCAGTCCTCGGCGTCGAGCTTCGTCGTCTTGCGCAGCACCGCGTCGGGCACGCCCACCTTGCCCAGGTCGTGAAGAAGGCCGGCGAGGTGCAGAGCGTCGACGTCGTGCTCCGGGAGCTTGAGCGCAAGGGCGATGTCGCGGCAGTACATGGCCACCGCCGCGGAATGCTGACCGGTGTACTCGTCCTTGCTGTCGAGAAGCACGACCATGGCCGCCGCCAGGCCGATGTTCATCTCGAGGTACTGATCGCTGAGCTCTCTCTGCTTGGCCAGGTGATCCTTCTCGCGCACGAGAAGCTTGAACATGTACTGGCTCGCGAGGAGCGGGACGAAGAGAAGCACGACCGCGACGA
>JAPLCM010000129.1 GCA_026392275.1 Actinomycetota bacterium | reverse complement strand
CTTCCTGGCTCGTCGCCCCCCCGATAGGCCCGGGCGACCTCGATCATCTTCTTGACGTTCTCGCGTTTGGCCTCGTCAAGGAAAGCCGAGAAGTCCATCATGAAGCCGCCCCCCCTGCCGCAGCCCTCGGCCAGCTTGACGCAGTAGGCCTCGACCTCGTCCACAGAGGCTGTAGCCAGCAGCGAGCTGGGCACGTTGCCCTCGATGCACTGCGAGCCGGCCAGCACCTCCTTGGCAGCGAAGGCGTCGGTGGCGCTCTCGAGGTGGATGAGGCAGGTCCCCGCAGGGATCTCCTTGAAGTGGTGCAGCCGCGAGTCGTACTTGCCCTGCGTGAAGACCCACACCAGCAGACCCTCATCGACCAGGCCCAGGATGAGCTTCTTGAGCGTCGGCCAGTAGAGCTCCTCATACTGCTGCTCGGACATGAAGCCGTCGGCGCCTTTGTAGATATAGAGCGTGACGATCGGCTGTCCGAGGGCCTTTGCTCCGTCGATGCCGTACTGGATCTGCCAGGGAAGCAGACGCTCCATGAGGGCGATCATCTTCTCCGGCCTGGAGTACATGTCGACGATGGCGCCGCGCCAGCCGCGGTAGTAGTTGCTGATGATGTCGAACGGCGCGTGAGCAATGGGGCCCAGAAGATGCGGCAGAGCCAGCCGGCCTCCCAGCTCCTGGTCGATGCGCCCCAGGTAGTCGAACCATTCCTGCACGGCCTGTCCGGACGCCTGCAGCGCCTTCATGGCGTCGAGCACGCCGGGGTTCTCGGCCGCGGCCACGACCAGGTCGGTCAGCCCCTGGAAGAACGCGACCATGTTGCGGAGCGGCGGCAGCTGAGCCAGCGGCTCGAGCTCCGGAGAAAGCCGGGGCAGGTACTTGCGCAGTATCCAGTCCGACGGGTCGTCGAGATACTCGTCGTACTCCTCCGCCTTCATGTACTCGGCCTCGACGAACTGGAACGGCTTGTCGTCGGGCAAGTGGACGCCGGGCAGGCGCACGCGGTTCCAGCGCAGCGCCTCGAACATGCCGGCGGGATAGATGAACTCCGGGCCGACGTAGGCGTCGAAGTCCGTGTCTTCGTATTGACGCACGTAGGCGTCGAACACCTTGTCGAAGTCGGTCATCGCCTCTCTGAAGGTCACCGGACCGTAGTCGAAGGCGAACTTCTGGGTGGCGGCGGGAATGACGGGGATCTTGCCGGTATCCTTGAGCCGGATGGTGTCGATGATGAGCTGGGCTCTGGTCCGGTACTTCTCCCTGGCCTGATCGTTCGCGAAGTGCAGGTGCGCCCCTCTGACCCAGTCGGCGATGAGGCGCTCCCCAAGCTTCTCCTCTGCGATGTGATCCATCAGGCGCCTCCGTCGGTCCACGCGGCGGCCAGCTTGACGGCGTGGCCCACATCGTTGCCCCAGCCGTCAGCGCCAGTGTACGCACGCACGCTCTCGTCCACGGGGGCGCCGCCGACCATGATCTTGACCTTGTCGCGGAGGCCGGCGGCGGCGATGCCGTCCACGGTCCTCCTCATGGCGTCGAAGGCCAAGGTGAGGAGCCCGCTGAGGGCGACGATGTCGGCGTCGTGCTCCTTGATGGCCGCCACGAAGTCCTCGACCGGCACATCGATGCCGAGATCGTGCACGGCGTAGCCGTCGATGCCCAGCATGAGTGCGACGATGTCTTTGCCGATGTCGTGGATGTCGCCGTGAACGGTGCCGATGACGACGATGCCCTTGGAGCTCTCCGGCACCGCCCCGGCCCCGCCCGGCATCACTTCCTCGGAGATGCTCTTCATGATCTCGCCGCCCATGATGAGCTCGGGGAGGAACGCCTCCCCTTCGGAAAAGCGCTGGCCGATGACCTCCATCGCCTTGCTGCCGTCCGCGATGATGGCCAATGGATCCGTCCCGCTCTCGAGCATGCGTTTGGCGAGTGTCACAGCCTCGTCAATACGCATCCCCAAGATCGCGTCGGTCAAAGCTTGCGACATGCCGCCCCCTGGATTCGACGCTGAAGAGCGAGTATCGTAGCACATGAGAGCCCTAGTGGTCTAGGGAAGTAACCTGGGCGTCAACGCTGAGTTCCATGCCGGAGTATCCGTGAGCAAGCTCAAGCCCGTCGATCGTTCGTCGTTCGAGCCACCGTACGCGCAGGTCGCGCGCGGCATACGCGAGCGCATCGTGACCGGCGAGTATCGGTCCGGCGACCGCCTGCCCTCAGAGGCGGAGTTGTGTGAGCTGTACGGCGTCAGCCCCATGACCGTCCGCCGGGCAGTGACGCTGCTGGTGCAGGACCAGGTGGCGGTGACCGAGCAGGGACGCGGGACCTTCGTCAAGGCGCCGGAGCTCGGGGCCGCGACGTTCGACCTCGCCAGCCTGAGGCGCTACCTCGACGACGCCGCGACGGAGGTGACGATCCGCGAGGCGCGGATCGTGTCGCCTTCCTCGCGGGTGTGCCGCAAGCTCGCCGTCGAGGCGGAGTCCCGCGTGATCAGCATCAAGCGCATCCTGAGCAGTGCCGGCGCGGCGGTCTTCTACCACAGTGAGTACCTCGTCTTCGACCCCAGGCGTCCGCTTGTGGAGGCGGAGCTCGGCGTGACTGCGCTGGGGGATCTCTTTGCCGGCGTCGGCGCGTCGAGCCTCAAGTACGGTCGCCTCACGCTGCATGCCTCCACGCTCAGGGAAGACGAGGCCGCCTGCCTCGGCGAAGAGCCGGGGACGGCGGCGTGGGTGATCGAACATCTCTTCTACGACTTCGAGGATCGACCGGTGAGCTGGGGGCGGTTCATCGGCAGGTCCGACCGCCTCGATCTCTCGACGACGGTCGGCGTTGCGGACGCAGGGAAGGCGTAGGCGCATGACTCTGCCCGTCGAGACCAACCTGACCAGGCTGATCGTGGACATGGACGAGCGCGGAAGCCTCGACGCCATTCGCCGGCGGCTCGCCTCCGGCGAAGACCCGCTCCGGTTGATGGAGGAGTGTCGCGCGGGCATGGAGCAGGTCGGACGGATGTACGAGAACGGGACCTACTACATCTCCGCGCTCATCATGGCCGGCGAGATCTTTCGGGGGGCGGCAGACCTGCTGGTCCCACTGCTGACGACGACGGAGCGTCCGCAGGACTCAGGCAAGGTCGTCATGGCGACGGTCAAAGGCGACATCCACGACATCGGTAAGAACATCGTCATCACGTTGCTCGATGCTCACGGCTTCAGCGTTGTGGACCTGGGCGTCGACGTCGATCCGGAGCGCGTCGTCCGCGCGGTCGACGCGGAACGCCCTGATGTGCTCGGCCTCTCCTGCCTCCTGACCACGGGGCTTGAGACCTTGCGCGAGACGATCAC
>JAPLCM010000236.1 GCA_026392275.1 Actinomycetota bacterium | reverse complement strand
CCAGCTCCGCCGGTAGCGGCGCCGGCTGGTGCGTCTCGAGCAGCCTGAGAGCCTTGAGGCGGGCTTTCTCCTTGAGGTCGAGCCCGCCCTCCTCCTGCCAGCGCACGTGTCCCTGGCGGTTGATGATCGTCGGTCGCCACTGCGCCTTGCGCACGTTCTTGGCGGTGTGGCGGTGGGCGAGGAAGTCGCCGCCGGGGCCGACGTCGCGGACGACGTCGACGGCGAGCGTCTCCGCGGTGACCTCGACGCCGGCGAAAAGCTTTCGGTTCATGGCGAGGAACTCGTCCACGATGACGATGAGCTCGAGGGACGCCGTGAGCCCGAAGTCGAGGTAGCCCACATCGTGGTTCAGATTGGAGCCGGCGGCCAGGCAGAGGAAGGCCAGTTCGGCCGCCTCCATGCCGGCCTGGGCGTCCACGACCTGCGAGTCCGACGTGCCGCCGTACCCCCAGTTGGGCAGGTCGAGCCAGCGCGCCATCTCGATCTGGCAGAGGAACGTCATGAGGTATTCGGGTGCGTTATAGGAGCTCTGGGAGGTCGCCATGTCGAGCACCGCCGGGCCGATGCCGAAGAGGAACGGCGCGCCCGGCTTGCGCAGCTGGTGGATGACGAGCCCGAAGAGCGACTCGGCCACCCCCTGGCAGGTGTGGCCGGCGACGGTGATCGGCGCCGTGCCGCCCGCCAGCGGCGCCGGCGAATAGATCGCCGGGATGCCGTGGTCGGCGCAGAACAGCAGCTTGGCGATGCTCTCCACCGGGTGGCTCAGCGGGCTCACCGGCTCCAGATACATCGTGAAGTAGGGCTTGGCGGCCAGCGCTTCCGGACCGCCGCGCAGCGCCTCGGCGATGGCGCACATCACCGCGAGGTCGCCGGCGTGCTCGGAGGTCAGGACCATCGGCTTGGTCGTGTTGGAAGCCATCGCCCTGAAGCTCTCCAGGTAGGAGCGCTGTGGCTCGATGTCGTTGGGGTGCGCGCACGACATCACGAAGTCGATGTTCGGGAGCGCGTCGCAGAGCCGGGCGGCGCGAGCGACGTCCGCGAGCGCGCTCGGACGATGCTCGCCGGTCTCGAGGTCGTAGGTGCTCATGAGGTCCGAGCCGGTCCCGAAGTAGCTGTTGTGGCGACCGAGGGACATGGCCGGCTCGCCGGCGCGATCGTAGACCTCGACGATCGCCGGCGCCGTGCTCCGCGCCTGCTCCACGAGCTGGCGCGGGATCCGAACCAGGTCTGGCTCCTCCACGCTGCAGCCGGCCGCGCGCAGCAGCTCGAGCGCCTCGGAGTGCAGGACGCGCATGCCCACGGACGCGATGATCTCGAGGGCGCCCTCGTAGATGGCCGTCTTGTCGGCATCGTCGAGGTACGTCAGACGGCCGGGACGCGGCCGCGGGGATGAGTCTGAGGTGGGCACAGTCGGCTCCTCCGTGATGTTGGCGTGAGTCTCGCGCGCCCCACCCTGACGCCGCCCCGACGGCAAGGCAAGGGCGTGCCGTCGATGTCCAGAGTTCTGAACTCGTTTTCGTTGTCGTGCGCCCGTCAGGCCGCTATGCTGGATTCTCCCGGAGGTGATCGCGATGCCCACGGAGCGCAAGCCGCATGAAGAAGGCACGACCTGGGGGGCTGCCCGCGTCCTCGACGTGCTCGCGTTCCTCGGACGCCGCACCAGCCCGGCGCCGGCGAGCATCATCGCCTCGTCGTGCCACATCCCCCGCTCCAGCACCTACGGCCTGCTCAACCTGCTCAGGGAGCGGCGATTCGTCACCTACCGCGCCGACGAGCGGGCCTGGTCGCTCGGGTCGGCATCGTTCGAGCTGAGCGCCGACGCCCCTCTGTTCGCCCACGGACTGGCCGTGCTTCGCGCGTTCGCGACCTCCTCGCGCGGGCTAACCGTCCAACAGATCGCGACCGGGGCCGGCATGTCGCGGATGGCCGTCACGCGCATCCTGCCGTACCTGGTGGAAAGCGACCTGCTGCGCGCGGACCCGGACGGCACGTACTCGCTGGGCCTCGAGCTGGTCAGCCTGGCCTCGCGCGTCGGCTGGGTCGACCGCCTCCGCATCGCCGCGCGCATCCACCTGGTGCGGCTGCGCGACGCGACCGCCGAGACGGCCAACCTCATCGTGCTCGACGG
>JAPLCM010000103.1 GCA_026392275.1 Actinomycetota bacterium | reverse complement strand
CGGCCGGGGGCCGGCCAGCACCACAGGCGAGGCGTCACCGCCGATTGAGTCTGTACTCCCCTCCGTCGGTCAGCGTCGCAAGCCCGTCTACTTCGAGCTCGCTGAGGAGCGCGCTCGCCTCGTAGACGCGGACCTCACAGGTGCTCGCGACCTGGTCCGCCGTCATCGGTCCACGCTCCAGCGCCTGGAGAACGCCGGACACTCTGCCGTTGTCTGAGCCTCGCTCCAGAAGCCGCGCGACCTCACGCGTGTCGAGATGACCAGCCAACGCTTCGGCGTCGAGTTGAATGGTGGCGATGGCGGCTACGACGTCGTCCGCTGACTCGCAGATCGCCGCACCGTGGCGAAGGAGATCGTGCGGAGCCTCCGTGAGCCTCTTCCCCGCCTCCCCAGGCACCGCGAGCACTTCGCGGCCAAGCTCGAGGGCGTAGCTCGCCGTGATGCGCGCGCCGCTGCGGGACGCGCCCTCGACCACCACGACTCCCCGCGCGAGCGCAGCCATGACGCGGTTGCGCGCCGGGAAGCGCCAAGGGCGCGCAGGGACCCCCCAGGCAAACTCGGACACGAGGAGTCCGCGCCGGGCCACCTCTGCGCGAAGTCTCGCGTTTGCCTGCGGATAGACCACATCGGGTCCGCAGCCGAGAACGGCCACAGTGGCGAGCTCCTGGTCGGCCTTGGCCGCCTGGATCGCCGCGGCGTGCGCCGTCGCATCGATGCCCAGAGCGAGCCCGCTGACCACCAGGACGCCCTGGACCGTGAGATCGCGGCCCAGAGCCGCGGCCATCTCTGTTCCGTAGGGAGAAGGCGCCCGCGTACCTACGATAGCGACCGCCGGGGTCCGGCAGAGAAGGTCCATCCGGTGCGCGATCTCCAGGTCGTCGCACTCCGCGCGCACGAACAGGCACAGCGGCGGGTCGGCGAGCTGGCGCAGCGCCGGGGGATAGAGCGGGTCGCACCACGCGACCACCTTCGATCGTGAAAAGCGTTCCTGCGCCTGCGCGAGATCCTCCGGGCGAGCCTTGAAGGCGGCCGCAAAGCGTTTCTCGTCCCCGTCCCGTTCCGCGGCATGCTGTTCGCGCGCGCGCTCCAGTCTTGGCGCCGCTGTGGTCGGGTGAGCCTTTCTGCTCCTCTGCGCCAAAGCCGTTGAGCCTACGAGCGCAGCGAGCTCTGCCGGTGACGAGTCCAGCAGGTCGCTGACGGTGCCGCACTCGCGTACGAGCTTCTTGACGAGGCCGCTGCGCCACGACGCGAGCGTGCCCAGCCAGATGCAAAGCGCCCGGCGCCGCGCGGGAGGGCCGTGGAGACGGCGCCCCAGTGCGGGGCCTGCACGTGGTCCATCGGACGGTTCAGCGGATGTTTCATCGATCATACTGGCTCCTGTTGCGGTAGGAGAGGCTCTCGGCGACGTGCGCCCACGTGATGGTGGGCGCCGCCTCGAGATCGGCGATGGTCTGCGCGACCTTGATGACGCGGTCGCAGGCGCGGGCGCTGAGCCGCAGACGCTCGTAGGCGCGGTCGAGGAGCGCCGTGGCGTCGGCGTCGAGCGAGCACAGGCGCCGCAGGTGACGGGCGCTCATGTGGGCGTTGGCGTAGACGCCCGTGCCGGCGAGGCGCGCGAGTTGCCGCTCGCGCGCCCCGGCAACGCGTGCGCGGACCACGGCCGACGGCTCTCCGCTGGCGCCGCCGCGTCGGTCCTGCGGGGAGACGCGTGGCACGTCGAGGCGCAGGTCGATGCGGTCGAGCAGCGGTCCGCTGAGCCGCGACCCGTACTGCCGCACTCTGTGCGCCGGGCAGGTGCAACCCCTCTCGCGATCGCCGAGGTAGCCGCAGGGGCACGGGTTCATGGCCGCGACAAGCATGATACGCGCAGGGAAGGTCAGGGACACGAGCCGGCGACTGATGGTGACCTCGCCGTCTTCGAGCGGCTGGCGCAGACCCTCGAGCGCCGAGAGGCGAAACTCGGCGAACTCGTCGAGAAACAGCACACCGAGATGGCCGAGGCTCACCTCGCCGGGGCGCGGCGTGCCGCCGCCGCCGACCAGCCCCGGCGACGATATGGTGTGGTGCGGCGCCCTGAACGGGCGCTGCGTGATGAGTGCGCCGTCTTGCGGAAGGAGCCCGGCCACGCTGTGGATGCGCGTGACCTCGATGGCCTCGTCGAGGGTCAGGGCGGGCATGATGCCGGGCAACCGGCGGGCGAGCATGGTCTTGCCCGCCCCCGGCGGCCCCGACATGAGGACGTTGTGGGCACCCGCGACGGCGACCTCGAGGGCGCGTTTCACCTGCTCCTGGCCCATGATGTCGGCAAAGTCGGCGTCGGCCGCCGGCGACCTGCCGAGGAGGGCCGTGAGATCTGCCGGCGGGGCCGCTGCGCCGCCGCCGGCGGCCAGCTGCGCGACGGCCTCCGCCAGTGTGCGCGCCGGGTACACCTCCAGGCCGCCGACCAGCGCAGCCTCAGCGGCGTTCGCCGCGGGCAAAATCAGCCCGCGCATCCCGCGCCGCCGCAGGCTCTCGGCCAACGCCAGGGCGCCGGCCACGGGCCGCAGCGCACCGTCCAGGCCAAGCTCGCCGAGCGCGGCCAGCGGTCCGCGCCCATCGCAGCCGTCTGCGGCCTGGCCGGTGGCCACCAGAAAGGCCAGGGCGATGGGCAGATCGAACGAGGGACCCTCCTTGCGGAGATCGGCCGGGGCCAGATTGACGGTGATGCGTCGCGACGGGAACGCGTAGGCGGAGTTGACGATCGCCGCGCGCACGCGCTCGCGACTCTCTTGGACGGCAGCGTCAGGCAGACCCACGATGGAGAAGGCCGGGGCGGCGGCCACGACATCGGCTTCCACCTGGACAGGCTTTCCCTCCAGGCCGCTCAGAGCCTCACTGGCGATGCTGGCGAGCAACGGTCCTCCTCGAACGTCGTGATCTGTGCGGCCGACAATGCGCCGAAAGCGCTGGGCGGGAACGCTTCACTGATCGGAGGTGAACGCCGCCGCAAGGTGCCGTATCGTGCTGGGGAAGACGGTGGAATCGACGGCGATGACGTCGAAGCGCACGTCGTCGACGCCCTTCAGGGCCCAGGGACGCGCCGCCAGCCAGAGCTCCGCGAGACGCGCGATCTGGCGCCGCTTGAGCGAGCTGACGGCGTCTTCGGGCGCGCCGCAGGTATGCGTACGGCGCGCCTTGACCTCCACGAAGGCGAGCACCCGGCCACGGCGCGCGACGATGTCGAGCTCACCGCGACCGATGCGGACGTTGCGCCCCAGGAGGCGCCAGCCGGACTGGGTGAGATAGCGGGCCGCGACCTCTTCGGCCGCGCGGCCGTACTGTTGGCGAGCGTTCACGCGAACACCGTAGCGCCCGTGGGCGCCGCGTCACAGGTTGCCGATGCGCCCTCGGGGTGACGTTGGTGAATGCGAACCCGACGGTTCACGATACCGGACGTGCGCTCCGCGGTCGACGCCGGTGCCCGGCGACCGGCCGATCGCGCGTCAGCCGCGCGGCGCCGGCTCTTCGCGCGCGAACGTCAGCCCCAGCTGCCGGTAGGCGACGCTCGCGAAGGAGAGCCGATGGAGCTCGCACACGCCGTGTGCCGCGATGGCCTCGTTGTGCGCGGCGGTGGCATACCCAACGTGGTGATCGAAGCCGTACTGCGGATGGCTGAGATGCAGGCGCCCCATGAGGCGGTCGCGCGTCACCTTGGCGACCACGGAGGCGGCGGCGATTGCGGCGGAGCGGCCGTCGCCGCCGACGATGGCCCGGTGCGCCCGCCGGCAGCCGGGCAGGGCGAAGCCGTCGACCAGCGTGAGGCCGGGCTCCGGCATGATTCCCTCCACGGCCCGTGCCAGCGCCGCGAGGTTGCAGTGATGGAGGCCGTCGCGGTCGATGGCGCCCACGGAGCAGCAGACGATGACCACCTGGCGAGCGCGGAGCAGGACTTCATGGTAGAGCACCGCGCGCCGCGCCTTGGGGACCTTCTTGGAGTCGTCCAGGCGGTCGAGGGCGGCGAGATCAGCGTCGTCCAGGGCGGCGTAGTCGAAGCAGACCGCGGCCGCGACGAGAGGGCCGGCGAGGCATCCGCGGCCGGCCTCGTCGGCGCCGGCCACGGTACCGCGCCCGGAGAGATCGAGGTCAAAGGCGAAGCGCTCGTTCACGGCCGGCCCGGAAGGCCTGGTGCGCGAGGGACCTGGTCTTCCCTGTTCGAGCCGGCCCCCCTGTTCGTCGGCGGCCCACACGTCGACCCCACTTCGTCAGTCAGTCGGCCGCGCCGATGCGCCCCGGCGGCCAGTACTTGGCGAAGGCGCGCCCCACGAACTGCCCGCGCTCAATGGGCCCGAACTCGCGGCTGTCGCCGCTGTCGGTGCGGTTGTCGCCCATCACGAAGTAGCTGCCGGCGGGCACCTTGTACGGCTCCTGCAGCGACCACGGCAACCCGTTGGAGAACGGCTCGCTGGGCTCCTGGCTGCCGTCGACGCGCCGCACGTAGGGCTCGTCGAGGCGGCGGCCGTTGATGGACACGAAGCCGCCGCTCACGGAGATCTCGTCGCCGGGAAGCCCGATGATGCGCTTGATGAGCACCGGGCCGTCGAACGGCGGGTGGAACACCACGATGTCGCCGCGTTCGGGCTGCGAAAAGCGCCAGGAGATACGGTCGACGAGCACACGGTCGCCGATCAGCAGGGTGTCCTCCATAGATGCGGAGGGGATGCGGTACGGTTTGACGAGGAACGCCTGAATGAGAAGCGCCACCGCCACGGCGACGACGGCGAGCACGACGTACTCGAGGATCGTGCGGCCCCTGGAGGCCGTCCGGCCCTTGCCGTCGCTGTGTGCTTCGCCGCTCATGCTCTCCTTCGCCGGTCCCGCGGGAGTGTATCAGAGCCCGTGGAGGCGGGAGAGCGGCCAGTACGTCAGGAACGCTTCGCCGATGACCTCGCGGCGCGGGGCCGGACCCCAGTCGCGGCTGTCGTCGCTGACCGTGCGATTGTCGCCCATCAGGAAGTAGTGCCCGGCCGGCACCTTGTACGGGCGCTCGAGCGACCATGCCTGCCCGGTGCCGCGGAACGGCTCGGTGGGCTCGGTCTGGCCGGCCACCCGGTGAACGTAGGGCTCGTCGAGAAGGCGGCCGTCGATGTACACCGCGCCGCCGTCCAGCGAGATCGTCTCGCCGGGCAACGCCACGACCCTCTTGATGAGGATACGGCCGACGGCGGCGGAATCGATGACCACGATGTCGCCGCGCCCCGGCGCGTGCAGGCGGTAGACCACGCGGTTCACGAGCACCCTGTCGCGCGGCACCAGCGTGGCGGCCATGGATTCCGACGGGATGCGATAGGGCTTGACAAGAAAGGCCTGGACGAGCAGAGCCGCCACGATGGCGCACAGCGCGACAAGAATGTACTCGGCGATCGTGCGCCGCTTCATCGGTGCATCCCTTCGTTCACAGCGCGGCCCAGCGGCCAAGGGGCCAGCAGACGATGCCGAAGTCGATGGGCCTGCCGCGCTTCACGGCGCCTTGAGCGGCCGTGACCGATACGGGTGGATCAGCGCTGCTTCTCGCGGATGCGCGCCTGCTTGCCGACCTTCTGACGCAGGTAGTACAGCTTGGCGCGGCGCACGTCGCCGATCTGCATCAGTTCGATGCGCTCGATCTTGGGCGAATGCATGGGGAACGTACGCTCGACGCCGACGCCGAAGGACTGCTTGCGCACGGTGAAGGTCTCGCGCACACCCTGGCCCTGACGCTTGATGACGGTGCCCTGGAAGACCTGGATACGATGGCGAGTGCCCTCGACCACCTTGAAGTGGACCTTGACGTTGTCGCCGGCCTTGAACCGCGGGATGCCCTCGCGCAGCTGCTGGCGTTCGATGTTGTCGATGATGTTCACGGAGCCTCTTTCCGAGCGAAGACCGGCGGACAGTCTAGCAGGAGCGGCGCGGCGGCGCAAAACGCCGGGCGCCGCGCGGCGCCACGAGCGGCTATCCTACCCTTTTCCGACCTGCAGCGCGCGCCAGCGATCGATCTCGCCGTGATTGCCACTGAGCAGCACGTCGGGGACCCGCCAGCCGCGGAACTCGGCCGGGCGCGTGTAGTGCGGGTACTCGGCCCCACCCTCGAGCTCGGCGGAGTGCGACTCGCTGACCACGCTCTCCGGGTTGCTGATCACGCTGGGGAGCTTGCGCGTGACGGCGTCGAGCACGGCCATGGCCGCCACCTCGCCGCCGCTCAGCACGTAGGGACCGATGGAGACCCGGTCGGTCACCAGATGCGTCACGCGCTCGTCGATGCCCTCGTAGCGGCCGCAGAGCAGTACCAGGTCCTGCCCGGCCAGTTCGGCGGCGAGCGCGTCGTCGAGCTGCCGCCCCTTGGGGGTGAGCTCGACGACGCGGCGCCCGTCCCTGGCGCGCTCCGCGTTGCCGGGGAACACCGCCTCCAGGGCGGCGCAGACGACGTCGATGCGCAGCACCATCCCGGCGCCGCCGCCGTAAGGCGTGTCGTCCACCTGCAGATGGCTCAGCGGCGTGTGGTCGCGATAGTTGGTGAGACGGACCGTGTGCCCGAGCTCGACGGCGTTGCGAATATGCACCTGTGACAGATACCAGTCGAAAGCCTGGGGGAACAGCGTGAAGACGTCGACGTTCACGAGGTGCCCTCCACCGCCGGCCGCGGCTCGCCGGGCGAAGGCTCGAGGGCCGGCGGAAGCTGCTCACCGGGCGCCTCGACAAGGCCGTCGACGACGCGGAGCACGCCGGCCTCGGCGTCGACGGTCACGAGCTCGTCGACCAGCGGCAGCAACAGCGACGTCCCGTCCGGCGTCCGCACCTGGATGATCTCGTGAGCGGGCGCTTCGAGGACGTCGCTGACCTCGCCGAGGAAGCCGCCGCTGCCCGTCTCGACGCGCAGCCCGATGAGGTCTCCGACCCGGTGGAAGGGCAGCGCCTTGAGTCTCCCGCCGGCGGCCAGCAGCTCCAGGCCCTGCAGGGCGATGGCCTGGGCGCGGGTCGTGGCCAGATCGAGGCGCACGAGAGGGCGCTGATCGGTGCCTCCCGCGCGCGTGACCACGCACGGGACGAGCCGTTCGGCGCCCTCCGGCTCGTCCTGGTCAGGGCGCGCGACGTAGAAGTCCGCGCCCAGCGTGAGGCGCTCGAGACCGTCGGGCGACAGCTTGAGATACAGCTCGCCGTGCAGGCCGTGCACCTTGCCAAGCACGCCGCACGCCCACAGGCCTTGCGTGCTGCTGGGCGGTGCTACTGCGTCGCCCCGCACGTTGTCGCACCTGCGGCGGTCAATCGATGATCTCCACGATGGCACGCTTGCCGTCGCGGACGGCCGAGGCCTTGACGATGGTACGCAGCGCGCGGGCTATGCGCCCCTGTTTGCCGATCACCTTGCCGACGTCGTCTTTCGCCACTGAGAGCTCCAGCACGACGGTGGTGTCGGTTTCCGTAGCTTCCACGTGGACCTCGTCTGGGCTGTCGACGAGCGACTTGGCCAGATACTCGAGCAGGTCCTTCAGCATCCCACTACCCCCTCCGACGTCTCCACGACGACCTGCTTACTTGCTGATGCCCTTGATGGCGAGCAGCTTCTTGACCGTGCGCGAGGGCTGGACGCCCTCCGCGAGCCACTTCTTCGCCTTGTCGGCGTCGATCTCTATGAACGAGGGCTCGGTACGCGGGTTGTACTGGCCGATGGTCTCGATGGCGCGGCCATCACGGCGCGTGTGGGAATCCACAACGACGATGCGGTAGATAGGGTTCTTGGTGCTCCCCACCCGGGTCAATCTCATGCGTACTGACAACTCCTTCTCACCCCCTCAGGGTACTGACAGAGAACCATGCGACCGGCTGCCGGGTCGCAGAACGTTTCATTCTATCCGCTCATGCCCGGCAGGCGAAACCCCTTCATGCGCCCGCTCGACATGAGCTTGAGCATCCTCTGCATCTCGCGGTATTGCTTGAGCAACTGGTTGACGTCCTGGATGGACGTGCCGCTGCCGCCGGCGATGCGCCGCCGGCGGCTCCCGTGGATAAGATCGGGATGACGCCGTTCCTGCGGGGTCATCGAGAAGATCATGGCCTCGATACGGTCGAGCTGGCGGTCGTCGACCTGGACGTTCTTGAGCTCTTTCATGCCGGGCAGACCGGGAAGCATCCCGAGGATGCTCGACAGCGAGCCCATCTTACGCACCTGCTTGAGCTGGTCGAGGAAGTCCTCGAAGGTGAACTCGGCGCGGCGGAGCTTGGCTTCCATCTCCGCCGCCTGCTTCTCGTCCACGGCCTCGCCGGCCTTCTCGATGAGCGACAGCACGTCGCCCATGCCGAGGATGCGGCTGGCCATGCGATCGGGGTGGAAGACGTCGAAGTCACCGAGCTTCTCGCCGGTACTGGCGAACTTGATGGGCTTGCCGGTCACGGCCCGCACGCTCAGTGCGGCGCCGCCGCGAGCGTCGCCGTCGAGCTTGGTGAGCACGACGCCGTCGAAGTCGACGTGCTTGCGAAACTCGTCGACGGCGTTGACTGCGTCCTGGCCGGTCATGGCGTCGACGACGAGCAGCAGGTTGTGCGGCTTCACGGCATCGCGGATGCGCACCAGCTCACCCATGAGCTCCTCGTCGACGTGCAGGCG
>JAPLCM010000283.1 GCA_026392275.1 Actinomycetota bacterium | reverse complement strand
CCGCGTGCGCCTAGCCGGCGTGCTCGAGCGCGCCCAGATGCCCTGGATCCGCAGCGGCCACCGCACCATGTTCCTCACCCTCGAGGACGAGACCGAGCTGGGCCAGGTGGTCGTGTTCAACGATGTCTATCTCAAATACGGGCGCGTGCTCAAGGACGCCGTCTACCTGCTGGTGGAGGGCGAGCTGCAGAACGACGAGGAGCACGGCCTGGCGGTGGTGGCGCACAGGATCATGGACCTCACCAAGGTGCTGGGAAGCGGCGAGGCACTGCCGGGCGTGGAGCCGCGCACGCGCCCCGGCCGCACAGGCTGACCGCGGCTGTCATCGCAAGCCGGCCTGTGCGCGTCCGCAGGAGCCGCCGGGGCCGCTGGCGCCGCCGAGGCGGGGCAGTACTGCGAGGAAGATAACGATTCGTATCGTCCCCCTCCGCGAGCGAGCCTGCGCACGGCCGTGCGAGGCGCGAAAGCCAGGATTCCTTATCTTCCCCTTTCGCACTACCCCGGGTGGGGCCCGCCGCTGAGGGCGGCGGAGCCCTGGGCGCTGAGGTCGCCGGCAGAGGGCTGGAGGCCGGCGCGGCAAGCGGGGGAAGGCGGCCGCACCCCGGGAGAGCCTCGATCAAGGCCATCCGTCCATCGACGGCGACGAGCGCGTCGGGCCGCGCGACAGCGCAGCGAGCGCACCCCGCGCGAGAGCGCTCAGAACACGGCGACCTGGATCACGACTTCGTCACCTTTGCGCAGCCGGGCGCCGGCGACGGGGTCCTGAGCGACGACGTCGCCGGGGAACGTGCCCCAGCCCGCCACGTAGTCGATGCTGGCCACGAAGTCCTCGGCCTCCAGGGCGTCGACGGCGTCGCCTGACGGCAGGCCGACGACGTCGGGCACACTCACCACCGGAGGTCCGCTGCTCACCCAGAACGTCACGGTATCCCCACGCGTCACCGTCGCGCCGGCGGCGGGCTGCTGACGGTAGATCTGCCCCTTGGGCACGTTGCTCGTCGCCGCCTTGCGCTTGCGTGCCGTGAGGGTCTCCCTTTCGAGCATGGCGGTGGCTTTGGCGGCTGTCATCCCACTGAGGTCGGGTGACGGAATATGCAGCGGCCCGCGACTCACCCAGAGGTCGACCTTGGCGCCGTCCTCCACTTTCGAGCCCTTCCGGGGACGCTGCCTGGCGACGACGCCGGCGTCGTAGCGGTCCGCCCACACCCCGTGGACGACCGGTCTCAGGCCCTCCTTGCGCAAGGCCGCGATGGCCTCCTCCCGGGTGCTCCCGGTCAGGCCCGGCACCTGGGCACCGGGCGCCAGGACGAGGCCGTAGACAGCCCAGGCGCCGGCTGCGACGGCGGCGATGACGGCGACCAGGACGATCCAGCGCCACCGGTGGCGACGACGAGGGGCGGGCGAGGTAGGACGGGGCCCGCTCATGTACCGGGTGGGGGCGTCAGCCGGGCGCGTGAGCGCATCGGCCGCCACCATCGTGGCGGCGAGCTGGGGCGCGGCCGCGGGCGCATGCGGAGCCGCGGCGGGCGGAGGTGCGGCCGACGGCGGATGCGGGGCGGCAGCGGGCACTCCGTGCCCGCCGTCCCGCGCCGCGCGCAGCGCGGCGGCGAACTCCTCCGCGCTCTGAAAACGAGCGGCCGGCTGTTTGTTCAGTGCCTTCATCACGACAGCCGCACAGGCTTCCGGTACGCCCGGCTCCAGCGAGCGCGGGTTGGGCGGCGCGGCCGACACATGCTGCATGGCCACAGCCAGATCACTCTCGCCGCTGAAGGGCAGGCGCCCCGTGAGCATCTCGTAGAGCACCACGCCGAGGCTGTAGAGATCGGAGCGTTCGTCGGCCGAGCGGCCCTGCGCCTGCTCGGGCGAGAGGTACGAGGACGTGCCCAGCAACGCTCCGGTGCGCGTGAGCGCCGAGGGGCCTATGCGCGCGATGCCGAAGTCGGCGACCTTGACGCGCCCCGACCCGTCGACGAGCACGTTGGCCGACGTCACGTCGCGATGGACGATGTGGCGCGCGTGCGCTTCCGCGAGCGCGTCCAGCACGGCGAGGGCCGTCGCCGCGGCCTCGTCAGTCGACAGCCGGCCCTTGCGCCGCAGGCGCTGCTTGAGGCTCTCGCCGTCTACGTACTCCATGGCGATGTAGGGCGAAGCGCCGGCCCTGCCCCGGTCGTACACCGCGACGATAGCAGGGTGGTTGAGGCTGGCCGCAGCCTGCGCCTCGATGCGAAAGCGCTCGACGAACTCGGCATCGGTGGCCAGGCGCTCCTTGAGTACCTTGACGGCGACGAGCCGGCCGAGCAACTCGTCGCGGGCAAGGTAGACGTCGGCCATGCCGCCGCTGCCGAGCCGCGAGAGCACGCGGTAGCGACCGTCGAGCGGCGAGGATGCAAGGCCGGCGCTGTCGCCGCTGGTGTCGTGGCTCATCGAGGTGTTCCGCAAGGCCCGGTGGCGTACGGCGCCGGCGGACGCCGGCGCGGCGCGCGCGTCGGGGCGAGGTCATCCGGGACCCGACCTCTCGCGCATCTCAGAAGTGTAGACGAGCGTGACGCCGCTGTCGTCCCGGTGGCGTACGAGTCACGGCGCAGCGACGCTCAGCCCGCCTGCCGCTCGGCGATGATCTGCAGTGCTTCGAGCTCGTCCTTCTCGAACCAGAAGAGGTCGCAGATGCTGCAGTAGTCGATCTCCACGGCATGCTCGTAGCTGAAGTGACGGCGCACCATCGTCCTGGCGCAGCTCGGGCAGGCGATGAGGTGCACGCCGGGGCGGCCGCGAGCCAGCCGCGCGGCACGGCGCAGCTGGTCGCCGCCGGCGATGAGCAGCTCGGCGACCCGCCGCTGCCCTTCGGTGAAGGCGACCTCCCGGCGCGCCAGGATCTTGCTCACCTCGGCGGGCGACACCAGCCGGCCGCCGCACGAGGCGCAGACGGTGACCCGCAGGCCTTCGTAGTCGGCCTGACTCAGGCCGGCGCCGCAACTCGGGCACGCCATCGCGCCACCGGCCGAAGAACGCACGGGCGGCGCGACCAGCGTGGCGGCGGGTCCGAGCACGGCGCCGGCCGTCTCCAGCCCGATGCGCCGTGCGCCGCCGCCGGCCGCGGGCGCCGCCGCCCAGTGCTCGCGCTTGTCGAAGGTCCCGGCCGCCGCGTCGACCTGCCGGGCGAATTCCTCCGGCGAGACGTTGGCCAGAGCCACCAGCATGTCCACACGCTCGCCGATGGGGGGGTGGGTGGCGCGCCGGCCGGCACGCAGCCACGGGGGGTGCGCCTGAGTATCGCGGATGCACAGCGGAGCGAGGCCCTCGGGGATGTAGCCGGCGCCGCCGGGATGGCGGCTGATGATGCGCAGCGCCTCGGCAAGGCTCAGCGGGTCGCGCGTGTATCGTGACGCCGCGAGGTCCGCCTGGCGCTCGCGCTCACGGCTGAGCGCCGAGTTCATCACGGACGACGCCAGCTGCAGCACCCACAGCCAGCCGCGCAGGGCGATGGCGACCAGCGCGAACGGTGCGGCCCGAGTACCGCCCGTGGCGAGCGCCGCGTCCTCGAGCCTGTCGCCCAGCTCCGAGTAGATGCCGAACAGCAGGCAAGACACGGTCACGGTGACGTAGCTGCCCGAAAGGATGTGGCCGAACTCGTGCGCCACCACGCCCTGGAGCTGCTGCCGTGAGAGCCGCGCCAGGGCGCCCTCGGTGACGCCGATCACGCCTTCGCCGTGCAGGTCGCTGAAGGCGAAGGCGTTGAGCCCGAGCGTCCGGACGGTGAAGCACTCGATGCGCGGTGCGCCGGTGGCGATGCGCATCTCCTCGACGATGTTGGCGAGGCGCTGATGGTAGCGGTCGCCGGCATCGAGCGGCCGGCAGTGCATAGCGCGCAGCAGACGCCCGCGCGCGCCGAGGCGCGAGCCAAACCAGTAAAGCAGCGAACCGGCGAGCGCCACGCCGAGGATCAGGCCGACGCCCTGCAGCGTGAAGACCCAGGTGAAGGTATCGACCACGGGGAAGCTCAGGAAGAGGCTGAACGCGACGATGAAGCACGCCACCCACGCGGCCACGAAGAGGATGCCGACGAGCAGCGCGAACAGCAGCCAGACGCGCCAGCGCTTCTC
>JAPLCM010000301.1 GCA_026392275.1 Actinomycetota bacterium | reverse complement strand
ATCGTGCGCGAACGGCTCGAGCGGGAGTACGGCCTCGAGCTGCTGACGACGATGCCCAACGTCGAGTACCACGCCTATCTCACCAGCGGCTCGATGACCGTGGTGCGCAACCCCGCGCAGATGCCCGACGCGACGCACATCGAGCGCGTCGAAGAGCCCTTCGTCGCCGCCAGCATCCTCGTGCCCACCGAGTTCGTGGGCACGATCATGGAGCTCTGCCAAGGCCGCCGCGCCGACTTCGTCGACATGAAGTACCTTTCGCCGCAGCGCGTCGAGATGCACTACCGCCTGCCGCTCGGCGAGATCGTGCTCGACTTCTTCGACCAGCTCAAGACGCGCACCCGTGGCTACGCGTCGCTCGACTACGACTTTCACGGCTACCGCAAGAGCGACCTCGTGAAGCTCGACATCCTGCTCGCCGGCGAGTCGGTCGATGCGCTGTCGCTCATCGTGCCACGTGAGCGCGCGCACCTGCGGGGCAAAGCGCTGGTCACCAAGCTGCGCCAGAAGATCCCGAGGCAGATGTTCGAGGTCGCCGTGCAGGCGGCCATCGGCAGCCGCGTCGTGGCTCGTGAGACGGTCAAGGCGATGCGCAAGGACGTCATCGCGAAGTGCTACGGCGGCGACATCAGCCGTAAGCGCAAGCTGCTCGAGAAGCAGAAGAAGGGCAAGAAGCGCATGAAGCAGATCGGCACCATCGAGGTGCCGCAGGAGGCCTTCCTCGCCGTGCTCGAGCTCGACCCGGACGACAAGGACCGCTGATGGTCGCGGGCGCAGTCAAGCCCGTTACGCCCCGCCTCGTCGCTCCCGCCGCCGCGTTCCGCGCCTCGTTCCTCGGGGCTCTCAAGGAGTATCACGACGAGGGTCGCCACCTTGAGTTGCCGGCCGACCTGCTTGCCGACCCTCGCCAGTTCGCCCGCTACGTCGCGGCGCTGCGCGCGGACGTGGATCAACCCGGCGAATCGAGCCGCTACGTAGCGGCTCTCGCGGGCGTCCTGCCCGAGACATGGCCGGATGGCTACGTCCCGCAAAGCACCTGCTGGTGGGTCGCCGGCGAGGAGTACCTCGGCCGGCTGTCGATCCGCCACCAGCTGACGCCGCACCTGCTGTACGAGGGTGGTCACATCGGCTTCGAGGTGCGGCCGAGCGTCCGGCGGCGGGGTCATGCCGCGGCCATGCTGGCCGCGGCGCTGCCGCTCGCCGCCGCCCTCGGGGTCGATCCGGCCCGGCTCGACTGCGACGCCGTAAACGCCGCGTCGCGTCGCGTGATCGAGAAGAACGGCGGGGTGCTCGACGAGGCGCAGGACGGCACGCTGTACTTCAGGGTCTCGACGACGTGACCGCCGTAGCTTACGCGGGCGCACTGCGAGCCTTCGAAGGGCCCGTGCGCCACCTCTACGTCCACGTGCCGTTCTGCCGCGCGAAGTGCGACTACTGTGATTTCGCCTCGGAGCCGGTCGGTGACGCTCCGGACGGCGCCCTGCTGGACGGGTTCGTGACCGGAGTCACCGCCGAGTGGGAGCGTGAGCGGGCGGCGCACGACGTGCGCCGCCTCCACACGCTGTATCTCGGCGGGGGCACGCCGAGCCTGCTGGGGCCGGACCGCCTCGAGCGCCTGCTCGAGCTCTTCCGGCCGTTTCTCACGCCTGCCGCCGAGATGACCGTCGAGGCCAATCCCGAAGACGTCGACGAGGCCTTCGCCGCGTGGGCGGCGGCCGTGTCGCTCGCCCGCGGCCGTGCGGCGGCGCGCGGCCTGCGCGTCTCGCTGGGCGCGCAGAGCTTCGACCCGGACCTGCGCCGGGCGCTTGGCCGCCGGGCGCAGGCCGACCCGGCCGAGGCATTCCTCAGGCTGCGCGCCGCCGGCGCGGCGAATCTGAGCGTCGATCTCATCCACGGCATTCCGGGCCAGACCATGGCCGCGCTGGACGCGGACCTGGCCGCGGTGCTCGAGCTGGCTCCCGAGCACATCTCCTGGTACGAGCTCACGCTCGCGCCGGGCACGCCACTCGCGCGGCGCGCCCAGGGCTCCGCGCCCGGCGATGACGGCGCCGGGCAGGCTGACGGTGCCGCCGTCGCCGGCGCCGCCAGCGATAGTACGGCCGGTGCCGCCGACACCACTGACGGCACAACTGGCGGTACAACTGGCGGTACCACTCGTGGTGCCGCGGCTCCTGACGACTACGACGACCCCACCGACGATGCGCGCGCCGACTTCTACGAGTGCGTCGTGCAGACGCTGTCGCAGGCGGGCTACGGCTGGTACGAGGTGAGCAGCTTCGCGCTCCCGGGGCGCAAGGCGTGCCACAACCTCGCGTACTGGCGCGCCCGGCCTTACCTCGGTCTCGGGCCCGGAGCCGTGAGCACCGTTGGCGCCCGGCGCTGGACCAACTCCGCCGACTGCGCGGCCTGGGCCGCGGCGCTGGCCGCGGGCGCCCGCCCGCCGCGCGAGGTCGAAGACCTCGATGCGGCCACGCGCGCCCGCGAGCGCCTGCTGCTCGCGGCCCGCTGCGGCGACCCCGTGCCTCTCCCCGAGCTGGCCGCCATCCTTGATCGCGACGCCGCCGGCCCCCTCGCCGCGGCTGGATTGGTTTCCCTGCACAGTGGTACAATCCGGGTGACGCGAAAGGGGCGGCACGTGGCCGGAGCTGTGTGCGTACGCCTGTTTCGCGATTGACGTTTAAGGGGTTGGATTTGGCGCTCACGCCACGACAGGAGCGGGTACTGCGGGTCGTCACCGAGGAGTACATCGCCTCGGGCGCGCCCGTCGGCTCGAAGTACCTCAGCGAGCACTTCGCGTTCGGTGTGGCTGCCTCGACGATCCGCAACGACCTCGCCGACCTCGAAGACATGGGCATGCTCGCGCACCCGCACACGTCGGCGGGTCGTCGGCCCACCGACGTCGGGTATCGGCATTACGTCGACATCATCCTCGGAGAGCGCCGCGAGGCGCCGCCGGCGGTGGCCGTCGAGCGCGATCGTGCCCGCAGCGAAATCGACGACGCGCTCCGCGAGACCGCCGAGGCGCTGTCCCGGGTCACCGAGCTGCTGGCAGTCGTGTCGGCGCCGGCGGTGACCACATCCATCGTCCGCCATATCGAGATCCTCTCGCTGCAGCCGCACCTCGTGATGGTCGTCATCATCACGACCTCCGGCCAGGTCACCAAGCGCATCTTCACGCTCGCCGAGGCCGTCGACGAGGGCCTCGCCGAGTTCGTGCGCGTGTATCTCAACGAACGCCTCGTGGGCACGCAGCTCGGCACGCGGCGCGCTGCCGGGGCCTTCGAGAGCCTTGACCTGCGGCCCAAAGAGCGCGCCTTCCTCGACACCGTGCGCCCTGCGTTCGAGACGCTCGGCGCGGGCGACGTCGAAAGCCTCCATCTCGGCGGCGCCTCGCGCCTGCTCGACAACCTTACGCGCGAGGGCGCCGGCCACCTCAACGAGGTGCTCGAGATGCTGGAGCAGCGCTACAATCTGCTGGAGCTTCTCTCCGAGGCGCTGCGCGCGGACGGCGTCTTTCTGCGTATCGGCCACGAGATGACGCCGCCGTCGCTGCAGGCGTGTTCGCTCGTGGCGGCCAACTACGGCGTCGCCAATCGCAACCTCGGCACGGTGAGCGTGCTGGGGCCCACACGCATGGACTACCAGCGCGTCATCGGCGCCGTGCGCGCCACGGCCGACAGCCTGAGCACGTACCTCGAAGAGATCTGGTGAACCCGTGACCTCCCCCCGTTCATGAAGCGCGACTACTACGATGTGCTCGGCGTGCCCCGAGACGCCGGGCAGGACGAGATCAAGAAGGTCTTCCGCAAGCTGGCCCGCGAGTGCCACCCGGACGTCAATCCCGGCGATCCCGACTGCGAGGCGCAGTTCAAGGAGGCGGCCGAAGCCTATGAAGTCCTCAGTGACGTCGACACGCGAGCGGCCTACGACCGCTACGGCTTCGACGGCCTGAAGGGCCGCCACATGACCGATTTCGAGCACGTCGGCTTCAACGACCTGTTCAACATCTTCTTCGGCGGCGGCATGTTCGACTCGGTGCTGCGCGACGCCGGCGGCCTGTGGGGCGCCGCGAGCGGCAGCGCTCCGGCGCCGCGTGGCGACGACGTCGAGGTGGGTCTGGAGCTGACGCTGGCCGAGGCCGTGTTCGGCGTCTCCACAGACGTCGAGGTCAAGGCCGAGGCTCACTGCGCGACCTGCGGCGGGAGTGGCGCCCGCCCGGGCACCGGGCGCGACACGTGCCCGCAGTGCCACGGCAGCGGCCGTATGCGCGAGGTGTCGAGCCTCGGCGGCTTCGGCCAGTTCGTGCGCACCAGCACATGCAACGTGTGCCGCGGCAGCGGCAGTATCGTGAGCGATCCTTGCGTTGACTGCCGCGGCGCCGGCCGCGTGCGGGGCTCGCGCACCGTCACCGTCGAGGTGCCGGCGGGCATCGCCGACGCGCAGCGCCTGCGCCTCACCGGCGAGGGTGGCGCCGGCGCCCAGGGCGGCCGGTCGGGCGACCTGTACGTCTCCATCTCCGTGGAGCCGCACGAGCACTTCGTGCGCGACGGCGACGATCTCATCTATCGCCTCGACGTCACCATGGTCGAGGCGGCGCTGGGCACCACGTCGTATGTGCCGGCGCTGGACGGCGACATCGAGGTCGAGTTGCGCCCCGGGACCCAGCCGAGCGAAGTCAAGACCTACCGCAACAGGGGCGTGCCGGCACTGCAGGGCTACGGGCGCGGCGATCTCAAGGTCGTCGTCAACGTACAGGTGCCCCGGCACCTCAGCGCGGAGCAGCGCGAGATCCTTGAGCAGTTCGCGGAGCTCACCGGCGACGCCAACTACGAGCCCGACCAGAGCTTCCTCGACAAGGTGCGGGCCGTCTTTCGCCAGTGACGCGCATCGCGTACACGCGGTACACGCTGCGGCTGGAGCCCGGTGCACGCGGCGCCGACGCGGGCGTGGCCGTGAGTCCGGGAGCGGAGCCGGTCGACGACTGGTCGGGGGCCGCCGCCTACGTGCGCAGCCCCGACCCCGCGGCTCTGGACTACGCGCACCCTGAGGCGGTCGACCTCGTCCGGGCGCTGCAGCCGGCGGGCTGGCAGGAGGCCGACGGCGGCCACACGCTGACCTTCTGGCTGGCAGAAGGCGCCGAGGCCGGCGAGCCGGCGGTGCAGGCGCTTGCCGGCCTCGGGGCTCTCGGCGCTCTCGAGGTCTCACGCGAGCGCTCGGGCTGGGAGGATGCCTGGCGCCGCTTTCACAGGCCGCGGGTGATCGGGCGGCTCTACGTGCGCCCGCCCTGGTACCCGGCCCGCGACGAGCTGCTCGACGTGATCGTCGAGGCGGGTCTGGCCTTCGGCACCGGCGGTCACGCCAGCACGCGGCAGTGTCTCGAGGAGATCCAGGTCATCCCGCCCGGCGCGCTGCTCGACCTGGGGAGTGGCTCCGGCGTCGTGTCGTTTGCGGCGCTGAGGCTGGGCTTCTCGCCAGTGTGCGGCATCGACATCGACCCCATTGCCGTTCATGCCGCCGCCGGTAACGCGGCCCTCAACGGGCTCTCGCCCACGTTCCTCGTGGGCGACGCCACCGAGCCGGGCCGCGTGCTGCCGGCGGCCGACATCGTGGTCGCCAACATCGCGCTGAACCCCATCCTGCGGCTTGCGCGCCGCTTCGCGCCGGGCGCGGACGGTGGCGCCTCCGCGCTGCGACCCGCGCATCTGCTGCTCGCCGGCCTGCTCGTGGAGCAGGGCGAGCAGGTCGCCGCGGCGTTCCCCGGCTACGAAGCGGCGAGCCGGCGTGAAGACGACACCTGGCTGATGCTTCACCTCAAGAGGGTCACGTGAGCAGGGTCGCGATCGCCTTCGTGGGCTGCAAGGTCAGCCAGGCGGACGGGGAGCAGGCGCTCGGCGAGCTGACGGCCGCGGGCCTGCTGCCGGTCCGCGCCCGCGACGGGGCCGACCTGGTCGTCGTGCACACCTGCTGCGTCACCGCAGAGGCAGAACGCAAGTCGCGGCGGCTGGTGCGGCGCCTGGCGGGGGACGGCACGCGCGTCATCGTCGCGGGATGCGCCGCGGCGCTCCGCCCCGAGCAGTTCGACGGCCCCGGCGTCGAAGTGACGGCGCGGCCCGACTGGGCGGCGCTGGCGGCGGCGAGCGCCGCCGGATCGCCGCCCGAGGATGCTACGCCGCCGCACGCCGCCGCGCCGCTCGCCCGCACGCGCTTCGTGCTCAAAGTGCAGGACGGGTGCGCGGGGATCTGCAGCTACTGCGTCGTGAGGCTGGTGCGCGGGCGGCCGCGCAGTACGTCGCGGCGCGACGCCCTGGCGGCCGCCCGCGCCGCCCTCGCCCGCGGGTGTGGCGAGATCGTGCTCAGCGGCATCGATCTCGGCGCTTGGCAGGATGGCGAGCTGCGTTTGCCGGACCTCGTCGTCGCTCTCGCCGATCTGCCCGGCCTGGCGCGCCTGCGTCTTTCCTCGCTGGAGCCGCGCCACCTCGACGAGCGCCTTCTGGAGGCGCTCGCGCACCCTCGCGTGGCGCGCCATCTGCACGTGCCGCTGCAATCGGCCGACGACGACGTGCTGGCCGCCATGCGGCGGCCCTCCACCTTCGCGCAGTACTCGGCTGCCGCCGCACGCATGCAGGCGCATCTCGGCGACTGTATGCTGAGCACGGACGTGATCGTCGGCTTTCCCACCGAGGACGACGCCGCCTTCAAGCGCACGCTGGCGGCACTCGCCAGCGGCTTGTTTGGGCGCGTGCACGCGTTCGCCTACTCCCCGCGGCCGGGGACGGCGGCAGCGGAGCTGCCGCCCTTGCCGGCTGCGGTCGTCAAGGAGCGCATGAGGCGCACGCTGGCGGCCGCCGAGGCGGCCGCCCGGTCCGCGCGCCGCGCCGCGCTGGGGCGTGTCGCGGAGGTCCTCGTCGAAGAGCGGCGTGACGGGCTCTGGAGGGGGTACAGTTCGCGGTACATCCGCTACTACGTCGAAGGAGCGGCGCGCCCGGGCAGCCTTGTCCGCGCGGTCGCCACCGAAGAGTACGAAGATGGAGTGAAAGGACGCATCGCATGAGAGAGCTCGGGGTCATCGAGCAGCGCATCAAAGACGATTCCACGGCGGCCCTGAAGGCCGGCGACAAGCGGCGCCGCGAGGCTCTTTCGTCGTTTGTCGCGGCGCTCAAGAAGGAGCGCATCGACAGCCGCCGGGAGCCTACCGAGGCCGACGAGCTCACCGTGCTCAAGCGCGAGCGTAAGCGCCGTGCGGAGGCCATCGAGCTCTACGATACGGCGGGCCGTCGGGACCTTGCCGACCGCGAACGTTACGAAGAAGAGCTCCTCGCGTCGTACATGCCCGAGGAGCTCAGCGACGCCGCGCTCGAGGAGCTCGTCGGCGAGGCCATCGCCGCCACCGACGCGGTCACGCCGAAGGACATGGGCAGAGTCATGGGGTGGCTGAAACCCAAGGTCGCCGGGCGCGCGGACGGCAAGAGGCTCAGCGGCATGGTGCGCGAGAAGCTGGGGGGCTGACCGTGACGCAGGTCACGCGAACGGTCATCGAGCTGGACAGCAACAACGTGGCCCTGGCCCTCGCCGGCGAGCAGGACGCGCACCTCAAGATCCTCGAGCGCCGCCTCGACTGCGCGCTCACGTTGCGCGGCAATGTGCTCATCCTCGAGGGTCCCCACGAGGCCGTCGGGAGCGCGCGCGCTGCTCTCGAGGAGCTGCTCACGGTGATCCGCTCAGGGCGGCCCGTGAACCCCGCCATGGTCGAAGCGCTCATGGACATCGCCGTCAACTCGTCGGGCAAGCCCTCCGAAGTCTACGGCGACGTGGTGTGGACGCACCGCGGCCGCCAGATCGGGCCGCGAACGGTCAACCAGAAGCTGTACGTGGACGCCATCCGCAGCAACACCATCACGTTCGGCATCGGACCGGCCGGCACCGGTAAGACCTACCTGGCCACCGCCATGGCGGTGAACGCTCTCTTCTCCAAGCAGGTGGGGCGCATCATCCTCACGCGGCCGGCGGTCGAGGCGGGGGAGAGCCTGGGGTTTCTGCCGGGCACCATCTCCGAGAAGGTCGACCCGTACTTTCGGCCGCTCTTCGACGCGCTCTACGACATGATGGACGGCGAGAAGCTCGCGACCCTCATCGAGAAGGGCGAGATCGAGGTCGCGCCGCTGGCCTTCATGCGCGGGCGCACCCTCAACGACTCGTTCATCATCCTCGATGAGGCGCAGAACACATCTCCCGAGCAGATGAAGATGTTCCTCACGCGCCTCGGCTTCGGCGCCAAGATGGTCGTCACCGGCGACGTCACGCAGATCGATCTTCCGCACAGTCGCATCTCGGGGCTGGTCACGGTGCCCGAGGTCCTCGAGGAGATCGAGGACATCGCCGTCACGCAGTTCGACGGCCATGACGTCGTGCGGCACAAGCTCGTGCAGCGCATCGTCAATGCGTACAAGGACCACGGCGAGAGGGTCGAGGCGGCGCTGGCGCGCAGGCCCGCGCCCGGGCAGACCCGCCCGGAGCGCGACGCATGAATCTCGTCGAGGTGTTCAACCGCACGCGTGTGCCCGTCGGCGACGAGGCCGTGGCACGGCTGGTGGCGCGCGTCCTCGAGGCAGAGGGCGTCGACAACGCGGAGGCGGCCGTCGAGTTCGTCGGCGAGCGCCGCATCCGCGCTCTCAACGCCGAGCATCGCGGCAAGGACGAGGTCACCGACGTGCTCTCGTTCCCGCTGGAGGAGGCAGGGGAGGGGCCCGGTCCGGCCGCCGCCGGCGGCTCCGCCGGGCCGCCGCGCCTGCTGGGCGACGTCGTCGTCTGCGCGCGCCAGGCGCTGCGCCAGGCGCGCATCGACTCACTGCCCCCGGCCCTCGAACTCGCCGTGCTCCTCGTGCACGGCGCCCTCCACCTTCTGGGCCACGATCACGAGACCGACGCCGGGCGTATGGCCCTGCGCCAGGCCGAGCTCCTCGAGCTCGTCGACTGGGAGGCGCTCGTTGCCGCAACGCCGCGGTAATCTGCTCCACAGCTTCAACTGGGCCTTCGACGGCATCGTCCATGCGCTGCACTACGAGCGCAACATGTGGGTGCACTTCGGGATCGCCGGCCTGGTGCTCGTGGCGAGCCTCTTCTTCGCACTCACGAGGCTCGAGGTCATCGCCGTGCTGGTGGCGATCTCCTTCGTGCTCATCACCGAGATGCTCAACACGGCCATCGAGCATCTCGTGGACCTGGTGACCGACCAGGAGGACCCGCGCGCCAAGGTTGCCAAGGATGTGGCCGCCGGCGCCGTCCTCATCGCCGCGGTCAACGCCGTCGCCGTGGCCTATCTCGTCTTCTACGACAAGATCACGAGCGTGCCGTACACGGTGCTCACCAAGCTGCGCGGCTCGCCCATCGACGTCACCGTGATCGCCCTCGTCATCGTCATCTTGGCGGCGATCGCCATGAAGGCGCTGACCCGCCGCGGCACGGCTTTTCGCGGCGGCCTGCCGTCGGCGCACGCCGCCGTGGCCTTCGCCGCCTGGGTCGCGGTGACGTTCGTGGCGGCCAACACCGGCTACGCCCTGCCGATCTCGGCGATCGCCCTTTTGATGGCTCTGCTGGTCGCGCAGAGCCGGATCCAGGCGGGCATCCACAGCCTCCTCGAAGTGGCTGCAGGCGCCGCCCTCGGCATCGTCATCACCGCCGTCCTCTTTCGCCTGTGGTACCCGCTGTGAACCGCGCCCCGGAAGCAGCGGAGCGCTTGCTCTTCCAGGAAGCCGTCAGCCTCGTCGAGAAGGCCTACGCGCCCTACTCGGGGTTCGCTGTGGGGGCCGTGGTCGCCGGCCCGTCGGGCCGCAGCCACCACGGCGTCAACGTCGAGAACGCCGCATACCCTGCCGGTTTGTGTGCGGAGCGCGCGGCGCTAGCCGCCATGGTCGTCTCCGGCGAGCGCTCAGCGCGCTACGTCGCCGTCGCCGCAACCGGCGGGCAGGACTGCCTGCCCTGCGGGCTGTGTCTGCAGGCGCTGGCCGAGTTCGGCGATCCGGCGATCGTTGCACGCTTGGCCGGCGAGGTGCGTGTCATGCTGCTCAGCGACCTGCTCCCGGCGCCGTTCGCCGGCGGCGACGGCGCCCCGGCCGGACCGGCCAGCGAAGCCGAGGCGGGTCGGTGAGCGGCGACTTCCGCTCCGGCTTCGTCGCCGTCTTCGGCCGGCCCAACGTGGGTAAGTCCACGCTGGTCAACGCCCTCGTCGGCCGCAAGGTCAGCATCGTCAGCGATCACCCACAGACCACGCGCCGGCGCATCACGGGGGTCGTCGATCTCGAGGGCTGCCAACTCGTGCTGCTGGACCTCCCGGGCTTCCAGAAGCCCTTCGATTCCCTCACGCGGCGCATGCAGGCCACGGTCGACGACGCGCTGTCCGAAGTCGATGCGGCTCTGGTCCTCCTGAACGCCACGGAGACCTTCGGCGGCGGCGACCGCTACATCGTCCAGGCGGTCGCCGGCGCCGCCCTGCCGGCTCTCGTGGTCCTGAACAAGATCGACCTCGTGGACGGCCCCCGGCTCGGCGCACGCCTCGAAGAGGCGCGCCGTCTCGCCGGAGGCCGCGACGTCCTGCCCGTGTCGGCGAAGCGTGGTGACGGCCTCGGCGACGTGCTGGCCCGGCTGGCCGCCGCCATGCCGCCCGGGCCGGTCTACTTCCCCGACGGCCAGAAGAGCGATCAGCCGCTCGAGCTTCTGATCGCCGAGCTGGTGCGCGAGCAGGCTCTACGGCGTACCCGCGACGAAGTGCCGCATGCCGTGGCGGTCGAGGTCACCAGCATCACCGAGCGCGTCGACCGACCCCTCGTCGAGATCGAGGCCAGCCTCCTCGTCGAGACCGAGTCGCAGAAGGCCATCGTGGTGGGCAAGGCGGGGCGCGTCGTCAAGGCCATCGGCAGCGGCGCCCGCCGGGAGATCGAGGCGATACTCGGCGTGCAGGTCTTTCTTGACCTGCGCGTCAAGGTCCGCAAGCGCTGGCGCCGCGACGAGCGCTTCATCGAGCGGCTCATCTGAGGCGGGCCCGCCGCGGCGTTTGCTATACTCGCCGAAGCTCCACCCACCCCGTCGTCTGCCTGGAGGTCCACCGGCGTGTACGCCGAGGAACTCGCGAAGACCATCGATCACACGCTCCTCAAGGCCGACACCACATCTCCGGACGTGGAGCGTCTGTGCCGCGAGGCCGGCGAGTATCACTTCGCGGCGGTCTGCGTGTTCCCCCACTTCGTGCCGCTGGCGGACAGCCTGCTGAGAGGGGCCGACGTCAAGGTGTGCTCGGTCATCTCGTTCCCGTTCGGCGCCGATTCTCTGCGCGCCAAGGTCGTCGCCGCCGAAGAGGCGGTGGCCACCGGCGCCGACGAGGTCGACGTGGTCATCAATCTGCCCGCCTTCCTCTCCGGGGAGTTCGGTCACGTGCGCAACGAGCTCGCCAGCGTCGTCCGCGCGGTGCGCATGAAGGCCATGAACACGGGGCGCGGTCAGGTCGTCGTCAAGGCCATCATCGAGACCTGCTACCTCACCACCAAGATGAAGAGGATGGCCTGCAAGATCTGCGAACAAGCCGGCGTGGACTTCGTCAAGACCTCCACGGGCTGCGGGCCACAAGGCGCCACGGTGCAGGATGTCGAGCTGCTGCGCGACTGCCTCGACGAGCGCATCAGCGTCAAAGCATCGGGCGGCATTCGCACGCTGCACGACGTCGAGCTCATGATCAACGCCGGCGCCGTGCGCGTGGGCACCAGCGCCGGCGTCGCCATCATGAAGGACTTTCTCACCTAGCGACCGCCTCGGCGCCGTCTCGTCCGGAGGACACAGCCATGGACCCACAGACCTTCCTCGACCTCGTGCGCTACAACGCCGACGGCCTCGTGCCCTGCGTGGTGCAGGACGCCGCCGGCGGCGAGGTCCTCATGGTCGCCTTCGCCAATGCCGAGGCGCTCGCCGCCACGCTGGCCACGGGCGAGGCGCATTTCTGGAGCCGCAGCCGCCGCGAGCTCTGGCACAAAGGCGGCACCAGCGGCAGCGTGCAGCGCGTGCTCTCGGCACGGCTCGACTGCGACCACGATACGGTGCTCATCGCCGTGAGACCGGCCGGGCCGGCCTGCCACAGCGGCGCGGTGAGCTGCTTCCGCGACGGCGCCAGCGGCGGCGCGGTCGTCGAGCTGGAGCCGGGGGGCGGGTGAACCACGCAGGTTCGCTCGCCGGGCTGTGGAGGCGCCCCGGTGTGGCCGGGGCGCTCCTCGTCGCCGTGCTCGTTCTGGCGTTTGCCCTGCGCCTCAAAGGCGTGAGCTGGGGCCTCCCGTTCAGTTTCGTCAACGCCGACGAGAGCGTGGTGGTGCCCAAGGCGTTCGGCGTCGCCCGCGGCGGCCTCAACCCCCAGTTCTTCTACTACCCGTCGCTCTTCTTCTACCTGATCGGCGGCCTATACCTGCTGGCGACACCGCTGCTGTGGGCCGTTCAACAGGCGAACCCCCTGGCGATGGGCGCGTTCGTCGTCGACCCGGGGCCGTACTTCCTGCTCGCGCGGCTGTTCTCGGTGGCGGCCGGCACGGCGTCGGTGTATCTGCTGTACCGTATCGGCCGGGAGGCCTTCGGCCGCCCGGCCGGCCTCGTGGCAGCCCTCTTCCTCGCGGTCGCGCCGTTGCATGTCGCCTACTCGCACATGGCGGTCACCGACGTCACCGCCACGGCCCTCTCGCTGCTTGCCTTCCTGCTTCTGCTCCAGGCGGCTCGCGGCGGGGGGCGCCGTCGGCTTATCGCCGGCGCCGTGGCTGCGGGTCTCGCCACGTCCACCAAGTACAATCTTGGGGCGCTCTTACTGCCGGCGACGGTCGCCGCGGTCTACGTCTGCCGCGGCGAGGTGGGGCGCCGCGCCGCGGCCGGCGGCCGCGCGGCGCTCCTCTGGCCGCGGCTGCTCCTGGCGCGCGTATACGCGCCCATGCTCCTTGCGTTCCTCGCGGGCTCGCCTTTCGTCGTCCTGGACCCGGGCCACTTTCTGAGCGACTTCCTGCGCCAGAACCGCATCATGACTCGCGGTTGGCTGGGTTTCGAAAAGGTCGGCAACGGCTTCTGGTACAACCTCGAGGTGAACCTCGGCGGCACGTTCGGGGTCGTGCTCGTCGTGCTGGCCATCGCCGGTCTGGCGTGGGCGCTCCGGCGCCATACGGCCGTCGACCTGATTCTGGCGCCCTACGCGCTCGCCTACTTCGTCTACATCAGCACCTGGAAGGAGCTCGCGGACCGCTATCTGCTGCCCATCATCCCGCTTCTGCTGCTGCTCGCCGTGCGCCTGTGCCTCGAGCTCGTCGACCTGCGGCCGGCGGCTCGGCGCTTCGCCGCGCCGGCCGTCGCGCTCGTGCTCGCGGCGGCTCTGCTGGCGCCGCTGACCGGCTCGATCGCCTTCGACCGCGAGCTCTCCGGTGCGGACGTGCGCTCCCGGGCTAAGATATGGATCGAGCATCACCTGCCGCCGGGCAGCACCATCGCCAGCGAGAACTACGGGCCCCCGCTGGTGCGCGTGCGCGACGAGAAGTACTACCGCAGTGCGGGGCTCGAGACGGCAACGTACCGCATCCTGCGGCTGCGGCTGCCGGCGCCGGGAGTGCCGGATCGCAGTCACAGCCTCGACTGGCTGCGCGAGAAGCACGCGGACTACGTGATCGTGAGCTCCAAAGTGCACGACCGCGTACTCGCGGCGGCCGACTCCTACCCGGAGCTCGCCGCCTTCTATCGCAGCCTCGACGAGGACGCTGAGCTTGTCGAGGTGTTCGCACCGGGCCCCGGAGAGCGTGGCCCGGTGCTCAAGTTGTATCGCCTTGCGGGGGCGCCTCCACGGGGCTGACGCCCGGCGGCGCCATCTCACACACTTCTGCCGCCGCCTGCTCGATCTCGCCCTCGGCGATCGGGCGCCGCCCGGGCTTCACCACGAGGTAGGCGACGAAGCCCGGCGGGATCGGCAGCCAGAAATTGATGAGCCGGTACACGAGCACGACGGCGACGGCGGTCGCCGAGGGCACCCCGAAGCTCACGTAGAGGGCGATGAGGATGCCCTCGACCGCCCCGAGGCCTCCCGGCGTCGGGGCGAGCGTGCCGATGCCGTAGGCGACCGCGTAGCCCACCGCCAGATACCCGAAGCCGAGGCGGTAGTCGAAGGCGAGAAACACAGCGTACAGGCACAGCATGTCGAAGAACCAGAGGCCGCAGGCGAGCACCGTGGTCTTGCGAAAGGCGCCGCGATGCGACGTCATGCGGCGCATGCCGGCGAAGAGGTTGTCGAGCCAGCCGTCGATGTGCCGTTCCTTGATCGCCTCGCGGCGCATGACTCGGTTGACGAGGTGAGCCAGCTGGGTCACCCGGCGCCGCATCCGCGAGCGGTGGTTGTACAGGTAGATCCCGTAGATCGTGAGCCAGAGGATGAGGCCGATGAGCACGATGCCGGCGAGGTAGCCGGCGATCGACTGGCCGCGCGCCAGGACGAGCCAGATGAGGGCGAGCGCGAAGAAGAACCACAGCACCGCGTAGTTGAAGAACTGCTGCGCGGCGATGGCCACGAAGATGAGCCCATGGGGCGAGCCGCGCTTACGAAGGGCGTTGTAGGTGACCACCCAGCCACCGACGCCGCCGGCCGAGAGCACGTGGCTCACGGCGAGGCTGCTGAGCGTGATGGCGAGCACGTCGAGCAGACGCAGGCGGATGTCGAGCACGTTGAGGATGAAGCGCGTGAGATTGGCGTAGCTGAGCACTGCCAGGCTCTGGAGCACCACCGCGCCGGCGAGAAGCACGTAGCTTGCGTGCGTGAGCAGCGTGATCGTCTTCTGCATGTCGACGAGCTTCGGCAGCAAGAAATAGAGGACGATGACGATGACGATGAAGACGGCGATATGGCGGAGGGTCTTCTTGATCGGCTTCCTCCCCAGTCGACTGACGCCCGCCAAGCTCAAGACAGTACCACACGCGCAGGAGGCCGGGCGGCCGTCAGGAGGGCACGGCGCCTGTGCGCGGTGTGGCTCAGCGCCGGGTCCGCCGTCCGCCGCGCTTCTGCCGGCCGGCCGGCGTGCTGTTCTCGCCGAGCACGTCGCGCTCGATCTCCTGCCGGCGGATCCACGCGTAGGCGACCGCGGTCGGCACACACGTGAAGGGGATGGCGCAGAGGGCGAACCAGACCCAGCGCCGCGCGTTGAATGTGACGAAGATGCCGTACACATAGCTCATCGCCCAGCCGGTGAGCATCACGACGCCCCAGACCACGTAGGCAGGCCTGGGAATGAACGTGACCGTGAGGGCCTCGGCGAGGGCGCGCACGAGAAAGAGAAGGAGAGTGAGGCCCGATATCAGGAAGAGGTTGGCGAGACGCCGCAGTTCTGCGGCCAGCTCGGGCCCCACGACGACGCCGCGGTCGCGCTTGTCGTACTTGGTGAAGTCGAGCAGAGGGGCCATGGCTCCTGCCTGGTGTGTGCGGCGCCCGGCGGTGGGGCATGAAGCGGGGGACGCGACGATGGAGCTAGTCTCAGCGATGACGCAAACGAACACAACCCCGCCCGGCGGTCACGCGGCAGTGTACGACGCGTTCATGTGGCCCTTCGAGCGTGCCGCCCTGGGCGCCTGGCGGCGCCGCTTGGCGGCGCGCGCCCGCGGCCGCGTGCTCGAAGTGGGCGCCGGCACCGGCACCCAGCTGCGCTGGTACCCCGCCGGCGCGGAGGTGACGGCGCTCGAGCCCGACCCGGGCATGGCGGCTCGCGCCCGGCGTCGGGCGGCGCGCGCCCCTGCAACGATCACCGTCGTCGAGGGCGTGGCCGAGGGTCTTCCGTTCGCCGCCGCAAGCTTCGAGACCGCTCTGACGAGTTTCAGCTTCTGCACGGTCGCCGACCCGGCGGCGGCGCTCCGCGAGCTGCGCCGGGTGCTGATCCCCGGTGGTCGCCTGCTGATGCTCGAGCACGTGCACCTGCCATGGCAGCCGGGACGCCGCCTGCAGAGCTGGGCGACCCCAGCCTGGGCCGCCGCTGCGGGGGGGTGTCGCCTCGATAGAGACACGGGGCGGTCGGTGCGGGAGGCAGGCTTCTCGGTGCTGCGCGAGCGCTCTCATGTTCTGGGCTGGATCGTCGAGCTCGAGGCCCTGAGCCCCGCCGGGTTGCGTCCTTCCTCCGTGTCTGGTTGACTCGCCACCCGAACGAACAACCGCGGCGTCCCGGCACGCCCCCTCATCCGTTCGCCTCTCCCATTGTCCTCTTGTGTGGCGTTCGCATGCGGAGTAAACTGCGCCGGTGCGCGGACCGCTCCGTCGGCACGGTCTTTGCCGCTGCCGTCGGGGGAACCTCGTCGAAAGCACCCTGTGTCCCGACGCCAGAGTGGGATCGCGATCCTCGCCTTCCTCATAGTAGCCACCACGTTCACCACCGCCATCATCACGCCTGCTGCCGACGCATCGACCCCGCTGCGCAGCAAACTCCGCCTCGCCAAGCGCGAGCTGCGCCAGGCCCAAGACCGCCTGACGGCCGCCGAGGCGGCTCTGGCGGCCGCGCTGGCCGGGACCGCAGGCCCCGCCGGCACGCCATCGGTCCGGACCTCCACCACGACTCCCACCGTCGAGCAGTTGAAAGCCAAAGTCGTCCGCGCCGGCAAGATGGTGCGCGTCTGGCAGTCACGCGTGCGGCGCATCGCGCGCCTGTTGCGCGAGCAGCAGCAGATGGCCGACTGGGAACGGCACGGCAAGTGGATGCCCATCATCAAGATCGCCGCCCGCACGTACCACGTGAAGGCCGACGGCATGTACCGCATGATGATGCGCGAGTCCGGGGGCTGCCGTTATGCGGGCGCCAACTCCGCCTTCAAGGGCCTCTTCCAGTACTGGACGGGAGCCTGGGCCGCAAGCTGGAACCCTTGGCGCCACGACAGCATCTACGATGGCAGCTCCCAGATCTTCGCCACCGCCTACGCCATCCACAAGGGCTGGGGTCCGCAGTTCTGGACCACTACCTTCGCTTCTCAGTACTGAGCCCGCTGCAACAGTGACGCGGGAGTGACTTCGCGATCGGCAGCGGCCGCCGCAGCCTCCGGGCTCCGGCGGCCGCCGCCGATCGTGCCACTCACGGAGCGCCGCCTTAGGCGAAGTCGAAGGCCGCTTTCAAGGTGCGGTTGCGGCCCTTTGCGTGAGTCCTGCCTGCGGCGCCGGCGGCGCGTAGCCGTTGGCTCGATACCACTCCACCGCCTTGCGCAGCGCCTCACGGGCCGGGGTCTGAGGGAATCCCAGCTCGCGTACCGCCTTGGCGGACGTGAACGACTCGCGCCTGCGCGACAGACGGGCGCTCGTCGGGGTGGCCACGGGCACGTGCCGGCGGTCGACCGCGGCGAGGGACACATCGACGTAGCCCCAGGCCAGCGCCAGGGCATGCGGGATGCGCCGGCGCACGAGGGGCAGCCCGGACACCTCGGAGAGGAGGTCGAGCATCCGCTTGAGCGAGAGGATCTCGCCGCCGAGGATGTACCTCTCGCCGACGCGACCCTTCCGGGCGGCGAGGAGGTGGCCGGCGGCCACGTCGTCCACGTCCACGACCGTGAGGCAGGTATCGACGTAGGCGGGCATGCGCCCATTCAGGAAGTCGATGATCATCTTGCCCGAGGGGGTCGGCGTGTGGTCGCCGACGCCGATGGGCATGGCGGGATTCACGATCATCACCGGCGCGCCGCGACGGGCGAAGTCCCGGGCCACCTCCTCGGCGAGGAACTTGGAGCGCTTGTAGTGGCCGAGCATGTCGGCGAGGCTGCTGGGCGTCTCCTCGTTCGCGGGGGAGCCGTCCGCGGGCGGCTGCCCGAGCGTCGCGATGGAGCTGGTGTACACGATCCGTGACACGCCGGCGTCCCACGCGGTCTGGAGCACGTTCCTCGTGCCCTCGACGTTGGAGCCGTAGAACTCCTCCCAGGGATGCCCCCAGAAGCTGTAGAGCGCGGCCAGGTGAAAGACCTGGTCGCAGCCCTCGGCGCCACGCTTCAGCACGTTCAGGTCCACAAGATCGCCGACGATGCGCTCGACCGGCAGACCCCGGAGAAGGGGAGCGGCTTCTCCCGGGCGCACCAGCGTCTTCACGTGGTACCCCTCGGCGAGGAGCCGCCGCAAGACCGCCCCGCCGATGAACCCGCCGCCGCCGGTCACGAAGGCGCGCACGGCGGCACCTCCCGGAGGTGGCTCACTGCGAGAGCGCCTGCTTGATCAGGCGGCCACTCTGACGCCACACGCTGCCGCGCACGCTGGCCGCCTCGGTGAGCACGGCGTCGAAGGCCGCGACGATGGCGTCCACCTCTTCTTCCCCGATGATCAGGGGCGGCAGCAGCTTGATGATGTTCACGTCCGGGCCGCCCACCTGGGTCAGCATGTGGTGGTCGCGCATGAGAGCCATGACCACGAACTGCGCGAACAACCCTTTCTGTGCAGCCTCCGCCGCGGTCCAGGCGGCCCTCAGGGCGAGGGCGCGCGGGGGCCGGAACTCCACTGCGACGATCAGGCCTTTGCCGCGTACGTCGGCGATCATCTGGTGACGGTCCTGCAACCCTCTAAGACCGGCGAGGAGCTGGTCGCCGAGCACCGCCGCGCGCTCCACGAGCCTTTCTTCGTCGATGACGTGCAAGGTGGCCAGGCCGGCGGCCATGGCGAGCTCATTCTCGCCGAAGGTCGTGCTGTGCACCTGACAGCGATCGAGGCGGCTGTACACCTTGTCGTGAATGCTGCGCCGCATGATGGCAGCGCTCGATGGCACGAAGCCGCCGCCGAGCGATTTCGCCAGTGTGACGATGTCGGGCTCCAGCCCCCAGTGCTCGCAGCAGAGGAAGCGGCCGCTGCGGCCCATACCGACCTGCACCTCGTCGCAGACGAACACTGTGCCGTACGCACGACACAGACGCTGGACGGTCGGGAGGTAATCGTCGGCCGGCACGTGCACGCTCTTGCCCTGGATGGGTTCCACGACGATGGCTGCGACGTTGCCCTTGCGCAGCTCCCGCTCCAGCGCGCGCGTATCTCCGGCCGGCACTTTGTCGAAGCCCGGCATGAGCTTGCCGAAGCCTTTGCGGAACTGCTTGCCGCCGTTGACCGAGAGGGTGCCCAGCATGAGGCCGTGGAAGGCGTGGTCGAGATAGAGCACTCGAGGACGTCCTGTGGCTGCGCGGGCGAACTTGAGGGCGGTGTCGACGGCATCGGCGCCTGAGTTGGCGAAGAAGACCGCGTCGAGTCCGGGAGGCATCCTCGCCACCAGCTGCTCGGCGAGGATGCCGGCGAGCAGCGGGACGTCCATCTTGACGAGGCTTGGTCGCTGCAGCTCGAGGGCTTCCTCGAGCGCGCGCCGCACCGTGGGGTGGTCGCGGCCGAGATTGAAGGTGCTGTAGCCGGCGAGGAGGTCGAGATAGCGCTCGCCGTTGGCGTCCCAGAGGTACGCGCCCTCGCCCTTCACCCAGATCTTGTCGAAGCCGATGATGCCCAGGACCCGGGTCAGCTTGGGGTTGATGTGACGGCCGTAGAGCGTGAACTGATCCGGCTGCCGCCGCTTGATGGTCTCTGCCAGTGAGAAGCTCATGGCGCCCTCCGGTCGTCTCGAGGCTTCACGCCGGCGTCCGCCCGATGTCGCGCCGCGCGACCGGCACGTTCTTGGGAAACGCGGGTGGTCTCATGCCGACGGCGTGGCAAATCCAGATGGGCTGGGACACGCGCTCGCCGGCCCCGCGATCAAAGCCCATCAAGAACGCCGTCATCTCAGCCTCTTCTCATCTGCCGGACCAGCGGGGAACGAGGGTGAGAGCAGTATACAGCGCAGGATCGTAGGTGTGGCCGCGCGTCCGCAGGCCCCGCACCTGCGTCCCCCTTGCCCCTCCTTTGCGCCCCCCTTGCGCCCCCTTGGACGCTGCGCTACGCTCAGTCACGATTGGTCGGTTACGTCTGGTCCGGAGGTGTTACTCATGGCAGGTCGTCGGGTGCCCCTGCAAACAACTTTGGTCGCGATCGTCTTGGTGGTCGCGGCCGCGCTGGTCGCCTCCTGCGGCGGGACGACTTCGTCGGAGCAGACTACGCCTCCCGCAACGCCCGCTTCCGGCGCGTCGGCGAGCACGCCCATCTCCGCTGCCGACGCAACGGCCGTCCGCGACGTTGTTCTCGCCTACTGGGCTGCGTACAACGCCTACGATGCGGAAAAGGCCCTCTCGTATCTCGAAGAGGGCTACCGGTCCTCCGATGGCAAGGCCATCCGCGGTGAGATCAGCCAGATCAAGAGCTTTGGCGTGGAGCTGGGCGTCAGCGAGAAGAGCGCGCCTGTGCTCACCGCGTCTGGCCAAGCCCAGATGGAACTCAACCTGAAGGAGCCCACCGGGACGCGCACCATCGTGATGACCTTGTCGCGGAACGGCGACGTCTGGGTGATCTCCGACGTGAATGAGGTCAATTAGCGCGCGTGTACCCCGGTCCGCCCGGAGGTGGCGGACGTTCGGGATAGCCGGGGCCTCCCGGGTATGGAGTCTCGCCGGGAGGATAGAGGTAGTCGGCGGACACCGGACGTGACTGCTGCGGCCGGCTGGTGCTGCGTCCGAGCACCAGGAGCGCCAAGGCTGCGGCCACGGCCACAGCGACGCCTATCACGAGGGTGGCCCACCCCCAGAGGCGCAAGCTGCTGGTGATCGCCGCCCAGATGGCCGCTGAAGCAGCGTGCGGGACGCCGACGTCGTCCGTGGCGCCGAGGTAGCGCGCGCGTCCCACGGCAAGGCCCGCCTCGAGAACCACCATGGCCAGCGTCAGCCCTGCGCCCAGGTAGACGGCGGCGAGCAGCCGCCTCGGGGCGACGAGCACGGAGAGCAGCAGAAACGCAAGCGTCGCGATCTGGAGCACAGGGTACAGGCGGTCCAGCGCCAGGATAGCGGCTCCGGCGGTGGCCAGCGGACGCGAATCCAGCAGCATGACATCACCGCTCGTGAGGGCCTGCGGAAGCTGGCCCGGAAGAGCGACGCCCGACGACGCCAGCAGGTCCGTGACGTTGGCGGTGACCTCCGCCAGGTCAACGCCGACCAGATCGCTGGTCGTCACATTGAGCTTGCCTTTGCTCTTGATGGCGTCGACAAGGACGGGGTGGACCCTGCGGTTGGCGGCGGCCCAGAGCTCGCGGAACTCGTTGCTCGACACGGCCTCGAGGGTCAACTCGCGGGTCAGGTCCTCCAGCTGGCCGCTCAGCGGCCCGGTGAATTCGTCGAGCTCCGCCGGCAGGCCATCCGGAAGCGCCTGGTCCGCGTCGAGCGCGCCGCTCACCTGCTTGGCAAGAACGTTGGCCACCGCCTTCTGCACGGCGGGATCGTCGGCCACCGGCGTGATGGCGGCCACGTAGCCTTCCACGTCCATGATGTCGCGGTGCACGTACGCGCCGGCGAGAGCAGCCGGCGCCATCAGGCAGCCGACGACCACCAGCGCCAGGGCTATCGGTCGGCGCCACACGCCGGCCAGAGGGGCGCGTGCATCGTACGCGGGCGGGATGTCCTCCCCCCTGTAGTATGTCACCGGCGAGTGTCCGTACTGGTTCATCCTGCCCCGTCTGACTGCCATGTCCCGGCGTGCAACGCGCGTCTCCGCGCTCCCGAAGGGACCGGAGTGCCCAGAGTAGCGCTACCCCCCATCCGCCCGGACGTAACCCGCGCGTCGCCCGCAGCCCAGGCTCTCGGCGCTTCCATCGCGCCTGGCATCCTGCTAGGGTTCTCGGCGCAGATCATCCATGAGGAGGACGCGGTGTGCAACGACGAGCAGCGGGAGCATGCGTGTCTCTTCGCCTCCTCTGATGACGGCTGCGCGCCTGCGACTCGTCCTTCGTGTGCCCTCCGTCGCCCCTACGCTACCACCTCGTCACTGATGAGTCCCACGATCGAGGCCTGAAGCCGCATGTTCGGGGCGTTCACGATCCAGAGCCGGGACGAGACCGCGGAGTTCCCGCTCATGCAGGCTATCGTCAATGTGGGCCGCGCCGCCGACAATGAGCTGAGCCTGCCGTACGCCACGGTCTCCCTCCACCACGCCCGTGTCCTCGCCGATGCCGCCGGTTGCGGCGTCATGGACCTGGGCAGCTCCAACGGTACCCGCCTCAATGGCGTTGAGATCCCGATCAAGGTGGCGCAGACGCTGCGCGAGGGCGACGTCGTGGAGATCGGGCCGTTCCAGCTGCGTTTCCACGCGTCGCAGGCCCGCGTTGGGGCGCCGGCGGAGGCGCGGCCATCCACGGCTGCTGCCGGAGCGGCCGCCGCCGGGCTGCGGCCGGGGCACACCGTCGTCCTGCCCCCGGATCTGCCGGCTCGCCTGATCGTGAGCACCCCCCAAGGGACCAGGGAGTTTCCCCTCAAGAAGGACTCCCTGACCTTGGGCCGCGAGGCCGACAACGACATCGTCATCGAGGCCGAGGCGGTCTCCCGCCACCACGCGGTCATGCAGCGCCGCGGCCCCGGCTACCTCATCACCGACCTGGGGAGCACCAACGGTCTCAACGTGGCGGGGGCGCTGGTCAAAGAGAAGCTGCTGGCTGCGGGCGACTACGTGTGCATCGGCCATGGTGTCACGCTGGAATACAAGGGCGCCGAGGACCTTGCGGCGGACATGGCCGCGGCTGCCTTGGCCGGGCCGGTCTCTGGCGGCCTGGCGTACGGCGCCGCCTATGCGCCGCAGGCGGCGGCCTTGCCCGTCTACGAGATCCGCGAGGGCGACGCGCTGGTGCTCGGTCGCGGCGACCAGACGAGCGTCCACATGGCTCACCCCCAGGTGTCCGCGCAGCACGCCGAGGTGCAGCGTCAGGCAGACCAGTACGTCATCCGCGACATGGGCAGCAGCTCCGGCACCTACGTCAACGGGCAGCTGGTGAGCCAGCAGGCGCTCCGCGAGAACGACATCATTCGCATCGGCCCGAACCAGCTGGTGTTCGAAGCCGGGCGTCTGCGGCTCACGAGCCAGGAGGGCAGTCTCCGCCTGGACGCCTTCCACCTGAGCAAGGTGGTCGGCAAGGGGCGCAAGAGGCAGCGCATCCTGCGGGACGTCTCGCTCTCCGTCAAGCCGCAGGAGTTCGTGGCCGTGGTCGGGGGCAGCGGCGCCGGCAAGTCGACGCTGGTGAACGCCCTCTGCGGCTTCAAACCGGCCACAGAGGGCGCCGTCCTGCTGAACGGCGTCGACCTGTACAGCAACTTCGACGCCTACCGCAACGAGATGGGTTACGTCCCGCAGGACGACATCATCCATCTCGACCTGCCGGTGTCCAAGGCCCTGGACTACGCCGCCCGCCTGCGCATGCCGGCCGACACGAGCCGCGACGAGCGCGAGCAGCGCGTGAGCGAAGTGATCGACGAGCTCGACCTCAGGGCTTGCGCCGAGCGCACCGTCAGGCAGCTCAGCGGGGGGCAACGCAAGCGCGTGTCCATCGGCGTGGAGCTCCTCACCCGGCCGAGCCTGTTCTTCCTGGACGAGGCAACGTCCGGGCTCGATCCGGGCACCGAATCGGCGATGATGAAGCTCCTGCGCAAGCTCGCCGACCAAGGACGCACGATCATCCTCATCACCCACGCCACCAAGAACGTCATGGCGTGCGACAAGGTCGTCTTTCTGGTGCGCGGCGGACTCCTCGCCTACTTCGGTCCGCCGGAGGACGCGCTCAAGTACTTCGGCGTCCAGGAGTTCGACGAGATCTACGAGAAACTCGAGTCTGCAACCTCGCCCGAGGAGTGGGCGCATCGCTTCCTCGCCTCTCCCCAGCTCCAGGAGTACGTGGTAGGACCGCTGAGCGAGGTGGCCGGCGCGCGGTCGGGCCCCTACGCCGGCGGCTTCGACGCGGGCTTCGGCGCCGGCGCCCAGGCGCCTGGCGGCACGGCGCCGCCGGGAGCCCGCATCAGGCGCACGTCGTCCTGGAATCAGTTCCTGGTACTCTCGGCGCGCTACCTCGACATCATGCGGCGCGACAAGAAGACCCTGTTGCTTCTCCTGGCCATCTCGCCGGTGCTGGGGCTGGTGTCCGGCGTGTCGGCCGACCGCAAGCTGTTCGACCCGGTGCGTGGGAGCGCCAGCGATGCCGTGACCGGGCTGTTCATGACCTGCATCATGCTCATTCTGGTCGGCACGATCACCTCAGTGCGCGAGATCGTCAAAGAAGACGCCATCTACCGGCGCGAGCGCATGGTCAGCGTGCGCATCTTCCCCTACGTAACCTCGAAAGTGGCGGTGGGCGCTCTCTTCGCCTTCTACAGCGCTCTCGTCCTCTACCTGTGCCAGATCGCCTTCATCGACTACGGCCATCTCAGCGCTATCTCGCATGCCGCGCTTCTGTTGTCCTTCGTCCTCCTGACCTTCTCCGGGCTCATGTGGGGGCTCCTCGTATCGGCGGTCGCTCCTACCGAGGACCGCGCCATGCTGCTGGTGATCCTCGTGCTCGTCCCTCAGTTCGTGTTCGCGGGCGGCATGGACCCGATTTCAGAGCTGGGGGTGGCCGGCACGATCTTCGGAGCGGTGACGTCCTCGCGCTGGGCGCTGGGGGCGATGGCCACCATCGCGAACATCAAGACCGGGGCCGGCAAGATGGCCGACATGTCAGACACCTACGTGCCGGGGATCAAGGGGCTCAAGACCGTCGAAGAGAAGGTGGCGATGGTGCAGGCGCTGAACAAGCAGTTCGGGGACATCCTCAACGTCAACGTAGCCTTCTACTGGGGGATGTGCATCGTCCTCATCGTGGCGCTGTTTGGCCTGATCGTCGTCCTTCAGAAACGCAAGGATATTCTTTGAGCGGCTGACCGTCCGGGATGCCGCCACGCCGCCGCGCGCTTGTCTTTCGGCGTTGCTGCGAGAGAATGGACGGCAGGATGATGGGTCCCAAGGCAGCGATCGCCAGGGGCGCGTCTGTCGCCACAGCGCGGCGACACCTGGCAACCGAAAGGCGGGACGGGGAGAGATGGCAGAGGATCTGATAGGTCGCAAGCTGGGGCGCTACCAGATCACGGCGCTCGTGGGCCAGGGTGGCATGGCCACCGTGTACCGGGCCACGCACCCCGGCCTGGAACAGACCGTGGCCGTCAAGGTGCTGCACGCCCACATGGCCACCGATCCCGACATGCTCGGCCGGTTCCAGCAGGAGGCGCGGGCGGTCGCCGCCCTGCGGCACCCCAACATCGTGCGGGTCGTCGACTTCGACCGCATCGACGATCTGTACTTCATGGTCATGGAGTACGTCGACGGCCGCACCCTCTCGGAGCACCTCGGTGAGATGGCCTCCGGGGCGCGTCGCCTGCCGACCGCCGAGGTGCTGCAGCTCTTCGAGCCGCTCTGCTCGGCGGTCGACTACGCGCACCGGCAGGGCATGATCCACCGCGACATCAAGCCGTCCAACGTGCTGCTCACTACGCTGGGCGAGCCCGTGCTCACCGACTACGGCATCGCCAAGATGGTCGGCGTCGGTCAGCACACGGCCACCGGCACGGTCATGGGCTCGGCCTACTACATGTCGCCGGAGCAGGCCCAGGGGATCGCCGTCGACGGACGCAGCGACATCTACTCGCTGGGCGTGATGCTCTTCGAGTCGCTCGCGGGGCGGGTGCCCTACGAAGGCGACACCCTGGCGACCGTGCTCGTGAAGCACATCAC
>JAPLCM010000265.1 GCA_026392275.1 Actinomycetota bacterium | reverse complement strand
ATCGCCGTCGACGGACGCAGCGACATCTACTCGCTGGGCGTGATGCTCTTCGAGTCGCTCGCGGGGCGGGTGCCCTACGAAGGCGACACCCTGGCGACCGTGCTCGTGAAGCACATCACAGCACCGGTGCCGGCCGTGTGCCCGCTCAACGCCGAGCTGCCGCCGCTGCTCGACGGCCTCATGCGCACGGTCTTGGCCAAGGACCCCGACGAGCGCTTCCAGACGGGGCAGGCGCTGGCCGCCGCCCTGCGGCAGGGGCTGGGGCCGCACGGCACACAGGTCGCCGCCCGGCCCATGATGGCAACGAGGCTGGAACGACCGCCGAGTGACGCCACCACCGTCGAGACGGCGGGCGGCGCGGCGGTTGCGGCGCCTCGCCAGGGCTTCGCGCGCGTGGAATCGCCGCCGGCGGGTGGGCCGGCCCCCGGCGGCGGACACTGGACGTGCAGCGACTGCCGCGGGGACAACGACCCACGGGCGCACTACTGTAGCCACTGTGGAGCGGCCAACCCCGCCGGTCCGGCAGCCGCTGCCGTGGCGGGGGCCGGCGCGGCGGCATCGGCCGACGACTACGGAGTCGCCCAGGGCGCTCATCCGCCCGTCGGCTACCCGCCGCCGCGGGGTGGCGCCGCAGCCGCCGGGGGTGCGTCGCGGGGCCGCTGGCTGGTCCTCGTGGCCGCGCTGGTCGCCGTGGCGGCCGTCGCCGCAGCGGTGGCCTTCGCTATGCTCCACGACAGAGGCGGCGGAGGCCCACCTGATACGGGGGGCATCACCGTCTCGCCATCGCCGTCGCGGACCACACCTGACGGGAGCACCACGACGGCGCCTCCGGGAGGGTCTGACATGGCGGCCCAGATGGCCACGTACCTTCAGAACGTCGAGCCCCTGATGCGGTTGTCGGGCAAGGGCATGGACGGGCTGGCGCGCGCCACGGGCTCCAGCACGCCGGGTCCGAATGCGTCCGCGCTTATCCAGAACGTGATCGACAATCGCGCCGAGGTGCGGCAGCGGCTCGGCACTCTCAAGGTGCCCGACAACAGCCAGGCACGCGCCTGTCGCAGCGCCTTCAAGAACGCCATGACGCACGCGCTTGCCGCGGACAACCACTATCTCGACTGGGCCAACGGGTACGGCGACAAGGGCGCCGCTGCGCCGGACAACCAGCGGGCCCTGGTCTGGAAGACGGAGTTCGTGCGCATCTACAACCGCCTTGCCGCCCGCTACGGTGGCGGCATGCGCCACGATTGGCAGCCGACCGACATCTGAAGCCCGCAAGGACCAGGAGACCTGCCGTGCAGGACTATGAGCGTCAGGACCGTCAGGATCGCCGGGAGCGCCGGGAAGCCGTGCGCCGGCACGTGAGGCAGCAGCGCCTCATCGGCCTGATCATCGCCGTGGGCTGCGTGAGCTTCCTGCTGTTCTTCTTCCTGGTCATCCCCGCTCTGCGCAGCGACCACAGGGACAAGCTGTCGCCCACGGTCGTCAGCGCGTCGCCGACCGCAGCGCCGGTGGCGGCGGCAAGCCCCACGCCCTCGCCGCGCCCCACCGAGACGGGCGCGCCCGAGGCGGTCGCCCCGCCGCGGCCGCCGATCGTCGACAAGCCGATCGCCTTCGGCGCCGAGCGGCGCAAGCAGATGGCTGAGTACTCGCTGAAGCGCTACGGCGACTCGAGCCTCGTCCTCGTGCCCAAGGTGATCGTCCTGCACTACACGGCCGGTGGCAGCTGGGAGAGCGCCTGGTCGCTGTTCGACTCCAACGCGCCCAACGCCAGTGGCATCCCCAACGATCTGCCGGGCACCTCGGCGCATTTCATCATCGACAAGGACGGCACCATCTACCAGCTGCTGCCGCTGGACCTGCGCGGGCGCCACACCATCGGCCTCAACGACGTCGCCATCGGTATCGAGTTCGTCGAGGAGGGCAGCGGTGGCAGCTCCGCCGCGGTGCGCAACATCCTCCGCCGCAAGCCGCAGATCGACGCCGGCCTCGAGCTGGTGCGCTGGCTCCAGTACCGCTTCGGCATTCCCACCAAAGACGTGATCGGGCACGGCACGGCCAATGAATCCCGCTACTTCACCGACCTCGAGGGCTTCAGGAACGATCACAGCGACTGGGGCGCCGCGGACGTGCGCCTCTTCCAGGAGCGCCTCCGCGAGCTTGACGCGGTCAACAGTGCGCCGCTACCCGCGAAGCAGTCGCCCGGCCCGCCGCCGGCCGGCGACGCTGCGGCGGCGTCTCCGAGCACGGCGGCGTCGGAGCCGGCTGCGCCGGCGGCGGTGGCCGACGCCTCTCCCGCCGCCGCCGGAGGGCAGGACCCCGGGCAGCAAGACCAGCCGGTGCACGCCGGCTTCTTCACGCCGTGGCGCTGGGGCGGTGTGGCGTTTCTCGTGGCGGCGATCGTGTTGCTCGGCCTCCTGTTTGCGCGTCTCCAACGACCGCGGCGCGCGTGACCCATGGCGCCGGTGGGCCAAGGGCGGCGCAATGGCGCCGCGACGCCTGAGTTGTGTACCCGGTGCGGCGCCCAGGCGCCGGCGGGCGGTCGTTGGTGCGGCGCCTGCGGCGCCGTCCTGGTGGCGCCTGCGCCGCCGCCGTTCACAACGCCGTCTCTGCTGCCGGCGTCGCGCCGCGGCGGGCGGGACGCGCCACCGCGCCGCTTCGGCGCCGTCGAGCTGGCGTTGCTGCTCGCCGCGCTCGTCTGCGCGGCGGTGGGCGTCTTCCTGCTGGTGGCGGGATAAGCGGTCGTGGACGCTCTGCCCGCAGCCACCCGTCACGGCATCCCGACGGGCCGCTGGGAGACGACCGGGGAGCGGCCTCAGGCCTGCTCGGCCAGGACGGCGGCCAGCCTGCGGGCAGTGCTCTCGCGAAAGCCGCCGGCATCGTGGAAGGCGACCACGCCGCCGGCGTCCAGCAGCAGCACCTGAGCCCTGTCGCCACCGCCGTCGCCGATGAAGGCGCGCGCCTTGGCGCCCTCCTCGTAGAGCGTGACGACGTTGGACCACGACCCGCGGGGGACGCCGCCTCTCATGCCTCCGTCGATCATGCCTTGCAGCGGGCGCCAGATGAGGGCCGGGATGATGGGCAGCTCGAGAACGGCGAGGCGAGGCAGTTCTCGTCCGGCGAACGCCGCCCAGCGGTCGATGTCTGTCTGGGTACCGCGCCGGTATGCGCAGAGGAGCAGCGCCGGCGCGCCCATGAGGTCCTCGGGGATGCGCACGCGTACGCCCGACAGCGCGTCGCCCGCGACGGACGGGAAGCGTCGACCTTCCAGGGGCGACGTCATCGGCTGCGGCCGCCGGCGGCCGCCCAGGTCGGCGTCGTGCGGATGCCGCGGCGCCACGTGAGGCGCGCGGTGAACGGAATGGTCAGCGCGACGGCGGCGATGCACAGGTACTTCATGAAGTGATTGTACCGCCACTTGCGCCGGCCCGCCGCAGGCAAGGCCGGTCTATCGACGCCGTGGCGGCTGGAAGTGCTCGAGGTCGCCGGGGCGCGGGACGTCGTCGTGGGTCGGTCCGGCGCCGCTCGCGCCGGCCCGCCCGGGTCGCGCCATGGAGCCGTTGCCGCGTAGTCCATAGTGCCCGTAGCCTCGTTCGGCGACGATCGGCGAGTAGGCGATGCGATTGTTGAAGCTCGACGACTTCATGCCGGCGGCAAGGCACAAGGCCTCGAGCGCGTGGCGTTCCATGGCGCCCCCGTGTTCTCTCAGTATCGTCACCAGCGTCAGCTCGGTGCTCTCGAGTACGTCCTGCGGCCGTATGGGCTCCCGGGCGTACACGCGGCCGTCTTCCACGGCGACGCCCGGGATGCGTTCGCAGAGCTCGCCGAGGATGTACTCCGGCATCACGAACTCCTTCATGCGCTCATCGCGGCGGATCCCGGCGTGCAGATCCGCGAGGTCCAGCCGGCCCGCGACGCTGATCACCTTGAGGACGCGGGAGACCACTGCGTTCTTGGCCACCGCTGGGAGGAAGAACCAGGCCGTGCGCCGCTCCAGCCAGACGAAGTCCTCCGGCTCGGAAACGACGGCAGTGACAAGGTCGTCGTCCACCCACACGGCCAGCGTCGCCGCGACGCGGCCCGTGACGTCGCGGACCCGCACTGCTCCGGCGCGACGCACGATCGCGCGTGCGACATCGACGATGGCGGTAATGACCTCCGTCGTATCGACCGTGGGGTCGGGGGGGTTGGGGAGGACGACGCGGACGTGCCTGACCGTGCCCAGGGTGAACGGCGCCTCGCGGCCGAGTACGTCGGCGGCCGTCAGGAGGCCGTGGGGGTCGAAGGCGCGCGCCGCGATGTGCTCGTCCGCCAGGCGGCGCGCCAGTTGCGGCGCGGTAGCGGGCGCGGCAGCGGCGGCCTGCAGGAGGGCGCGCTCGAGGGCGGGTGCGGAGACAGGGGTCACGGAGCTTTCGCCGGCTCCGCCGCTCGCCGCGGCCCGGATACGTTTCGCCAGGCGCCCGCAGAGCTGGCGCACGCGTTCGCGGGTGATGCCGCCGAACTCGCGCCCGGTCGCCTCAAGCGACGTGCCGCCACGGCCGTCCCAGCCCCAGTGCCGGATGGCGATCTGGGCCGTGCGGCCGGGCTCGGCGTGTTCCGCGATCGTGGCCAGTTCGGCCTCGAGTGAATGGGTCGACATCTCCACAGGATCTCCGCTCCGCGCTGCTCGCTCGAGGGAAGGATACTACAGGGAGCGCCGGGCAAGATCCGACGTCTCCCCGGCTTGCGTGCGGCCGGCCGTGACCGCGAACACACCCCTTCCTTTGCTGCTGGCGCTCTACTAGAATACGTGCGATCGCGAAACTCGTACCGGGGGGAGTTCGATGGCTGCCGACAAGCCCAAGCCGAAGGGGAAGGCCGACGAGTGCGGGTACGCTGACGGCGTGCCCGACAAGGACGGCGTGCCCGACAAGAAGATGAAACGCCTGGTGTACGAGGCGGAGCTCCACTCGCTGCAGGTCGAGCTCGTCAAGCTCCAGGAGTGGATCAAGCACGAGGGTTTGCGGGTCGCGATGCTATTCGAGGGCCGTGACGCCGCCGGCAAGGGCGGCACCATCAAGCGCTTCACGGAACATCTCAGCCCGCGCGTCGCGCGCGTCGCCGCGCTGACGACGCCCAGCGACCGTGAGAAGACCCAATGGTACTTCCAGCGGTACGTCGCGCATCTGCCGGCCGCCGGCGAGGTGGTCCTTTTCGACCGTTCCTGGTACAACCGCGCCGGGGTCGAACGCGTGATGGGCTTCTGCACCGAGGACCAGGTGTGGGACTTCTTGCGCGCCTGCCCGGAGTTCGAGCGCATGCTCATCCGCAGCGGGATAATCCTCGTGAAGTACTGGTTCAGCGTGAGTGACGCGGAGCAGGAGAGGCGTTTCCAGGCGCGCATCAAGGACCCGCTCCGACAGTGGAAGCTGAGCCCGATGGACCTCCAGAGCCGCGTGCGCTGGGTGGAGTACTCGCAGGCCAAGGACGAGATGTTCAGCTACACCGATACCAAGGACTCGCCCTGGTATGTGGTCAACGCCGACAACAAGCGCCGCGCGCGGCTCAGCTGCATCCACCATCTGCTGAGCCTGATCCCCTACGAGGACGTCTCACCGAAAGTCCCCAAGCTGCCCGTGCTCCCGGCCGAAAGAGGCTACGTACGACCGCCGATCGACTCGCAGACGTTCGTGCCGCAGGTCTTCTAGTCGGTGCCGCCCTCGCCGCCGAAGGGCTCGCCGATGAACGGCAGCTCCGGAGGCTCGCTGAGGAGTTCGATGACGGCGCGCGAGATGGCCCCCACCATGACGTTCGCGGTGGCGGCTTCTTCGAGGGTGGTCTGAAGCGCGTCGAACTCGGCGTGCAGACGCGCGAGTTGCGCCGCTGAAGAGGCGCGCGCCGCGCCCGCGATGACCTCGGGGACGTGCACGACCCAGTGCAGTTGCTCGTCGACGACGACGGTGACGCCGGCGTGCGTCATGGCGGCCTCCTTGATGGCGGCAGCCGGCAGCGCACGTCGGCGTCGGCCGCGAAGGGCAGAGAAGCGAACGCCGCCGCCGGACGTGAGGCGACACGTGGTCTGCAGCGACCGGTCGCACGTGCGGTGCGCGGCGCCTGGCGCGGAGCCGGCAACCGGCGGCGGCGTTCGAGGTTCAGGCTAGCAGCCGGGGCGGACGGATGTTCGTGTCGCGCCGGGACGCGCCGCGATGCAGGGTGGGAGAACGTGGCCACGGCCGCCGACGGGCGGGAGGTTCACGATGGTCCCGCTGGCGGGTATCAAGCTCCATCACATCCCGCCGCCCACCCAAGGAGAAGAAATGTCGAGCAGCGTCTACAAGGTCATGGAGATCATCGGCTCGAGCCCGACCTCGTGGGAAGAGGCCGCCAAGATGGCCGTCGAGAAGGCCGGCATCCATCGCGAGGATCTGCGCGTGGCCGAAGTCATCGAGTTCGACATGAGGATCGACGACCAGCAGGTCGTGGCGTATCGGGCCAAGGTCAAGATCTCGTACAAGTACCACGAGGTCGTCTGAGGTCGACCCGTGGCCTGAGGCGGCGTCGGCGGGCGTCACGAGTTGACGTCTGGTCCCAGGCGTGCCCGACCTCGGTCGTCGGACCGGGGCAAGACGCCGGGGCTTCGCTTGCGACCGATCTTCTGCACGATCACCTCGGCGTGCACCGTCGGGTCGGGTCTGTCGCTCGTGCCCTCGTAGAAGAACATCCCGAGAGTGACAAGGGGATGGCGGAACGTGCGGCCGCCGGCGATCGGTCCGCTGTTGAAAAGGCCTGTCGGCGTGCCTTCCAGATCGAGGCTGTCCATCGCCGTGACGGTGCGGTTGACGGGCTCGTTCTTCGTCCATACGACGGTCGTCCAACGCTTCACCCTGAGGGTCTTGGCGGAGAAGGCGAAGCTCTCGATCTGGAGGTCCACCACCTCGGTGACGGTGAGCCTGAGTCCCTTCGTGGAGAGAGAACCGAGCCGGGTGCGCAGGATGACCGGCCCGAGCACGGTGGGGGCGGTGAACGTGGTGCTGCATCTGGTGGCGCCGTTTGGCAGTCTCACCGTCCTGATGGTGGTGAAGGCCTTGTTGTCCTGCGAGAACTGCAAGCGCGCCTTGCCGGGCTTCCTGCACTTGGGCGAGACCCTGCCGGAGAGCGTGGCGGCGCCCAGCTTCACCGCCACAGGCTCAGGGCGTGGAGCTGGTCACGCCGGGTAACATCAGAGTGCAGGCAGCGCCGGCCTGCCGGCGTCACGAAGGAGGGGTGATGGTCGTCTACCAGTTCAACTGCAAGAAATGCGGCACGGGGTTCGAGGTCTCGTGCCACATGGACGAGCGCGAGTCCAAAGCTGTGTGCCCGAAGTGCGGCAGCCGCAAGGTGGACCAGAAGCTCACCGCCGCGTTCTCGTCGCCGCCGCCCGCCAAGTACTGAGCGGCGGTTTGTCGTGGCTTCGCGGCGGGTAACCTGCGCAGCGCCGCCGGCCCGCCGTCGGCCCGCCGCGGGTGCGGCGCCGCGTTTCAGGCCTCGATCAACAGATGCATGAGGAAGGAGTAGCATGCCCCTGATCGACGACTGGTTTGAGGAGAGGACACTGCTCGATATGGCCCCGCCCGACGTGTTTCTACAGGGCGCGTCTGCCGCTGAGCACGGCTCCGTGCAGATCCTCGAGCACGACGAGAGCCACCTGCGCGCTCACGTCGAGGACACGAAAGTGCTCGAGGCGGCGTTCTGGCTGAGCGACGGAGAGCTCAAATGGTCGTGCACGTGTGGCGCGGCCGACGTGTACCCCTGCGAGCATCTGGTGGCGAGCGCGCTGGCCACGTGGCCCGGCGAGGCGCCGCGCCTGGACTGAGGGCGTGCGACACGGACGACCGTCCTCCCGACCGCGAGAGGTGATGAGATGGAGTTTCGCAGACTCGGGAACACTGGGCTGCGCGTGTCGGAGCTTTGCCTGGGAACGATGACCTTCGGTCACGGTCTGATGGGTATCGGCGTGCTGGGTCAGGAGGCGGCCGACCCTCTGGTGCGCGCCGCCCTGGACGCCGGTGTCAACCTCTTCGATACGGCCGACGTCTATTCGCGCGGCGAATCCGAGGAGATCCTCGGCCGCGCCCTGAAGAAGGCGGGCGTCGCCCGACACAGCGTCGTGCTGGCCACCAAGCTGCGTGGCACAATGAGCGACGCCGCCACGGCCGAGACCGGAGACATCAACAACAGGGGCTTGTCGCGCAAGCACGTCATGGAATCCGTCGACGGCAGCTTACGCCGTCTGGGCGTCGACTACATCGACCTCTACCAGATCCACGGCATCGACCCGTATACGCCGATCGAGGAGACTCTCGAGGCGCTGAATGACCTGGTGCGTCTGGGCAAGGTGCTGTACATCGGCGTCTCCAATCTCGCCGCATGGCAGGTCAGCAGGGCGCTCGGGATCTCAGACCGCCGAGGCTGGGCCAGGTTCGTGAGCCTGCAGGCCTACTACTCGCTGGTCGC
>JAPLCM010000158.1 GCA_026392275.1 Actinomycetota bacterium | reverse complement strand
GTTCGCGACCTCACGGCGCGCGTGCGCCCCGGCGATCTCGTGCTCACGTTGGGCGCCGGCGACGTCTTTCGCGCCGGCGAGCAGCTGCTGGTCGCGCTCGCCGGGCAAGGGGAAGACCCCTCCGGCGCCGAATAGGCATTCGTAGCTGTCCTCTCGCGAGAAGGTCCGGCGCCCATGGCCAAAGGAGGCGGAGCGAGCCGCCCGCGATTCCGCCTGCTTCCTACCGTGCTGCTGACCGCGGTGATCCTCGCGCTGCCCACGGCGGTGTACGGATGGGGCCGTAGCTCCTCCTCGTTCGCCATCCACAAGATCGAGGTCGGCGGCACTCAGCTGGTGACCGAGCGCAGTGTCCTGCGCCTGCTGCGCCGAAGGACGTGCGTGCGACTCTGACCCCGCTGTGCTACATCTCCGGCGTCGACGTCGATCGTGACTTCCCGGGTACTCTGCGCGTCGGCATCGAAGAGCACCGGCCGGCGGCGTACGCGCTCGCCGGCAGCCGCTGGTACGTGATCGCCGACGACGGCCACGTGATCTGCGACGTGACGAGGGCCAAGATCGCGCGAGGGGGCAGCGAAGCAGGCGCCGACTCAGCCGCGGCGGCGCCCGAGCAGACGGCCGCGGCGGTGTCCGCGGCCACGGTGGCCGAGGCCACGGCGACCGTCGGCGCGGCGAACGTGGCCGCTGGGCTGCCCGCGCCGAGCGGCAAGGCGGCCCGGCTGATCGCCGCCCTTCTGGCCGGGCCACCCGACGCTGCCCTGCGGCTGCCTCGCCTCGCCGCCGCCGGCCCGGTGACCGTGGGGACGACGCTGGGCGATACGGGCGCGCGCGCCGCGCTCCCGGTACTCGCCGACCTGCCACGCACCTTGCGCGACCGCCTGGCGGTGGTGGAGACCACCTCTCAGGGCCAGCTCACCCTGCGCTTTTCGGGAGGGCCCGTGGTCGTGTGGGGCGGGGCCGAACGCTCTCTCGCCAAGACGCTGGCCCTCACGGTCGTGCTCGATCGCTACGAGCGGGCATCCCAGGACTGCGTCTTTGTCGACGTCTCGATCCCCGACAGGGTGCTGGCGCGCCCCGTCCTCAAGTGATGCTGGAGGAAGTCCTCTACCTCTGGTTGAAGGTGGGTCTAGGCGTACCGTGACGACGCACTGTTTGACACCCCACGGGGGCCTCAGTATGGTACTGTCAAAGCTGGAGGATCAGCGTTGCGATGCTCCCGTCTTTGCGTAAGGCTTGCTGCACAAGAGCGTGTTTCCGGATTTCGGGCCGGTGATCGGGAGCAACCCTCGAGTGGCACATGAGGGTCTGCAGAAGACCTCGACAGCGAGTCTCGACCACGACAGGAGGGTCAGCACCATGATGGACGCTTCAGCGAACTATCTCGCCGTCATCAAGGTAGTCGGCGTCGGCGGCGGCGGCACGAACGCCGTCAACCGCATGGTCGATGCCGGCCTGCGCGGGGTCGAGTTCATCGCCGTCAACACCGATGCCCAGGCGCTGCAGATGTGCGACGCCGACGTCAAGATCCACATCGGCAGCAAGATCACCCGCGGCCTGGGCGCCGGCGCCAACCCCACGATCGGTTATCAGGCAGCCATGGAGAGCAAGGACGAGCTCCGTGACGCCCTCAAGGGTGCGGACATGGTCTTTGTGACGGCGGGCAAGGGCGGCGGCACCGGCACCGGCGCGGCGCCGGTCATCGCGGAGCTGGCCAAGGAGCTCGCGGCTCTCACCGTCGGCGTGGTCACGCGGCCGTTCGCCTTCGAGGGCAAGCGGCGCGCGCGGCAGGCCTCAGACGGCATCCAGTCGCTGCGCGAGAAGGTCGACACGCTCATCGTGATCCCCAACGACCGCCTGCTCCAGGTGGTCGAGCGTCGCACGTCGGTCATCGAGGCGTTCAAGGTCGCCGACGACGTGTTGCGCCAGGGTGTGCAGGGCATCACCGACCTCATCACCGTCCCCGGGCTCATCAACCTCGACTTCGCCGACGTGCGCACCATCATGAAGGAGGCCGGCTCGGCGCTCATGGGTATCGGGGTGGCCGGCGGCGAGAACCGTGCCGTCGAGGCGGCGCGCGCCGCCATCAGCTCGCCGCTTCTCGAGGCGAGCGTCGAGGGTGCGCGCGGCATCCTGCTCAACATCACCGGTGGCAGCGATCTCGGGCTCTTCGAGATCAACGAAGCCGCCGAGATCATCAACAGCGCCGCCGACGCCGACTGCAACATCATCTTCGGCGCCGTCATCGACCCGTCGCTGGGCGACGAGGTGCGAGTCACCGTGATCGCCACGGGCTTCGACCGCGACACTCCCGTCGAGCAGAACGCGCCGCGCGAGAGTGCCGCCCGCGAGCCCAAGGGGACCCCGCTGTTCGCCGAGGAGCACAAGCCGTCGTTCGACGTGGACGACGGCGTCCTCGACATCCCCAGCTTCCTCCGCGACCGCTGATCCACGGGCTCACAGCGCTGCGCCGGCGGCGAGTTGCGCCGCCCTGCGCGGTCGGGTACGCTCTACCGCCTGATGGCCCCCGACGGGCCGCGGACGTGGTGACCCAGTGAGAAGACACAGAAACTCCATCATCCTGCTCGTGATGGCCGTCCTGGTGGCGGTCTCGCTGTATTTCATCATCCCACCGAGCGTGAACACCCGTCTCGGGCTCGACCTCCAGGGCGGTCTCGAGATCGTGTACCAGGCAAAGACCGCCAACGGCAAGGCGCCTTCCAGCTCTGAGCTCGATCAGACCATCGGTATCCTCGACCGCCGCGTCAACGGGCTCGGAGTCACAGAGTCGGCGATCCAGAAGCAGGGCACCGACCAGATCTCAGTGTCGTTGCCCGGCGTCAAGGACGCTCAGCAAGCGCTCGATCTCATCGGCAAGACCGCCCAGCTCGAGTTCTACAAGGACGACCCACAGTCGCGCCCGGTCGGGCCGGTGGCGACCAGGGACGACGCGCTCAAGGATCTCAAGCGCCAGGGCGCGTCCCAAGCCGAGATCGATCAGCTTTCCGCGGAGGGCAACACCGACAAGTATGCGCTCGTCGTGAGCCCAGCCGATCCCGCGACGAGCCAGCCCGAGCAGTGGTACGTCTTCAAGCGCCCGCCGGCGCTCACCGGCGAGGCCATCGCCGGGGCTCGCGCCGGCTTCAGCGGCCAGAACAACAAGCCCAACGTCCTCATCGACTTCACCGGCGACGGCAGCAAGACCTTCCAGGAGATCACCCGCGAGCTGTACCGCACGGGCCTCCTCAAGAATACGCCGCAGACTTTCGCCATCGTGCTCGACAATGTCATGGCGTCGGATCCCATGATCGACTACACGCAGCCCGACCTGCGCGACGGCATCAGCGGGGGCGCCGAGATCAGCGGCGGCAACATGACGATCAAAGAGTCGCAGGACCTGGCCTTCGTGCTCAAGACCGGCGCCCTGCCGGTCAAGCTCGTGCCCACGTATCAGCAGCAGGTCTCGGCGACGTTGGGCAAGGACTCCCTGAGGCAGGGTCTCATCGCCGGCCTCATTGGGCTCGGCATCGTCCTCATCTACATGCTGGCCTACTATCGTTTCCTCGGTCTCGTCGCCGACCTCGCGCTCATCGTCTACGGCATCTTGCTCTGGGGCCTGTTCAGCGCAATCCCCGTGACCCTTACTCTGCCCGGCATCGCCGGCATGATCCTCACCATCGGCGTGGCCGCCGACGCAAACGTGGTGATCTTCGAGCGCATCAAGGAAGAGGTCCGCCACGGCAAGACCGTTCGTTCGGCGGTCAATTCGGGCTACGCGCGCGGCTTCAAGACCATTCTCGACGCCAACATCCTCACGATGCTCACGGCGGCCGTCATCTTCGTGTTCGCCACGGCCTCGCCCAAGGGCTTCGCCCTCACGCTCATCCTCGGCGTGCTGGTCAGCATGCTCACGGCCGTGCTCTTCACGCGCGCTATGCTGGGCGTTCTGGCCGGCTTCGCCTTCTTCAGCAAGCCGGCCTTCATGGGCGTCAGGACCAGCCAGATCGAGGTCGCGGCCGTCGCCGAAGGCCGCACGGCCGCCTCCCGTCGCCGGCGCGCCGCGACCGCCACCTCTGGTGACGGCAATGGCCAAGGTGCGCCGCTTCCGGCCGCCGACGGCATCACGGCGACGTCGGCAACGCCGTCTCGCGGCACGTCTTCCACCGGGCGTCGGACGTCGACCAGCCGCAAGAAGAAGAAGCGGAGATAGCCTGTGAACTTCTTCCGACGCATCTACAGCTTCGACTACATGGGGCACAAGAAGTGGTGGTTCACGATCTCCGCGATCATCATCGCCGCCGGCCTCATCAGCCTGTTTGTCAAGGGTGGCGGCAACCCGGTGAAGGGCCTTAACTACGGCCTCGAGTTCAAAGAGGGCACCCGCATCTCGATCGCTTTCGAAAAGGAGCCTTCACTCGCCGAGGTCCGCCAGACGGTGGCCGACGCCGGCTATGCGGACGCGCAGTTGCAGGAGACGCCTAACGTCTCCGGTTCCAACCAGAAGGGGTTCCAGATCCAGACCGTGACGCTGTCCACCGCGGAGCAGGCCAAGCTCAAGCAGGCGCTCAACGACGCGTTCACGATCGCCAAGTCCAACGGTACGGAGATCTTCAGCCTGGAGACCGTGGGCGCCACCTTTGGCCGCCAGGTCGTGAGCTCGTCCCTCAAGGCAGTCGCCATCGCCTTGCTGTTGATCCTCATCTACGTCACGTTCCGCTTCCAGTGGAAGTTCGCCATCGGCGCCATCGCCGCTGAGGTCCACGACCTTCTCATCGTGGTCGGCATCTACTCGCTCACGGGGCGCGAGGTGACGACGGCGACCATCGCCGCGGTGCTTACGATCCTCGGCTACTCGCTGTATGACACGGTCATCGTGTTCGACCGCATCCGCGAGAATCAGCCCAAGCTCAGCCGCATGCCCTACGGCGACATGGTCAACGTGTCCATCTGGGAGACGCTGACGCGCTCCATCAACACGACGATGATCGTCTTGTTCCCCGTGCTCTGCCTGCTGCTCTTCGGCGGCGCCACGCTCAAGGACTTCGCCTTTGCGCTGCTCGTCGGCATCCTGTCGGGGGCGTATTCGTCGATCTTCGTGGCCAGCCCCATCCTCACGGTGCTCAAGGAGCGCGAGCCGCAGTATCGCAAGCTCAAGCTTGCGGCGCGCGCCGACGAGTCCTGACGCCACCGGGTCGGTCGCCGGCCCTTCTGCCGAGTCTCGACCTTCTCCTGAGGCTGTCTCGACCTTGACCTGAGGTCTTGCGGCGCTCTCTCAGGCTTTCGCGGAGACTCACCCAGCAAGCTCCCAAAGCTGCCGACGCAGCCCTTTACAGCTTGCTCGCCGTGTCCTAGCGTCGCGCTAGCGCTCGCAAGGGCGCTTTGGGGGTCTTCTCGTGCGATGGTACGCCGGCGCCGCTTCCTCCGCGCAGGTCGGGCTCGACAGCAGGGAGGTAGCACGTTGGCGCGTCCATCTGGCGGCTTTCAGGAGTCGGTTGCGCACGAGACCAGACTCCGTCTCGTCGCTTCCCGGGGGGCGGTCGGCACGCCTCCCGTGCTCGTGCTTTCGGGAGAGTTCGATCTCGACACCGTGCCCCACATCGACCGCTTTCTGCGGCGCCACCTCGGTCCGCTGTATCACCAGGATCACCTCGTCATCGACCTGGCGGCCACGACGTTCGTCGATTCGAGCTTCATCGCCTTTGTCGTGCGCCTGCTGACCGACCAGCGGGCACGGCGCAAGGAGCTGGTGCTGGTGCAGCCGACAGGTCAGGTGCGGCGGGTGCTTGCCCTGGTGGGGCTGCCCAACGTGGTGCCGGTCTTCGAATCGGTCGACGAGGCGGTGGCCAGGCTGGTCAGCGGTCGCCTGCCGGTCATACCGCCGGCCTTCAACTCGGCGCGCGCCTGACGCCGCGCGCACCAGTGAACGGCTGCCTGGTGCCGCCCTTAGGTGCCGGAGTCTGATCTGCGCTCAGCTGGCGCGCCGGGCGCCGCACATGTCTCCCATGCGGCGCGCCGCCATGACGCGTGCCTGGAAGGCCTTCATGCGACAGGAGTCGGTGCAGTACTTCTTCGCCGAGTTCGTGGTCATGAACTCGCGCCCGCACGGCTCGAAAGCGCAGCGGCAGCTGAATTCCTGGCGGCGGCTCGACTTGCGGGCGTCGCGAAGGAAATCGTCTTCCCAGGAGGCCCCATGCAGCGCGCACACGCTGGACGGGTTGTACGCCGAAAGAAGGGTCCCGCAGCCATCGACGATGCAGATGCGCCCGACCCCGTATGTCCTTGTCTTCAACATTTCTTCGGCCACATTGTGGAGGCTGCGGCGCAGCAGATACTTCGCGCTGCAATGCTCCATCGCCGTCGCCCCGACGAACGCCCTGTGTGACCCGTCGGCGCTCGCCTCTGGGAGTCGTGGTACGGCCGGGCCTGTCAGGGCGCGGCCGCCTTGACGGCCTCTCCGCGAGACGGGTAGATACCGAAGATGCGGTCGAGGCCGGTGATCTCGAAGATGCGGATGATGTTCTCGTCAGTGCAGACGATGTCGAGATTGCCGTTGCGTGGCCGCACGCGTTTCGCGCCGCTTACGAGGACTCCCAGGGCCGTCGAGTCGATGAAGGTGACCTCTGAAAGATCGACGATGACCTTGCGGGCGCCGCCTTCGATGCCGCTGACGAGGACTTCCTTGAACTCCGGCGCCGAGTAGATGTCGATCTCGCCGACGAGGACAACCACACCGATGTCGTCGCTGAGGATCTCGTAGCCCACGCTGAACTGCGGCCTTTCCTCCATGCGCGCCTCCTTCGGTAGAGTGCCGGGACAGCACCGCGACTCAGCGCCCCAGTGCATGTGACCCGTTACTTTCCTCAGCAGTCGGGCGCTAAACCCGGCCGGCCTCGGGCGGCAGGGCGCACCGGGCTTCGAGGGCCGCCGCCGGCGCCGGATCGGCGCCCTCAGCGGGCGCTCAGCGCGGCGCGGTGGGGAGGAGGTCCTCCGTGCCGCCGGCGCCACGCAGGGCGTAGGCAGCGATCATGCGGTCGGTGACCCACTCCACGGGGGCGCGGTCGTCGGTCCACGGCCGCGCCGCAGGCGCGGCCGTGCGCATGTCTCGTACAAAGAGACGCGTGTCGGGCAGCAGGTCCGCAGGCGCCGCGAGGAGACGGGCGGTCATGACCGCCCGCGGCTGCGGCGCGCTGAGGCCCACGACGAACTGATTGAAGCGCAGCGCCTGCCAGGTGACGACCTGAGGGAGCTCCGTGGCGAGCGTGCCGGCGACGGCCCGTGCCAGGCGGTCGTCGCCGGGCACCGTGGAGACGTTGAGCGCTACGATCCCTCCGGGGCGCAGGCGCTGCCGCACCAGGCGAAAGAACTCGCGGGTCGCGAGGTAGAAGGGCACGTAGGGCTGCCGGTAGGCGTCGATGAGGATGAGGTCGTAGCGCTCGTCGCTTGCCTGAAGGAAGGGGCGCGCGTCGGCCGTCACCACGGTGAGCGCGGGGTTGTCGGCGAGGCCGAAGTAGCGGCGGCCCACGGCGCTCACGGCGGGGTCGATCTCGACGCCGTCGATGCGCGCCTGCGGGTAGTAGACCCCGAAGGCGCGCGCCGTGGTGCCGGCGGCGTTGCCAAGAATGGCAACACGCGCCGCCGGTCGGTCGAGAAGTGGCGGCGCCGTGAGGAACATGTCCCATTCGCCGCCGGTGAGCACCGTGTCGGCGCGCCACAGCGAGTGGATGGCGAGGCCCTCGTTGAGGTACAGGCGACGCTCGGGACCCTGCTCCACGACCTGGATGAACTGGTAGCGGGACTCCTCCTCGTGGATGAGGCCGGCCTCGGCCTTGACCACTCCCGGCGGTATGGCGAGGAGCGCGGCGATGACGGTCGCTGCGACGACCCCGGGGACAAGCCGACGGCGGCTCAGCAGCGGTACGGCGGCGAAGGCGATGACCGCCGCGGCGCACAGCATGGTGCGTTGCGTGCCGATGAGCGGGATGGCGATGAGCGCCGCGAAGAACGTCCCCAGGATGCTACCCGCGGTGGAGAGCGCAAAGATGCGCCCGGCGACGCGGCCGGCGTCGCTGACACCGGTCGCCGCCAGCCTTACCGCGAACGGCGTGACCATGCCGAGCAGCACGACCGGCGGCGCGAACAGCGCCAGCGCCGCCGCGAAGGAACCGAGTACGGCGCCGGTCGAGAGCGTCTCGATACCGCGTACCGAGAGATCGAGGAAGGGCCGCGCCACGAAGGGCACAGCGGCGATGAGCGCTGCGGCGGCGATCACGATGGTCGCGAGCAGCGTGGCGGACGGATGCCTGTCGGCAAGCCGGCCGCCGAGCCAGTAGCCCAGCGACAGCGCGGCGAGGATCAGGCCAATGATGTTGGCCCACACGGCGGTGGACGATCCGAAATAGGGCGCCAGCAGCCGTGACGCGCAGATCTCGGTGGCCATCGAGCCGATGCCGGCAAAGAAGACGAGCGCGGTAAGGGCGTGCGGGCGGGGTGCGGGGGGTTCCGGGCTCACGACGTCAGAGTGTACTCGAAGGGTGGTGGGGACACCCGCAGGCGGAAGAATTGGTGGAGGTAAGCGGGCTCGAACCGCTGACCTTCTGGCTGCCAGCCAGACGCTCTCCCAGCTGAGCTATACCCCCACCGAAGGGGTGCCGACCTGTGCCGGCAGGCACGGAAGTATAGCACAGGCCTGCCTGCCGGCAACCGCACGCCCGCCGTCTGTGGGGCGGCGCTCCGGGAGGGCGGGCGTGCGGTCGGGCACCGCCTCCGGCGGCGCGGCGCCGTGGCGGCGTGGGCGCGGCGCCGGTCGCGCCGCAGGGCCGTCAGCCACGGTGGCGCTCATGTAGAATCAGGCGCTGGGCGCCCGGGGGCCTTGCGGCCGCGGGCGCGCCGCAGGCGGCCGCCAGAGAGGATCTCATGGATCGACGCTACGACCCGCACGCCATCGAGCAGAAGTGGCAGCGCATCTGGAAGGAGCGCGACGCCTACCGCACCCCAGACGAGAGCGACAAGCCCAAGTTCTTCTGCCTGGACTTCTTCCCGTACCCTTCCGGCGATGGTCTCAGCGTCGGCCACTGCCGCAACTACGTGCCCACCGATGTCGTGGCGCGGTTCAGGCGCATGCAGGGGTTCAACGTCCTTCACCCCATGGGCTGGGATGCCTTCGGCCTGCCGGCCGAGAACTACGCCATCAAGATGGGCGTCAACCCGCGCGTGACGACCGTGCGCAACATCGCCAACTACCACCGTCAGATGGACCTCATCGGCCTGTCGTTCGACTGGTCGCGCGAGATCACCAGCTGCTTCCCCGACTACTATCGCTGGACGCAGTGGTTCTTCCTGCTCCTGTACGAGCGCGGCCTCGCGTACCGCTCCACAGGGCGGCAGTGGTGGTGCCCGAGCTGCAAGACGATCCTCGCCAACGAGCAGGTGGAGCAGGGCAAGTGCTGGCGCTGCGGCAGCGACGTCACCAAGAAGGACCTCGAGCAGTGGTATCTGCGCATCACCGACTACGCGCAGCGCCTGCTCGACGATCTCGGCACCATCGACTGGCCCGAGCAGATCAAGCTCATGCAGGCCAACTGGATCGGGCGCAGCGAGGGCGCCGAGGTCGATTTCGGGCTGCCGGGGCGTGACGACGTCCTGACGGTCTTCACGACCCGGCCGGACACGCTGTTCGGCGCCACCTACATGGTGCTGGCCCCGGAGCATCCCCTGGTGGACGAGCTGACGGCGCCGGACAAGCGGGACGCCGTCACGGCCTATCAGGACCAGGCGCGGCGGCAGAGCGAGATCGAGCGTCTGAGCACGGAGAAGGAGAAGACCGGCGTCTTCCTCGGCGCCTACGCCGTCAACCCGGTCAACGACGAGCCGGTGCCGATCTGGATCAGCGACTACGTGCTGACCGGCTACGGCACCGGCGCCATCATGGCCGTCCCGGCGCACGACGAACGCGACTTCCAGTTTGCCACCGCGTTCGCGCTGCCGATCGTCGAAGTCATCGCTCCCGAGGCAGGGGCGCAAGGGGAACTGGCCGAGGCCTACACCGGCGACGGCTTCATGGTGAACTCAGGGCGGTTCGACGGTCTGGCGGCGCCGGGAGAGGCCTTCGAGGCCGTGGTGGCCTGGCTCGGTGAGCGTGGCGCCGCCCGCAAGAAGGTCAACTTCAAGCTCCGCGACTGGCTCATCAGCCGGCAGCGCTACTGGGGCGCGCCGATCCCCATCGTGCACTGCGATGCCTGCGGGCCCGTGCCCGTCCCGGTCGATCAGCTGCCCGTGCTCCTGCCCGATCTCGAGGACTTCCACCCGACCGACGACGGGCGCTCGCCGCTGGCTCGCGACGAGGAGTTCGTGCACACCACCTGCCCCAAGTGCGGGGGGCCGGGCCGCCGCGAGACCGACACCATGGACACGTTCGCCTGCTCCAGCTGGTATCACTTCCGCTTCGCCTCGCCGCACGACGAGACCGCCGCCTTCGACCGCGACGAGGCCGAGCACTGGCTGCCGGTCGACCTCTACGTCGGCGGCGCCGAGCACGCGGTGATGCACCTCCTGTACGCGCGCTTCTTCTGCAAGGTCGCGCAGGACGCCGGCTACGCGAGCTTCGGTGAGCCCTACGCACGGCTCCGCAATCAAGGCATGATCCAGGCCGAGGACGGCCAGAAGATGAGCAAGAGCAAGGGCAACGTGATCACGCCCGACAGCGTCGTGGAGCAGTATGGCGCCGACGCCCTGCGCCTGTACGAGCTCTTCATCGCCCCCTTCGAACAGAGCGTCGCCTGGAGCGACCGTGGTGTGCAAGGGTGCTTCCGCTTCCTGGGCCGTTTCTGGAACCTCGTCGCCGAGGTCGTGGACGCGCAGGGTGGCGGGGCGCCGGCGGACGAGGCCGCGGCCGAGAAGGGCCGCCGGGCCCTGCGTACCCTCAACAAGACCATCCGCAAGGTCACGCACGACCTCGAGGCCTTTCGCTTCAACACCGCCGTCTCGGCGCTCATGGAGCTGCAGAACGAACTGCTCGAGGTCTGGGCCGGCGCACGAGGCGCGCTCACGCTCGCGCAGTGGCGCGATGCGGTCACCGACATGACCTTGCTGGTGGCGCCGATGGCGCCGCACATCGCGGCGGAGGTCTGGGAGCTGCTCGGGCACGGGGACACGGTGCTCGACGCCTCCTGGGCGGCCTGGGACGAACAGCTGGCCGCGGACGATGTCGTAACCGTGGTGGTGCAGGTGAACGGCAAGCTGCGCGACCGCCTCGAGGTGCCCGTCGGCGCCGAGAAGGACGGCGTGCTGGCGCAGGCGCGCGCCGCGGAGAACGCCGCGCGCTTTCTCGAGGGCAAGCAGGTCGTGAAAGAGATCTACGTGCCCGGCAAGCTGGTCAACTTCGTCGTGAGGTAGACCAGCCGGGGCGGCTCTGGCGACAGCCGGGGAGGGGCGAGAGCGCCGCTCCCCGGCCCATTTGCGCCGTCGCGGCGCGGGACCCGCACCCACTGTCACCCCCTCGAATCGCCCCTCAGGGGCGATGACTCACGCGGCGCTCGGGCCTAGCCTTTCCGGAGCAGGCCCGCGGCGAGCAGGCGTGGGCGCCTGCGATGCTCCTGTCCGCGTGCTCTCCGGAGGTGACCATGCAGCGTTCGCGCCGTCAGATCTACGCCTACGTCGCCGTCGCCGTCGTGGTCCTCGCCGTCGGC
>JAPLCM010000200.1 GCA_026392275.1 Actinomycetota bacterium | reverse complement strand
ACCGGTCACGTCCACGGCGTGTGAGCCGCCCAGCGCTGACTCCAGTTGCTCCAGGCGATGCACCTCGATGACCGGAATCAGGTATGCGCTCCTGTCCTTGAATGGATCAGAGCTGAAGACCCCTTCGACCTCTCCCGCCAGCACGATGCGGCGCGGATGCAGGGCACGCGCCAGGTACGCAAAGGTAACCTCGGTGGAGATGATGGTGCTGCCCCACTCGTCGTCGAGGGCCACATCGCCATACACCAGAGGCACCAGACTCCGGCGCAGCAGCTCCTTCACAGGGTGCACGGCCAGCAGCACCAACCTGCCGGCGCGACTGCGTGCCGACGCTGACGGCTGCAGAGAGACTGCAGGGACGTTGGCGGCCAGCAGGGAATCCGTCACGATGCGGTTCAGGCGGTTTGCGACCGCGGCCGTCTCGGCGTAGCCACGCCAGTCGCTGCAGCCGCTCTGCACGTGATAGCGCTCCGCGACGACGTGTCCGAAAGATCCGCTGCCATGCCCCAGCACCAGGCTCAGGTCAGGACGCACGTTGAGGGCGCGGTGGATTTCCTCGGCCAGCCGGACAATGACGTCCATGCGGGCTGTGGCCTCCTTGCGTTTGTCTGTGATGAGCGAACCACCCAGCTTGACGAACACCAGTTCAGTCAACGATTACGTCCTCACCATCCACGGTGACTGCATCGCCCGTCCGGATCTGACTCACGTCCAGGCGCACCTTGACGAGCTCTAGGTACCAGTCGCAGAACTCGTCCCAGACGAAGTGATAGAGCGTGTCGATGGCCGCGGCGAAATCGAAGATGGTGACTGCCGCCTCCACCTCGGCCAGGCAGCGCTGAAAGCGGCTCGTGATCCAGCGATCGACTTGATGTGCAGCGCTGCGCTCGGCCGGGAGCCCCTCGCTGGCCAGGAGGACCAGCCGCGACGCGTTCCACAGCTTGTTGGCGAAGCCGCGGCCCATGACGATCTTCTCTTCGCTGAAGCGCACGTCCTGGCTGCTGCTCATGAGGAGGAGCGCGAAGCGTGTGGCGTCGGCGCCGTACTTCTCGATCATCTCCAGCGGATCGATGCCGGTGCCCAGGCTCTTGCTCATGCGCCGCCCGTCGGCGGCCTGGATCACGGAGTGGATGTAGACGTCGTGGAACGGGATCTCGCCGACGAACTCGAGACCCATCATGGTCATGCGCGCGACCCAGAGGAAGATGATCTCGCGGGCCGTGCTGAGCACGCTGGTGGGATAGAAGTAGGCGAGATCGGCGGTCTCGTCGGGCCAGCCCCAGGTGGCGAACGGCCAGAGCGCCGAGCTGAACCAGGTGTCGAGGACGTCGGTCTCGCGGGTGAGAGCCGAGGAGCCGCACTCGCCGCAGACGTGCGGCTCCGCCTCGGCGACGTTCACGTGACCGCTCTCGCAGTACCACACCGGCAGCTGATGCCCCCACCACAGCTGGCGACTGATGCACCAAGGGCGAAGCTTCTCCATCCAGTCGATGTACACGCGGCCCCAGCGCTCCGGCGTGAACTTCACCCTGCCGTCGCGCACGACCTCGGTGGCCGGCACTTTGAGCTCGTCCATGTCCATGAACCACTGCTCGCTGATAAGCGGCTCGATGGGCGTACCGCAGCGGTCGCACGTGGCGACGCTGTGTGAGTAGTCCTCCACCTTCTCGAGGGCGCCGAGCTTGTCGAGGTCGGCGACCACGCGCGCGGCGGCCTCCTTGACCTCGAGGCCGGCGTAAGGGCCGCCGGCGGCGGTGATGCGGCCGTCCTGGCCGATGGCCTGGACGACTTCCAGCCCGTGAGTGCGGCCGATGTCGAAGTCGGTGAGGTCGTGGGCCGGCGTGATCTTGAGGGCGCCGCTGCCGAACGCCGGGTCGACGCGCTCGTCGGTGACGATCCTGAGAGCACGCCCGAGCAGCGGCAGGGTGGCCGTCTTGCCGACGACGTCCTGGTACCGCTCGTCGTCGGGGTGTACGGCCACCGCGGTGTCGCCGAGCATCGTCTCGGGGCGCGTGGTGGCGATGGTCACCGAGCCCCCGCCGTCCACCGGGTAGCGGATGAAGTTGAGCGTGCCCGGCATCTCCTTGTAGGCCACTTCGAGGTCGCTGATCGCCGTGCCACAGCGCGGGCACCAGTTCACCAGATAGCTGTCCTTGTGGATGTAGCCCTTGTCGTAGAGCGCCACGAAGACCTTGGTGACGGCCTTCACGTAGCCCTCGTCGAAGGTGAAGCGCTCGCGCTCGTAGTCGCACGAGCAGCCGAGGCTCTTGAGTTGCTCGATGATCGTGCCGCCGGACTGAAGACGCCACTCCCACACGCGTTTGGCGAACTCCTCCCGGCCCAGGTCCTCTTTGGTGAGGCCCTCCGCGCGCAACATCTTCTCGACGACGTTCTGGGTGGCGATGCCGGCGTGGTCGGTGCCCACCAGCCAGCAGGCGTTCTCGCCGAGCATGCGGTGGTAGCGCGTGAGCACGTCCTGGATCGTGCTGTTGAGGGCGTGGCCCATGTGCAGCACGCCGGTAATGTTGGGCGGCGGGATGACGATGGAATACGGCTCGCGAGCCGGATCGGGCTCGGCATGGAAAAGGTGCGACTCGAGCCACAGCTTCATCCAGCGCGCTTCGACGGCGGCGGGCTCGAAGCGCGTGGTGTCGCGGAGGTAGTCGATACTCTGTGCGTCAGTCATGGGGCCTCGGTACTGGCGAGTGGTGACGTGGGCGCTGCGAGCGCGGGCTCGGCCATGCCCACCCGCGGCCACGCGACAGTATAGCGGGAGGCGGGCGGCGCTGCCGAGCGCCCGCCGAGGCCGGCCGCCGGCGCCGACGCGCCGGCGGCGTGCGCATCTCGTGCGGCGGACCGCACCGCCTTCCCCGTCATGGAGGCGTCGCCGGCGAACCGCCCGCGACGCTCCTTCGTTAGTCGCGGCCCTGTGGGGCCGCAGCGCCTCAGGCGGGGTCAGCCACCGACGGAACCTCGTCGCCACTGGCCTCGATGGCGCACGCCTGGCAGAACTCGTGCGACCCCTCTATACCGACCCCGCATTGCGAGCAGTGCCGCTCGAGCTGGCCGCCGCCCGCATCGACGGCTGGTTCGAGGCTCGAGCCGGGCGTCTGGTGATCGTGTTCCTCGCTCATTTTCGTTGCTCCTTGGAGGCGAATATCGACCTACGTATGTGACTGAGTGTACCCGACGCCGACGCGGCTCTATCGGACGACCCCTGCACCCGCAGGCTCGAGCTGGTTCGCGGCAGGCGCCCGGCGGCCGCCGAACACGTACGGCAGGGCGTCCTCGAACTTGTCTACGTAGACGAGTTTGAGCCTGCCGAGCACTTCGGGCGGCAGTTCGGCGACGGTGCCCCGGTTACCGGCCGGCAGCAAGACAGTGTGGATGCCGCTGCGCGAGGCGGCCAGAAGCTTCTCCTTGAGGCCGCCGACGCGGAGGATGCGGCCGCCCAGCGTGATCTCGCCGGTCATCGCGACGCGCGGCTTCACGGGCACGCGCCCAAGGGCCGAGAGCATCGCCACGGCGAGGGCGAGGCCCGCCGACGGGCCGTCCTTCGGCACTGCGCCTTCGGGCACGTGGACGCGCACGTCCTGGTTGGCGAGGTCGAGGCCGTCCTTGGTGAGGTGCGGCGAGCGGCGCAGCAGCGCGCGGAGCGCCGCATCGCGCTCGACGTTGGCCAGCAGGTGCCCCCAGGCCGCGGAGGCCGACTCCTGCATGACGTCGCCGAGCTGACCGGTGAGCACCAGCTCGCCGCGACCACGGGCGATGATCGCTTCCACGGTCAGCACCTCCCCGCCGTCGGAGGTGTAGGCGAGGCCCAGGCTCTCCCCCACCCTCGCCGTGCGCCGCAGCTCGGCATCGAGCCAGACGGCCTCGCCAAGATACGCGCGCAGATCGTCGGCCTCCACCGTGAGCGGCAGCGCGGCGCCGTCCTCGAGGTGCTTGCGCGCCACCTTGCGCTCGATGCGCCGCAGAGCGCGCTCCAGATCGCGCACACCCGCCTCACGCGTGTAACCGCGCACGATGGCCTGCAGGGCGCCGGGGCCGAACCTGACGTCACCGCGGCGCAGGCCGGAGTCTCTGGCGGTGCCCGGGATCAGGTGCTTACGGGCGATCGCCAGCTTCTCGGGCAGCGTGTAGCCGCTCAGGTGGATCACCTCGAGGCGGTCGTACAGCGTATGCGGGATGCCTTCGACGTCGTTGGCTGTAGCGATGAAGAACACCCGGCTGAGGTCGTATTCGCATTCGAGGTAGTTGTCGCGAAAGCTCGTGTTGTGCGCCGG
>JAPLCM010000264.1 GCA_026392275.1 Actinomycetota bacterium | reverse complement strand
ATCGACCACTTCAAGCTTGTCAACGACACCTATGGCCACGCGGCCGGTGACGCCGTGCTCCGCGAGGTCGTGCGGCGTGCCCTTGACGTCATGCGGCCCTACGACAGCTTCGGGCGCTTCGGTGGCGAGGAGTTCCTCGTGATCGTCCCCGGGTGCGGCGAGACGGAGCTGAGAGATGTGCTGGAGCGTATTCGCCGTGCGATCAGTCACACGCCGTTCGTCGTGGACGGGGACGAGGTCGCCGTCACGGTGAGCCTCGGCGGCGCCGTGCGCGGCCGCGACTCCGCCGACCGGCTCATCGCACGCGCCGACGACGCGTTGTACACTGCCAAGGAGCAGGGTCGGGACCGGGTCGTTCTGGCAGGTGAGCCTCGGCGGCGCCGTGCGCGGCCGCGACTCCGCCGACCGGCTCATCGCACGCGCCGACGACGCGTTGTACACTGCCAAGGAGCAGGGTCGGGACCGGGTCGTTCTGGCAGGTACGGTGGAGGAGGAAACGTGAAGGTCCTCAGGTTGACGTTCGCCGCGATGGCGCTCGCCGCCGTCGCGTGCGCCGGCGTCGTCGCCCTGGCGGGCGACCGGCCGGCCGGCGCTGCGCAGACGCGAGCCGGCGCGGCTCGTCTCAGCGCCGGCGTCTCGACGCACTACCCGTGCGGCGACCCCATGTGGCTGACGGCCCGCCTCAAGGACGGCGCCGGGCACAAAGTGAAGGGCGTCAGGGTCACGTTCTCGTTCAAGCTCAAGTCGGGCGTGGTGCGCCGCTACGCGACCACCGATGCGCAGGGTATGGCGCGGGTCAAGACGACCCCGAATCCCGACACGGCTCCTGAGGGCGTGAAGGTCACCGTCAAGGCCAAGGCTGTCTACCACGGCGCCACGTTGACGGCGGCCACCTGGTTCACCCCGAACTACACCTGAGGATCGTAGTCCCCGGCCGTGTGCCGGGCCTGAGGCAGAAAACGGCGGTCGTCGTGGCCGCAGCCGCGCGTGCCGCTCAGAACTGCGCCACCAGGTACTCGAACGCCGCCAGCGCTGCCTTGGCGCCCTCGCCCACCGAGATCACGATCTGCTTGTCGTGCGTGTCGGTGCAGTCGCCGGCGGCGAACACGCCGCGCACGCCGGTGCGGCAACGGCTGTCGACGATGATCTCGCCGCGCTCGTTGGTGTCTACGAGGTCGAGGGCGAACCCCGTGTTGGGGAAGAGGCCGATCTCGACGAAGACGCCCTGCACGGCGAGCCTCGCCGTAGTGCCCGCCTCGCGGTCGAGCACCGTGAGGCCGTCGACCGCGTCGCCGCCGTGGATCTCCACGGGCTCGTGGTGCGCCAGCACCTCGACGCCAGAGGCGGTGGCGATCTTGTCCTCGAGGACCTGGTCGCCGGCGAGCCCGCTGCGCGCCACGAGCTGCACCGCGCGCGCGATGCCGTCCATCTCAAGGGCCGCCTCGAGGGCCGAATTGCCGCCGCCCACCACGGCCACGTCGAGGCCCTTGAACAGCGGCCCGTCGCATGTGGAGCAGTACACGACGCCGCGGCCGGCGAGCTCTTTCTCGCCGGGGATGCGCAGGTGGCGCTTCTGGACGCCGCTGGCGACGATCACGGCGCGCGCCGCGACTTCGCGCCGCGACTCGAGCACCAGCACCTTGCTGCGCCTGTCGATACGCACCCCCACCACCTGCTCGCCGATGAGCTTCTCGATGCCGTAGTGCGATGCCTGGGCGAAGAACTTCTGCACCAGATCGGGTCCGCTGACGAGCTCGTAGCCGGGGTAGTTGGCGACGTCACGGGTGGTGCCGAGCTGGCCACCGACGTCCATCGCCACGACGATCGTGTTGAGGTTCTTGCGCGCCGCGTACATGGCGGCGGCGAGGCCCGCGGGCCCGCCGCCGACGATGGCGACGTCGTAGAGCGTCCTGAGCTCGACCGGCTCGCGACCGAGCCGCCGGTCGAGCTCGCCGGTCGCGTTGAGCCGCGCGAGGTCGTCGTAGCCGCCCACGAGCTCTCCCCCGAGGAAGATCTCGGGCACGCTGCGCCGCCCGGAGCGCTCGACCATTTCCTGCTGCAGGTATTCGTCGAAGGTCACGTCCAGCTCGCGCCACTCGAGGCCCTTGGAGCGCAGCAGCGCCTTGGCTGTGGCGCAATACGGGCACCACTGCTTGGTGTAGATCAGGATATCGGCGCCGGGCATGAGGCTCAGGCCGCTAGCGCAGCGGGTGCCTCATCAGCTGCAGCGCACTGAAGAGGTCGTCAGCCGTGAGGCGCTCCGTGGGCGGGAGCACGGGGCGCTGCGTCAGCCGCTGCGCGATGGCTTCGCCACGCAGCGGCACGATCTCCGCCCCGATCGACTCCAGCAGCTCGGCGACGTCGCCGGAGGCCGCGCCGGCGAACGAGGCGCCGAGCAGGGGGTGGCGGAGCTGCTGCGCCGTGGCCAGCGTCCAGCGTACCCAGTCGTCCTCGAGGGTCTCGGCGCCGAACAGGCAGATGGTGGCCACGCAGCGCTTGAGGCGCAGCGCGAGGCTGGCGCGGATGAGGTCGGACCGCTGCGCCGCAAAGGGCTCGCTGGACACCGCCCAGTCTAGGATGAGGCCGCCGCCGGCGCTTCGCAGTTGCGCGGCCACCGGGCGGGCCAGCGCCAGGTCGACGCCGGCGAAGGTGAGGAAGAGCTTCGGTCTGGCCTGAGTGGACTCGCGCACGCGGAACCCCCGGACGCCCGGCTGAAGTAGGTGCATCGGCATGTTCGTGCCGGGACTTGAGGCTCCTGCATCGCTCCGCGGCCTGCTTGAGCCTTCTCTCTCGGGGAACACTCTTGACAAACGTGCGGCAGGGCGCGACCAAGGAAGGCGAAGATGGCTCAGCCCTACACCTACTGTGTCTGGATCGTGAAGCCCGGGCGGGAGGACGACTTCATCGCCGGCTGGCGCGAACTGGCCGAGTGGACGGCTGCCACCTCGCCGGGCGCGCGCATCTGTCGCCTGCTGCAGGACGAGGATCAGCCCCTGCGCTTCATGAGCATCGGGTCGTGGGAAGACAAGGACGCCATAGCGTCCTCGCGGTCGCAGCTTGGCTTCCAGGAGCGCATCGCCAAGCTCCGCGAGACGCTCGAGACGTTCACGCCGGCGAACCTGGACCTGCGCGCTGAGGTCGCGGCCGGGCCGCTCTCTGCCAAACCGTCTCCCTGGGTGGACCACGTCGAGAGGCGCCACGGCCGCACCTGAGCGGCTCACCGCGCCGAGCGGCACCGACCGGTCAGGTTTTGTGCTGGCCCGGGCACTATTCTGAGTGTCCTCATCGGACACATCCTTAGGAGAACGAAAGGCGCTGCCCTATGGAACCTCGTACAAGCAGAGGCTCAGGGCTGCTAAGTGTCTCGCCGTCGTACTCGCCATCGGCGGGATCTTCGCCCTCATTGAAGGCCTGACGGCCGTCTACAAGTCATCGTTCTTCACGGCGAACGCCGTGTTCGTCTTCAGCGACCTGCGCACGTGGGGCTGGATCATCACCGGTCTCGGCGTTGCAGGCGTGCTTTCGGGCCTCAGCGTTCTCAGCGGCCGCGAGTGGGCCCGCTGGCTCGGCGTGACTGTCGACGGCCTGAGCGCGCTCTCGCAGCTGCTGTTCGGCCAGGCGTACCCCGTGTGGTCGCTGATGATCATGGCCATCGACGTCCTCGTCGTCTACTCGCTCATCGCCTCTGCCGGTCGCCAGAGCGCGGCCGTCGCGGCGAGCTCCTACGATTCGTCAGAGTCGAGGGGATCGGGGATGGTCACCGATCTCAACGACCGCGAGCGTGGGAGCCGCGCGGCGTAGCAGCGCTTCGCGCGCGTCGATGCACGAGTGACGGGCGGCGGGGCCGGCGCACGCCGCCCCCGCCGCCTGCTCTCATCTCCGACCCGTACACCGCTTGCTTCGGGTGCCTGCTTGACCGAGCGTAGGGAAGCTGAGTGCGCAGAGACCAAAGCGGGAAGTGTACGGGCGATGCGGATCCTCATTGTGGAAGATGCCGTCAAGCTCGCTCAGTCTCTGAAGAAGGGTCTCGAGGCCGAGGGCTACGCCGCGGACATACTGCACGACGGCTTGACCGCGCGTAAGCGCCTGGTGGCCGCGCGCGACGACGCCGAAGGCTCGCGCTACGATCTGGTGCTCCTCGACGTGATGCTGCCGGGCGTGGACGGCGTCACTCTGTGCCGCGAACTGCGCGATAGGGGCCTGGCCGTTCCCGTGCTCATGCTGACCGCGCGGGACGCGACGGCGGACAAGGTGGCCGGCCTGGACGGCGGCGCCGACGACTACCTCGTGAAGCCCTTTGACTTCGACGAGCTCCTGGCACGCATTCGCACTCTGCTGCGGCGGCCTCCGGTAGCGCTGCCGCCGACGCTGGTGGTCGGTGACCTCAGCCTGGACCCGGCGCAGCGCCGCGTGCTGCGCGGCGGCGAGGAGGTCACGCTGAGCGCTAAGGAGTTCGGCCTCCTTGAGCTGTTCATGCGGCACCCTGGGCAGGTGCTCACGCGGGACCGCATCCTCGATCATGCCTGGGACGAGGAGTACGACGCCTTCTCCAACATCGTGGACGTGTACATCGGCCGCCTGCGCCGCAAGCTCGACAGGCCCGGCGAGCCCAGCCGCGTCAAGACACTTCGCGGCGCCGGCTACGTGCTCCGCGCCGCCGAAGGGGAGCCGGCGCGTGACTGAGCCGGCCGCCCCTGACGTCTTCGCGCGCGCTCGCTTCCGCCTCGCGCTGCTCTTCGCCGGGATCGTCGTCATCCTGGTGGTGGCTTCGAGCGTCATCACCTACCTCAATGTACGCAGCGACCTGCAGACCGCGGCCCGGGGGGCGTTTGGCTCCGGCGAGACCGAGCAGGAGTTCGTGACGCGGTCGCTGGGCGCGTTTCGCTGGCGTCTCCTTTTCGTGGACGGAGCCGTCATCCTGGCGGTCGGCATCGGCGGCCTGCTGTTTGCACGCAGCACGCTGCGCCCCATCCGCGACAACGTAGCGGCGCAGAAGCGCTTCGTCGCCGACGCCTCGCACGAGCTGCGCACGCCGCTCGCCATCATGAAGACCGATTTCCAGGTGGCGCTCCGCGATCCGCGGTTTGCCGAGGAAGCCCGGCTGGTGCTGCTGAGCGGGCTCGAAGAGGTCGATCGCATGACCGGCATGGTCGAGGACCTGCTCACGCTGTCGCGCATCGACGCCCATCAGGAGCCGCTCGTGGCCGAGCGCTTCGACCTGGCGGCTCTCGCCCGCCAGACGACGCAGAAGCTGGCGGGCCTTGCAGCCGCGAGAGATGTGAGGGTGCAGGCGGGCGGCGCGGACCTGGCGCCAGCCGTCGGCGACGAGCGGCACACGCAGCGCGCCCTGGCCAACGTCCTGAAGAACGCGCTGGAGCACTCGCCGCCGGGCGGCACGGTCGAGGTAGAGTCGGTCGTGGCTGGCGGCGTGAGCTCGGTGACCGTGAAGGATCACGGCGAGGGCATTACGCCCGGCGAGCTGGAGCACATCTTCGACCGCTTCTACCGCGTCGACCCCGCGCGCTCGCAGGAGCGCGGGGGGTCGGGGTTGGGCTTGGCCATCGCGCGCTGGGCGCTGCGGCGTATGGGCGGCGACCTCGTGGCCGAGTCCACGGTGGGGAGCGGGACGCGCATGACTCTCACGCTGCCTACGCCGCGATCTTGAGAGCCACCGGCAAGCCGCGCGTAGCGCGCACTAACCCGTCGCCCGAGACCGTGAACCCGTGGTAGCCTGCCAGGCGGCTGATGCGCTCCAGCAGCGCGCCGCCTGAGACGAAGAGAGCCGTGGCGAGGGCGTCGGCGAACGCCAGATCGAGGCCGACGACGGTCGCCGACAGGAGCCCGTGAGCCGGCGCGCCGGTGTGCGGGTCGATGAGATGCTCGCCACGTTCGTAGGTCCCGGAGGTGGCGACGGCGCCGGGGCCGTCCAGCTCCACCATCAGCAGCAGCCGGTCCTCGGCCAGCGGATGGCGGATCCCGATTCGCCAGGGCTGGCGGGCCGCCGGCCGCCCGTAGGCGGCGATGTCGCCGCCGGCGTTGATGAGCGCGGCCGGAACGCCGGCCTTCTTGAGCTCGTCGAGGGCGCGCTCCGCGGCCCACCCCTTCACGAGGCCCGTCGGGTCCAGCCCACCGGGCAGGTTCCAGGGGTCGAACCAGCCTTCCGACACATCCCGCGCCGTGCGGCATAGCTCGAGCACCTCGGCGACTTCGGGCGGCGCGGTGGCCAGCTCGATCTCGCCGCGCCGCAGGCGGCTCACCGGGCTCTGCGGCTTCCAGGTGCTGAAGACGTCGTCGACCCAGCTCAGCTTAGCTTGGGCCCGCTCAAGTGCGGCCTCGGCGGCGCGGGCCGCGGCGTGGTGTGCCGCTGCCGCCTCCGCCGGTGCACCGTCAGTCGCGCTCTTCGCCTCCCTGAGGCTGAATGACACGACCGTTCCCATTACTTGCTGCGAGCGCTGCATTGGGTCCTCCCTTAAGCTGGTCCAGAGCGGCCTGCAGCGACGTGGCGTAGGCCTTGCTGGTGTACGTGGCGCCGGAGACAGCGTGGATGGGGCCGCCGTTGGTGGCCACCGTCTGCTGCTGCAGCTGCGGGATCACGTTGTTCGAGATCTGCGCGGACTGTGGCCCGTGCAGGTTCATCTTGGCCATACCGACGCTGACGATCCTGCCGTTGGCGGCGGTCACTTTGACCTGGATGTCGCCGAGGCCGCCGGCGAGGGCCTGGTCGCTGCCGACCACGGTCTGCGCGCCGGAGATGTTGGCGTTGCCGGTCGTGAGGGCCTTGGCGTTCGAGGGCGTTATCGTGCCGGCGCCGGGGCGGAATCCCAGAGCCAGGGCCAGCCCGGCAACTGTGGCGGCGATAACGACTGGTGAGCGGTTCATGATGGTTCCTCCGTGCGTCGAGTGGTCGTTGCCGTTCGCCTAGAAGGCGAAGTCCTCGTGATGGATGCGCCGCTGGGGCACGCCCAAGGCGCGGGCGGCCGCGATCGTGCTGCGCATGAAGCCGCCCGGCCCGCAGACGTACACGTCACGCTGCGCGATGTCGGGGACGAGGCGACTCATCGCCGGAGCGTCCATGGGAGCCTCCGAGCGCGAGCCGAGGACCTTGTGAAGCCGCCCGCCGCGCGCGGCGACGAGCTGGTGGATCTCTTCGTGGAGCACCAGGTCGCGCTCGCTCGCGCCGCGCAGGATGGCGACCACGTCCACGTGGCGGGGCAGGTCGTCGAGCAGCGCTCTCACGGGCGTGGCGCCGACGCCGGCCGCCACGAGCAGGACGCGGTCGGTGTGCCGTGCGTGGTGGGTGAAGGCTCCGTACGGGCCTTCGATGGCCACGCGCGTGCCCGGCGTGAGCCGCTGGAGCGATCGGCTGTGGTCGCCAAGGTCCTTGACCGTGATGCGGATCAGGCCGGCCGCGGGCAGGGACGACAGGGAGTAGGGGTGCGCCTGCCACCACATGCCGCGCTTCAGGAAACGCCAATGCAGAAACTGGCCGCCGGCCACCGGCAGGCGATCCAGGTGCCGTCCGCGCATGACCACGCTGACAAGGCCCGGCGCCTCCTCGACCACCGCGTGCACCGAGAGCCGGTGACGCAGACTGACTTCCAGCGGCACGATCCAGCGGTAGGCAAGCACCGTTCCCGCCGTGAGCGCCCACACGCCGATCCACCAGGCGCGAGCTGCCGGATGACCAAGGAAGGGGGCTCCGGTCCACAACTGGTGCACGAAGGACAGCGCGACCGCCAGATACGTGTACAGGTGGACGGCCCACCACGTCTCGTAGCGCATCTTGCGGCGCGCGCAGCGGTAGGAGGTGAGGCCGGCCATCAGCAGCAGGCCGAAGCCCGCGGCGGCTAATAGCATGCCCGGGAAGGTGGTGATCAGGACGCCGATCTCGTGAAGCGCGCCGGTCTTCACCTGTTGCGCATAGCCCAGCGTCACTGCCACAACGTGGGCGCTCACCAGAGTGATCACCCATGGCCCCAGGCGCCGGTGCAACTTGACCAGCTTGTCTTGGCCCAGGGCGCGTTCGACGGATGGTATGCGAGCGATGAGCAGCAGGGTCACGAGCATGAGATAGGTGCCGGCCATCGCCGTGACGCGGCCGACGGCGATGAGCACGCCGCCGGGAGCGGCGAGTTCGCTCAGCGTGGTGACGGGCGCGACCACAGCGACGCTGATGAACAAGCCGAGGGCGACGAGCGCGCCGAAGAGCCGCGCGAAGAACTTCCGCGGCCGGGGGGCGGCAACGGTGCGCTTCTCGGCGCGCCGAGCGCCGTGCGCCGAATGCCGCGAGCTCCTTGAGCTGAGGTCTTCGACGATCTCGCCACCGACGGTCTCCCGCGATGTTGCCACTGTACTCACTCCTTCGCGCGGCTCGGCGTCGCACGCCGCGCCGGTCGTGGTTTGAAGGTCCTGACCGAGGTTGTGACCGGTGAGCATGAACGCAGGATGAATGCCGGCCGCTATCCCCGTGAGCCGGCAGGATGGAGCGCTGACAGGGTGGCCCAGGTCGTCTCGCCGGCGCTGCGAGCCATGAGGGGACACCTCGAACTTCGTGACGGCCGTGCACGCTGTCGGTGCGCCCGGGGCGCCGCCGGGCGGCCCCCCCTGCCCGGAGTGAGGCCGCCCGGCGACATGCCGCCCGTCGTGGCGCCGCCGGGTGCTGGGCCGACTGGCGACATGCCGCTGGGTGGGACACCACCCGGCGCGACACCCCCGGGCGCTCCGTAGCCCGGAGGTCGATCTCGGGCGGAGGTGGCGGAGGCCGCCCGTCGCGCGCCCTTGCGGCGGTGGTCTCCCACGCCGGCGGGGGCCGGGGTTTCGGCAGGCTCCGAGAGGGGAGGGAGTCTTCGTGCGCACGGTGGGCAGTGAACCACTAAAGCCCTATCAGATTCTTGTCGATACCCTCCTCCAAGTCCGCGATGAGGCACCCGCCCCCGCAGGGGTGCACGTAAGTACCGCTTCTTCCACGCGTGTCCCGTGTAGGACAAAGCCCCTCTCGCGGCGTATTGGGGGAGCGATCGGTGAGGATGGGTCGTTGCCTCGCACACACTGGCGCGCTCGCTGCGAGCCCACACGAGACGTGGAGGAGACCATGAAGAAGCTTTCGCTTGTTGTCCTGCTGCTGTGCCTGCTGCTGACGGCCGCCGCCTCTGCGGCAGCGGTGATGAGCGGGCGCGCGAGCCCGCAGGCGCCCGCGCCGCAGGTCGCCCAGGCCGCCGCCCCGGAGCACTGGTGCAACTTCGTGCTCGCCGGCAAGAACGCCACGGCCGACGGCTCCGTACTGATGGGCTACAACAACGACTGGTCCGCCAACAACTTCACGTATGTGCGCGTGATCCCGGCACCGGACCCCGCGAAGTACCAGTTCGTGCAACTGCTGACCAAGGGCGACTGCGTCGAGGGCGGCATCAACGAGCACCAGCTCGCGGCCTGCTACGGCGTCGCCACCGACACCTCCAAAGCGATCTCCGACGCCGACCCCTATCCTGAAGACGGCTTTGGCGGCGAGATGTGGGACATGGTCCTCCAGCAGTGTCGCACGGCGGATCAGGCAGTCGACCTGATAGAGCAGATGGCCGAGACTCGAGGCTTCAGTGGTGGCGCCGCCGGGAGCTATGCGGTCGCCGATCAACATGAGGCCTGGGTCATTGAGGTGCTTGGAGGCCGGCACTGGGTCGCGGCGCGCGTCCCCAACGACGCTTTCTACGCGCAGCCCAACATGCTGCGCATCCGCCAGATCGACCTCAGCAAGCCGGGCAAGTTCCGCGGCTCTCCCGACCTCGAGCAGTTCGCGATCAGCGTCGGCCGCTACAATCCGGCCAGCGGCCCCTTCGACGTCGCCTGGGCGTACGGCAAGCGTGCGGGTCTTCAGGACCCGTACAACACCAACCGCCTGTGGGGCGCTATCCACAAGGTCGCGCCGTCGCTCCATCTTGACGTGTCGATGCCCTACGAGGATCGGCCCGTCTTCGTCGTCCCGGATCACCCGCTGACCCGCCAGGACATCGCGGGGATCATGCGTTTCCACTACGAGGGCACGTCCCTGGACGAGACGCAGAACTACGCAGCGATGAGCCCGCACGCCCAGACAGACCGGCCCATCTGCTACTCGACGACGGACTACAGCGCCGTCTGGCAGCTGCGTGCCTGGATGCCCGACGCCATCGGCGGCGTCATGTGGCTGGCGATGTCACGGCCCTGCTCGAGCGCCTACGTGCCGTACTACGGCGGGATCTCGAACGTCCCGACGGAGTCCACCACCAAGACCGCCTACAACGCGTTCAGAGCGGTCGCCGACAGTCTCGATGCCACCGGCACCGTCGGCGGCATGATCCGCTACAAGTACTACAGCCCGCTGGTTCGCTCTGCCTACGGCAGCTTCGAATCGAACTGCGCCGCAGCTCAGGCGTGCATTGAGAACAACGCGGCCGGGCTTACGGGGGCCGCGCGGATCACCTACCTCACGAACTACTCCGCGCAGCGCGCGACGCAGGCTTACAACCTGGCGCTGTCGCTGCCGGCACAGATGCCGTAAACGTCTACACGCGGGCGGCGGGGCGTGGCGGGAGCCACGCCCCGCCGCCCGCGTTCGTTTGGCCATCCTTGAGGCGCCGCGAGCGACGGATCAGAGATCGATGTGGTCCGGCCGCTCGCGCGCGTCGGCGAACCACTCGCGCTGGTCGAAGTCGTCGTCGGTGATCTCGCCGAGCGCCATCTTGAGGTACTTGCCCGTGGCCTCGACGGCCACCGAGTCGTCCTCGAGCAGGATCTCGCCGCTGCCTTCGAACAGTCGCCGAGTGTCGCGCGTGATGCGCCCCACGGCGCGTACCTCGCCGGTCAACGGCAGAGGTTTGCGGTAGCGCAGGGTCAGCTCGGCGGTCACGCCCCAGACGCCGGGGTGAGCGATGGTGATGGCGCGCCCGATGGTCTCGTCGAGGATCGCCGAGCTGATGCCGCCGTGCAGCCTGCCGGGGTAACTCTGGTGCTGCTCGCGGAGGGTGAAGACGCCGAGCAACTCGCGGCCGGCGGCGGAGGCTTCGTCTCCGCCGGCCGCCCTGTCGCCGGCCTGCGCGTCGCCGGCGGGCCCGCCGGGGGCCTCCAGCTCGTAGAAACGGGCCTGGAGGCCGAACGGGTTGTCGGCGCCGCACACGAGGCACATGCGGCTGATGTTCTGGGCGGCGAGCGTCTTGCGTTTCGTCGGGGGCCTCCGCGGCCGTGGTCTGGCGTCTTGGGAATCATACGTGAGCCGCGGCTGCTGCGCCGCGCGCCGGCCGTCGCTTGGTGGAGCTGCCATGGGAGCGGGCCGACCGCCTGGCGACGTTGGGCAGGCCGACGTCCACCGCCGTTACGCCAGCGGCAGGGTGATGCGGAACTCGGTCCCAGCCTCCGAGCTCGTGAACGAGACGCCGCCGCCGCTGCGCTCGACGGCCGCCTTCACGATGGCCAGGCCAAGGCCGCTGCCGGGGTACGCGGAGACGTTGCGCGCGCGGTGAAAACGCCCGAAGATGTCGCTCTGCTCGTCGGCCGGGATGCCCACCCCGGTGTCGGCGACCGTCACCACGGCTGCCCCGCCCTGCGACCCAACGCCAAGGGTCACTTTTCCGTCCGGCGGCGTGAACTTGAGCGCGTTGTCGAGCAGGTTTGCCAGCGCGGTCTGGAGGTGCGAACGCTCGGCGGCGACCGGCAGCGGGACCGGCGCGATCGCGAGGTCGAGCTCGATACCGGCCTGCTCGGCCCGCGAGGCCACGCTGCCCGCGGCCTCGCGGGCCAGGGCGGCGACATCGACCTGCTCACGTTCGCCGGCCGGCTTGCCGGCCTCCAGACGCGAGAGCTGCAGCAGGTTGTCGGAGAGCGTGCCGAGGCGCTGCGTCTGCACGAGGGCGCGCTCGACCAGGCGGCTCTCGTGGTCGCCCGCTGCCTTGCGCTCGGCGAGCTCGAGATCGGCCTGCAGTGCGGTGAGCGGCGTGCCGATCTCGTGAGCCGCGTCGGCAACGAAGCGGCGCAGTGCTGAGCGGCCTCATGGTCTCGCAGGCGGTCACCGTCGCCATCGGTGTGACCATCGTCCCGAGCAGTCTCTGGATCACACTGCACTCGATCAGCGCCGACGCGACCATCGCACTGCTGCTCGTCCACTTCGCGCTGCACTGGAGGTGGATTGTGAACGCGGCGCGCACGCTCGGCCGCCCGCGGCGCTCCTCTCGCGTGGCCGCCGACCTGGTGGCCGAGATCCGCCTGGCGACCAGGCGCCTCGAGACGCCGCCGCGCGGCGGGCAGTACGCCACCGTGCCCGTGACCACCGACGACCGCTACCGCCCCTGATCTCAGCGTCAGAAGGAGAACCATGAGACTGTTCGGGAACACCGCCGCCGTGATCGTGCTTACGCTGTTCACGGGGCTCGCCGTCTTCACGACGATCCAGCCCGGCGACCGCCTCTTTGGCACGTCTGACGCGAGCGCTCAGACGGTGAGCGCGCAGGGCGTGGACACGATCCCGGCGACGACCGGCGAGAGCCAGAGCGCCGAGGACTCCTACGGCGACGATTCCGAGGCGTACTCCGACCCGTACGACTCCGGCGGGAGCGCCGAAGAGTACGGCCGCGACCAGGGCTCCAGCTCCGCCGGCGAGGACGCGAGCGGCACGACCCAGACGTGCCCGGCCACGGGTTGCAGCGCCTCCAGCTGCCACGCGACGGAGTAGGCGCCGGCCGCCGCGTCAGCGGCGCGCGCCCAGGGTCGGAGCGGCGATTCGACGACGTTGGGCGGCGGGGCGGAAGAGGCCCCGCCGCCCGCCCGGTCCGCGGGGGAGGCCTAGAGGACCGGCGTCCCGAACGACGGCGCCCGCACGGTGATGACCGGCGCCGGCGCCTTCTGCGTGCTCGGCGCCGGTCCGCCCACGACCGGCTCCACCGTCACGCGGGTGCTGCTGCCGGCCGGCGCGAAGAGGCACAGGTACGCGCCTGCCGGCGCGTCGACCTCGACGGGGAACGACGTGCCGCCGTCGAGGAAGTTCGTCCCGGCGTCGTACAGCCGCCACCGGGCTCCGGCGTCGATCGTGACGCGAGCGGCCGCGCCCAGAGAGCGCCACTCGGCGTAGCCCTCGCCGCCGGTCGTCACGGTGCTCACGCCGTCCGGCAGGGCGGGAACGCCTTCGAGCGGCCGGCAGAGCGTGCTGCCGAAGCGCATCCACTCCTCGCTGCCGCGCTCCTCGATCACCACGTCGTTCAGGTCGCGCGAGCCGAAGCCCGGGATCTGCAGGAACATGAGCGCGAGCTCATCGCTCTCGCCGGGATCGACGACCTGCCGCCCGAACCCGGAAAGCACGGTCAGGGAGCCGGGGAGGCCGGGCACCTCGCCGATTTGAATCAGGGGCATGCCGCTGTCGTAGATCGCCGACTCGGGAGACTCGTTGACGGCGAGCCACACGCGACCGAGGCGGGACGCCCATACCGCGGAGAGCGGCTCGTCCGGGGTCAGCTTCTGGGCCCACGGCATGGCGTCAAGATAGTGACCCATGCCGCCGACATCCCGGTAGATGAGGTAGCGCCGGCCGCCGCCGGTCACGGTGTAGACGGACGCGGCGCTGCCGTCCTGGTGGAACGTGCCGTCGGTGCGCAGGCGAAGTCCGGTCAAGAGGGCGTCCCAGCGGCCCTCTGCCAGCACCGACAAGGTCAGCTCCTGAGGGTCGCTGGGTGACGCGCCGACCTTGAAGACGTTGGTGCTCTCGGCCCAGTAGCCTGCCATGGCGCGGAGTTGGGACGCGGTCGCGGTCTTGACCCGCGGCGCGACCGCCGCGATCGCTCTCGGCATCCGGCGCAGCACGCCGCGGTCGACGAGCGCGTGCAGCAGGATGCGCTCGCCGAGCGTCTCTGACGTGCCGGACGTCATCGGCCGGGTGCCGAGCACGACGACCGCGAGCTTGCAGCGCGGCGCGACGATGAGCCCCGTGTGGTAGTCGTCCGAGTCCCCGCCCTTGGCCCATGCGGTGACGCCGACCTTCTTGAGGCCGGGATAGGTGACGCTGTCCCAGCCCAGACCGAACCGCGCTGCATTGGAGACGCACGGCCGGAACTCGCCCACGGTCTGATCCTTGCCCATCTCGGCGACGGAGGCCGGCGAGAGGATGCGCGCGCCGCCGTAGGCGCCCTCTGCCATCAGCATGGTCGCGAAGCGGGCCACGTCGGTGGGCGTGGAGTAGAGGCCGCCGGAGGCGAGGAGGTTCAGCACCTCGCGCGGCTGGACGGTGCCGTCGGCGGAGTACGCCTTGGCGTAGGTGCCGTCCGCGAAGGCGTACAGCGGAAAGGCGGTGTGGGTCATGCCCAGCGGTGAGAGGATCGCCTCCTGGACGTAGGTGGGGTAGGACTTGCCGGTGACAGCCGGCACCAGTTCCTCCACCAGCGTGAACCCATCGTTGCAGTAGACGGACATCATGCCTGGGGTGTGCTTGAGTCGCGACTGGGCGATCGAGGCCATGACGACGTCGAGGTAGCCGGGCCAGTACTCAGGCGTGTTCGCGCTGCCATACGCGGTGCCCGGGAGTCCGGAGGAGTGATCGAGCAGCATGCGCACGGTGATGGAGCGGTAGCCCGGCGAGGCCATGCGGAACGCGGGGAGGTACATGGCGAGCGGCGTGTCGAGCGAAACGATGCCGTCGTCGACCAGGCGCATGACGGCCGCGGCGGCGAACGTCTTGCTCACCGAGCCGAGGCCGTACATGGTCTCGGGGGTCGGCGCCACCTGCTTCTCCACGTCGGCGTAGCCGAAGCTCTCGCGCCAGACGACGCGCCCGTTGCTGACGAGCGCGAGCGAGAGGGAGGGCGCGCGGGTCTGCGCGAGCAGGTCGCGTGCAGCGGTGCGCCCGTCACGGATGGTGTCGGCGTACCGCGAGGCCGCCTGGGCGGGGGCCGCCAGCGCCAGGACGAGGAGGAGTGCCAGCGCGCACTGTACGAGGACCTGCGGGCCGCTGCCGCCTCGCCGCAGGGGCGTGCGGGTGCGCATCTCGCTTGACGAGCGGTGCCGGGCATGCTGCATGGTGATCCCTCCTCTGCGGTTTCGCGGGCGCGACCGGCAGCGAGCGACGGGCGCACTCCAATTCTAGCAGGCGTCGACCGCAGCCTGCCGATTCCTGACGTGCGGCCCGCCGGACGGTCGGAGTGGGGCCAGAGCCGGCGGCGCGAAGCCAGGAGGGCGGCGCGGCCGCGCGGGAGGTCAGCCCGCCGTCGCGAACTCCCCGGCGGGCACCCGCTGCGTGATGCAGCCGAGCCCGCCGCCCTCGAGCACGAAGGGCGCCTGGTACAGCTTCGCTCCCCAGGCTTCGGCGATGCGGTCCGGCACCTCGGCGTCCTTGTCCTAGGGAGCGAACTGCTCGTTCCAGCCGTCGAAGCGGAACTGCAGCGCGGCCACACGGCCGTCCTCGTCGCGCACGAAGATGGGCCCGTTGTCGCGGATCCAAGAGTCATCGAGTGGGATCACGAGGAGCTTCACGTCTGGGCCGAGCAGCCTGCGAGCCTCGGCCTCCTGAGCCGGGTCGACGACGACGGTGACCGGCTGTTTGAATACCGTTCTGGAATCCTGGTCGAACCCTGCGGCGACCGGGAGATGGAGTCAAGCGCGTGCGCTGCTCAGGAGAGCGATGATCTGGAGCCGACGCCAAGCTCGTCGGCGGCGATGCGCCACGCGATCTCCACGGCCCGCTCGCGGTCGAGCGCCGGAGTGTCATGCAGCACGTGCAGGCTGAGGCCGTCGAGCAGCGCCAGGTACTCCCCGGCAAAGCCCGGCGCCGCGCTCGCCTGGAACTCGCCGCGGCCGACGCCGAAACGGATCAGCCCGGCCAGCATGGCCTCCCAGCGAGCGTTGAGGCCATCCGTGACCGCGGCGACCTCGGGATCCTCGCCGCCCAGCGCCCACACCTGGAGCCAGAGCAGCCACTCAGGCTGCCCCGGACCCGTGGCAGGTAAATATCGATGAACCAGCGCAGGCGCTCTTGAGCTGTCTGAAGGTACGGGAGTTCCATGGAACTGCGCTCGTGGAGCAGATCCTCGCTCGAGGAGGGTCTCCAGCAGCAGGGCCTGATTGGAGCGATAGTAGTAGAGGATGTGCCCCGGGCTCATGCCGACGCGCTTGCCGGCCACGCGTTCGCGCCGACCTACGCTACTTCAGCGTCGCGTCGAGCCAGTCGAGTACGAGCTTCACGTTGGCCGGCGCCATGAACGCCGCGTCGGCGTGGCCGGCGCCCTGCAGGAGCTTGAGCGTCACGTTTTCGGCGCCCAGGGTCTTCGTGAGTGCGGCGGCGAACTTCTGAGACTGCTGCACCGGCACGTTACTGTCTGCCGTACCGTGCTCGATGAAGAAGGCTGGATCGTCGCTGCTGACGTAGGTGGTGGGGTCGGCGGCCTTCACCTTGGCCGGCACCGCAGGCAACGCCGCGCCCAGGTACTGTGACTCGGGCGAATCGGCGGCATCGTGGTTGGCGGGGCCGGCGCCGCTGGCGGTGAACTCCGGATCCATTTGGAGAAAGGCGATAGGGCCGAACCAGTCGACAACGGCCTGGACCGTGTCGGACTGGCCGGCGTTGCCCTGGCCCGGATCGGACAGCGCCGCGACGCCCGCGGACGTGCCGGCCATGGCCGCCAGGTTGCCACCGGCCGAGCCGCCCCACACGGCGATCCTGTTCGCGTCGAGGTCATATTTGGCGGCGTTGGCGCGCAGCCAGCGGATGGCGGCCTTGACGTCGTTGACCTGGGCGGGGAACTTGGCCTCGTTGCTGAGCCGATAGTTCATGGAGACGACGGCGTACCCGCGCGAAAGCCCGGAGAGCATGGGCGTGAGCTGCCCGTCGGCCTTGTCGCCCATGATGAAAGCGCCCCCGTGGATGGCGAGGATGACGGGGTACGGGGCGTTGCCCGTGGCGGGCAGGTAGATGTCGAGCTTCTGTGACGCCGAGGCGTCGGCGTAGGCGAGATCGAGCGCCGTGGTCTTGGCGGCGCTGGTGTCGGCGCTGCCGCCGGGTCCTCCGGCGTCGGCGGAGCCTCCCTGGCCGCCCAGCGGCGGGAGGCCGCCTGGCGCACTCGAGTTCGCCGCCGGGGCCGCTGAGGCCGCACTCTGCGAGGATGCCCCGCACGCCGTGAGAGCGGCGCTCACGAGGACGAGTATCGCCAGGGCGGCCGTGATCGTGGTGATGGACTTCCTCAACGCAGGTCCCTCCTCCGTACTGCCGTTGCCCGGCGCGGGAGCGCCGGTGTCTGCCGGTCAGCATAAGGGCCGAGGATGTCGACTCGTGGTCGGCACGACTACGTTTTCGCAATCTGGTCGGCGCGCGAGGGCTGCGGTGGCCGCCGTCGTGCGGCGTGCTACGCCAGCGGCAGCGACACGCTGAACTCAGTGCCCGCCTCGGAGCTCGTGAACGAAACGGTGCCGCCGCTGCCCTCGACGGCGGCTTTCACGATGGCGAGCCCCAGACCGTTCCCCGGATAGGCCGACACGTTGCGGGCGCGATGGAAGCGGCCGAAGATGTCGCCTTGCTCATCGGCCGGGATGCCCACGCCGGTGTCGGCGACGGTCACGAGGGCCGCGCCGCCCTCGGCCCGCGCAGCGAGACGCACAGTGCCGCCCTCGGGCGTGAACTTAAGCGCGTTGTCGAGCAGGTTGCCGAGCACGGTCTGGAGCCTCGCGCGCTCGACGGCGACCATCACCGCGGTCTCAGCGATCGCGAGGTCGAGTTCGACGCCGGCCTGCTCGGCGCGCGAGGCCACGCTGCCCGCGGCCTCGCGGGCCACTGTGGAGAGGTCGACGATCTCGCGCCCACCCGCGAGCTCTCCGGCCTCCAGGCGCGAGAGCTGCAGCAGGTTGTCTGAGAGCGTGCCGAGGCGGTGCGTCTGGACCAGGGCGCGGTCGACGAGGCGGCGTTCGTCGTCGCCGGTCGCCTTGCGTTCGGCGAGCTCGAGATCGGCCTGCAGCGCCGTGAGCGGCGTGCCGATCTCATGGGCCGCGTCGGCGATGAAGCGGCGCAGCGACGTGACCGTGGACTCGACGCGCGCGGCCATACCGTTGAAGGACTCGCCCAAGCGCCCGACCTCGTCGCGTCCCGCGAGGGGAGCGCGGGCGCCGAGGTCGCCTTCGGCCATACGATCGCTGGCCTCGGTCAGCGCCACCACCGGCCGCGAGATTCGCGCCGAGACGAGGTAGCCTGCGAGCGCCGCGAGGCCGACGGCGAGCGCGGCCGCAAGGATCCAGGCTTGGGCCGCGCTCAGCAGCGCGTCGCTCCCCGAGGCAGGCGCCTCCGACAGCTGCACGTACTCGCCGCCGCCGCCACTGATGGGCAGCTCGAGAGTGCGCGCCGACCGCGTCCCGCGGGAGTTGCCGAACAGCCCGCCGCCGAGCGGGTTCGGCAGCCCGCTGCGGTCGCGACGCCCATGCCCTTCGCCGAGGCCGCGGTGCAGCAAGGCGTCGGCGTCGAGTCTGGTCGGCGAGCCCGAGTCGGCTACAAGTGCGCCGCCGGCGTCGAACACGCGCACCCGGGTGTCTGTGGTCAGCGCGGCGCTCTGTGCCCATTCGGTCAGCGCCGCCTGGCTGCTGAAGGGCAGCGGCTCGTTGGCGATCAGCTCGGCGCTGGCGCGAAGATAGTCCTGCTCGGCGCGCGAGTAGTAGTTGCCGAGCACGGCCAGCAGGATGCCGCCGAGGATGAGGGCGGTGAGCAGAGCCATCCCCGCATAGGTCAGAGCGAGCTTGAGGCGCAGCGAGTGCGTGTGCACGTTGACGCCTCCTAGGTTTCGAGTCTGTACCCGAGGCCGGGCACAGTGAGCACGATGTGCGGGTCGCTCGGCTCCAGCTCGATCTTCTCGCGCAGGCGGCGGACGTGCACGCTCACCGTCTTGTCGTCGTAGAACTCGGCGTCGCTGCCCCAGACGTTCTCGATGAGCTGCCCGCGGGAGAAGACCTGCCGGGGGTGCTGCGCCAGGAAGACCAGCAGGCGGAACTCGGTGGGCGTGAGATTGACCGTGCGCCCGTCGCGAGTGACGGTGGCGCGCGTGCGGTCGATGGTAAGGTCGGCGGCATACAGAATGTCGGCCTCGGTGGAGGCGAGCTCGCCGTAGGCGCGGCGGAGCAGAGAGCGGATGCGGGCGATGAGCTCACGCAGGCGGTACGGCTTGGTGAGGTAGTCGTCGGCGCCCATCTCGAGGCCGAGCACCTTGTCGACCTCATCGGCCTGCACGGTGAGCATGAGGATGGGCTGGCGCAGGCCGAGCTGGCGCATCTGCCGGCAGAAATCGAAGCCCGAGCCGTCGGGCAGGCGCACGTCGAGGACGACGAGTTGCGGCGAGCGGTCGCGGGCGTGGGCGACACCGCCGGCTCCCGTGGCCTCCCAGTGGACGTCGTAGCCCTCGTCACCGATGCCCTCGACGAGGGCCTCGGCCACAGCCGGATCGTCCTCGATGACGAGGATGCTCTGCGGGCGCTCAGGCATGGCGGAATCCTAGCACGGGCTCAGCCGCCCTCAGGAGACGTGCGGGCGGCTGAGCGCGGATGTCACTGCGAGGGAGCGGTCGAACCCTGGGCCTGCGGCGTACCGTAGGGTTGCGGCTGGCCTTGCTGCGGCTGGCCTTGCTGCGGCTGGCCGAACTGGCCGCCGCCCTGGCCGAAGCCGCCCTGGCCGAAGCCGCCGTCGCCGTCGTGGTCGAAGCCACCGTGGCCCGGGCCGTCGGCTTGCCGGCCAAAGCCGCCACCACCCTGCCTGGAGTGACCGGGGCCGTCCGCTCCTCGGTGGCCGTCCCGGCCGTCGTGCCCACCGATCGTGCTGCCGATCGCCACGCCGCCGAGCAGCAGCACGACGGCAGCTGCCACGGCGCCTGTGATGAGCACCCAGCGTTTGCGTAGCCAGCTCCGCCGCGGGACCGCGGCCGCGGGGGTCACTTCCGGGGTCGCTGCGGTCTGCACCACGGTCGGCGCCTCGGCGGCCGGCGTGATCGCCGTCGTATCTTCGGGTGTGGTGCCCGCCGGCTCCTCGCTCGGCGTCACTCCCGCGTTCTCGTCGATGGTATCGGCCATCTCGCACCTCGCTGTGTGATCGCTGCGCCGCCGGCGGACCGTCGGCCTCGTGAGTTGACTCTGCCGCGGTCAGCTTGCGAGGCGCCTGCGGCGCGGCTACAGGTCCGTAACCTCTGTCCGGGTGCCGTCGCGGCGCCGGTTACGGCACCGTTGCCGCGCCGCAACCAGCGCTACATCTCGGCCTGCAAGAGTCCGGGCTACGTCGCCGCCAAGCCGGCAAAGCCGCTCGTCCGTCCACCTACCGAAGAAGGGAGCGCCGATGACCTCTCGTTCGCGGCTCTGGCTCGATCTGGCGCTGTTCGGCGCACTTCTGGTGGCATACAACCCTTCGTGGACGGGTCTGGCCCTCCACGAATGGCTGTGCGCCGCGGCGATCGCGCCTCTGCTCTTTCACCTGGCCATCAACTGGGAGCACGCGATGGCGATTGCGCGCCGCTTCGCCGAGCATGTGCGTCACACGCCGCGTCTCAATCTCGTCGTCGACAGCGCCCTGTTCGTTTCGGCCGTTGGCGTCACGCTCAGTGGCTTCATGGTTTCGCGGGCGATCGCCGGGGCGCTCGGTCTCGTCTTCGCTCCGAGCGCGTTGTGGACCTCGGTCCACTCGTTCACGGCCGACACGACCATCGCCCTGCTCGTCGTCCACTTCGGCTTGCACTGGAAGTGGATCGCGGGAGTCGCGCGCCGCATGGCGCGTCCCTCAGTACCTTCCGCCCGGACCCAGGAGACCTTGTGAACCGGACCCTCCAGAACGTGACCGCGGTGCTCGTCATCACGCTGTTCACCGCCCTCGCCATCTTCGCGACCGTCCAGCTGACGGGGCGCATTCTTGGCCCCGCCGATTCGGCCGTGGCGCAGTCCGTCCCGGCCCAGACCACAGGCGACGCCGTGCGAAGCTCCGCGGGTGCGCAGCTCGTGTGCCCCGCGACCGGCTGCGCTGCCGACAGCTGCCACGCCACGCAGTAGGCGATTCGAGGACGACAGCCGTCCTTTCCGCACCATCCAATCTGACAACCAGACAGGAGATCATCATGACCAGCAGCCGAAAGAAGTGGGGATTCATCACTGTCGGGCTCGTCGCGGCCCTCTCGCTTGGGGCCATCGGCGTCGCCGGCGCCGCGACCGGCAACAAGGCCACGCCGTCGCCCAGCGCGGCGGCCAACGCCGACGGCACGCATGTCCCGGACGGCGACCGTGACGGGCACACGCCGGACGGCGATCACGCCGGCCGCGGCGGCCACGGGCGCGGCGGTGGGGATATCGCCGAGGCGCTCGCGAACCTGACGAAGACCGACGTGAACGACATCATGGCTCAGCGTGCCTCCGGCACGAGCTTCGCCGCCATCGCCGCCGCCAAGGGCATCAGCACGCAGGCGCTGCTCGCGGAGGCCACAAGGATCGAGACGGCCGAGCTCGACGCAGCCGTCAAGGCCGGGCAGCTCACCGACGCCCAGCGCACGCAGATCCTCGCGGGCCTGCAGGCTCACCTGAAGGAGGAACTGACTGAGACGCACGCCCTTCCCGGAGACGGTGGCCGCGGCTGCGACGGCAACGCCGGCGGCCGCGGTGCGAACGGCACAAGCGGAACGGCCAGCCCGTCGGCCAGCCCGTCGGCCAGCGGTGCGGCGCTGACGTTCTGACGCGCTGACGACCGCCACGCCGGGCCGCGCCGCACGCCCGGCACCGACACGCGAGGATCCCTGCCGTCGCCGACGGCAGGGATCCTCGCTTTCGTCTGTCGGTGCTGCTTCACGCGTCGGCGACCGCGACTTGACGGCCCCCGGTGTGCCCAAAGTCACCCGTTTCGGGTGAGGCTCCCCTTCGCGCCCTTCTCTAGGCTGGTACTCGAAGAGCGCGTCAACGGGGGCGAGTCCGCGGATGAGGACGGGCTTGCCGAAGGAGGGGTCATGCAAGCGATCCAGCTGCACATGTCGGAAGGTCACCTCAGCGGTCGCGTGATCGCCATGGCGGCGATCGTGCTGCTGCTGTGTGCGATCGCGCTTGGGCTCGCGCTACTTGGCCTTCAGGTGCTCACGATCGGAGGCGCGGACGCGGCGTTGGGCACGTTCGACGCCCATACGCCTTCGCTGTTCGGCGCGGATGGGGCTTCTCAGCCGTTCTCGGGGCCGGACGAGATCACAGAGCAGGCTCGTAGCCTGGCCTGAGGCTTCGAGCATACGATCGCCCCAGGCCACGGGGGGAGTTGCGCTTCAAGGGTCGCGATCAGACGCTCCGACCGTTCCCTGTCGTCTTCGACTTCGAGCCCTCCAGTACGCTTCCCGTCATCTCTTGGGGGCTGGCGTACCGGCGTTATGGCGCTGGTCGCCCAGAGGAGCTACGACGCGGCGACCCACGTCACGACGTACTGCGTGTCCTTGCCGGGGAGCGAGATGCCCGGATCGCGCACGACCCAGTCGCCGGCGAGTCCGCGCTCGCGCGCGACCAGCTCGAAGTGGCACATGGCGATGCCCAGGTCGACGCGCTGCAGGTCGGCGATGCGCAGCAGGGTGAACAGCGCGCTGCCCTTGCCGTACCCTTTGGTGCGGCGCAGGTAGAAATGCCATGCGGTGCCATCGCGGACGAGGCGCCACGGCTGCTTATTGGTAGCGGATGGCGCCATGCGTACCGCTTCGAGCGCCTTCGCGTAGCCGGCCGCGCCGCCAGCGGCCAGGTCGAGCGGCTCGCCGAAGCCGCGCTCGAAGAAGAGCTCCGAGGAGGGCAGCCTGCGGGTGCCCTCCTCGCGCTCGCGGATCCTCTCGCTGCCGTCGTCGCCGATCAGGCCGACGGAGACGACGGCGGGCATCGTCTCGTCGCGCTCGAGGCCGCCGAATCGGCGCACGAAGGTGCTCCGCGTGAACGTGCCTCCAAGCCAGCAGGTGCCCAGGTCGAGCCCGGTCGCGGAGAGGACAACCCGCTCCAGCAGGTACCCGTAGTCCTCGAGGTCGTTGGGCGCGCGGCGCGCGGCGCCCACGATGAAGCCGGTCGCGCCCTTGATGAACCCGTACGTGCCAAGTCGCCGGAGGGCGCTGTCGTCACCCGGCGTGGCGGCCACGAGGGCGAAGCGTGCCTGCGAACCCAGCGGCCCCGTCGTGTTGGCAGCCATGGACTCTGCGAGCCGGCGCTGCCGGGCGGCTCCGATCGGCTCGGCGCGGTAGGACCGGCACGAATAGCGCCGCCGGATCAGGCGACTGGCACGCGGGCTCATCGTCGGCGGGGCGTCGGGAGTCTGCAGGGCGTCGGCCGCGGCCATCCGTAGATGGCTATGTAGACCCACACGCCCAGCGCCGTCGCGAGCAGGTATGCGACGGAGGCGACGCGCATGAGGTTCTTGTAGCGGCTCAGGCTCTGACCCTTCGCCTCGAGCTGGTTGGCGCGGACTATGACGAACATGCCGAGCACCACGCCGATCAGCCCCGCGACCGCGTGGACCGTGGTGAGCGCCTCGACCGACTTGCCGAGATTGCCGGGCAGGTCGGGGAGTATGGAGAGCCGGAACGAGCGGATCATCCAGATGACGACGGGAACGGCGTTGAGCACGACCGCCACCGTCTGCACCCAGCGGTGCGCCTCGTACCGCTTCGACTTCGCGAGCACGACGCCGACAGTGAGCATGACGAACGCCGCGATCGAGATGAGGAGCGAGAGATCGGCGCCCATGCTGCTGCGCGAGGTGATGAACCCGGTGCCGTCGAGAAAGGCGATCATGTGTGGACCTCCACGTAGGTTGCCTACGAGGGTACCCCTCCGGGCCGCGAGGACAACGTTGACCGCGGCGCCTGGCTCCGGCGGGCCGCTGTGGCCTAGGCCCGGGTCACGCCTTGGCCGGCGCCTCCCACAGCGAGCGCACGCCGGCGCGGATTGAGGCGGTGGTGACGCCCTCGACGGGCCCCTCGTCACCTGACGGCGGCTCGGGCCCCGTCTGCATCTGCGCGAAGTGCTCGAGTACGGCGCAGGTGAGAAAGCGCGAACGCTGCGCGTACCCGTGCGTGTCGGCCTTGGCCAACGGCAGCGTCTAGTA
>JAPLCM010000019.1 GCA_026392275.1 Actinomycetota bacterium | reverse complement strand
TTCGACTTCACGCGGCTGCTGGGCACACCGATGCCGTCCGGCACGGCCTTCCTGCTGATGCTCGGGTTCTTCGCCGCCTTCGCCGTGAAGCTGCCGGCGTTCCCGCTGCACACCTGGCTGCCCGACGCCCACACCGAGGCGCCCACGGCCGGCTCGGTGATCCTCGCCGGCGTGCTCATCAAGATCGGCGCCTACGGGATGATCCGCTTCATGGTGCCGCTCTTCCCGCAGTCCGTGTACGACTTCCGCACCGTCGGCATGATCCTCGCCGTGATCGGCATCATCTACGGTGCCATCATGGCCTTCGCGCAGACCGACCTGAAACGTCTCGTCGCGTACACCAGCGTGAGCCACATGGGCTTCGTGCTCCTCGGCATCTTCGCCTGGAACACGCTGGCCCTGCAGGGCGTGGTGCTGCAGATCGTCTGCCACGCCCTCTCCACCGGCGCGCTCTTCATCCTCGTCGGCACCCTGCAGGACCGCATCCACACCCGTGACATGGCCAAGATGGGCGGCCTCTGGGCCGTGGCCCCGCGGATGGGCGGCACGGCGATGTTCTTCGCCCTCGCCTCGCTCGGGCTGCCCGGTCTGGGCAACTTCGTCGCCGAGTTCCTCATCCTTGTCGGCACCTGGCAGGTGAGCAGATGGGCGGCGGTCCTGGGCGCCGTCGGTCTGGTGTTCGCCACGGTGTACGCCCTGTGGATGATGCAGCGCGCCTTCCAGGGCCGGGAGACGCATGCCCTCCGCTTCGACGATCTGGTGCCTCGCGAGACCGGCATGTACGCCGCCTTGATCGCCGCGCTCGTGGTGATCGGCTTCTACCCGCAGCCGCTGATCGCGACCGCCCGGCAGACCGTGACGTCCGTACAGCAGATCACCGCGGGGAGCCCGCTGTCGCCCGAAGCTGTGAGCGCGACCCAGCTGATGACCGTCGACGGCGCAACGGCGGACGACGAGCCATGACCACCGGCGACCTCATCACGCTGCTGCCGCTCATCGTACTCACGGCGACGCCGGTGATCGTCATGCTCACGGCGGCGTTCTACCGCTCTCACGCCCTCGCGCTCGCGCTCACGCTGGTCGGCCTGGCGGCGACCATGGTCTCTCTGTTCATCGCCGCCACACGGACGTCCCGGCAGGTCACGCCGCTGCTCACCTTCGACACGTACGCCCTGTACTACATCGGCCTCCTCACCGCCGCCACAGCCGCGGTCGCGGTCTTCTCGTGGAGCTACCTGCAACGCCGCCGCGTGCACCCGGAGGAGTACTACATGCTGCTGCTCACCGCCACGCTTGGCGGCGCAGTGCTCGTCGCCAGCACCCATTTCGCGTCCTTCTTCCTCGGCCTCGAGGTCCTCAGCGTGTCGCTGTACGCCCTCATCGTCTATCCGATCCACCGGGCCCAGTTCGTCGAAGCGGCAGTCAAGTACCTGGTGCTCGCCGGCGCCACCTCGGCCTTCCTCGTGTTCGGCATGGCGCTGGTGTACGCCGAGACGGGGACGATGACCGCAAGCGGGCTAGCGCCGCTGCTCAGAGCCGGCCTCGGCGGCCAGGACGTCGTGGTCGCCCTCGGCATGGTACTCATCCTCGCCGGCGTCGGCTTCAAGCTCGCCGTCGTGCCGTTCCACATGTGGACGCCGGACGTCTACCAGGGCGCGCCGGCGCCCGTGGGCGCCTACGTCGCCAGCGTCTCCAAGGGCGCCGTCTTCGCCCTGCTCCTGCGGTACTTCCGGCCGCTGAGCCTGGACACCGCATCCACGCTGTTCCTGGTGTTCGCCGCCGTCGCCGTCGCCTCCATGGTCGCCGGCAACCTGCTGGCCTTGCGGCAGGACAACGTCAAGCGCATCCTCGCTTACTCGTCGATCGCCAACCTGGGGTACCTGCTCGTGGCCTTTCTCGCCGCCGGGGAGCAGGCGGCCATCGCGGTGACGTTCTTCCTGACGGCGTACTTCGCCACGACATTGGTGGCCTTCGGGGTCGTCGCGGCGCTCTCGACCCCAGAGCGCGACGCGGATTCGCTGGCCGACTACCGCGGACTCGCGCGCACGCGGCGCTGGACGGCCGCGGCCTTCACCGTGTCCTTGTTCTCGCTGGCCGGCATGCCGCTCACGATGGGCTTCATCGGCAAGTTCTACCTCGTGACGGCCGGCGCCGGAGCGGCGCTGTGGGCGCTCATCATCGTCCTCGTGCTGACGAGCACCATCGGCCTCTACTACTACACGCGGATCGTGGTGGCCATGTGGGTGCGGCAGCCGGACGAGA
>JAPLCM010000195.1 GCA_026392275.1 Actinomycetota bacterium | reverse complement strand
CTCGACGCTGGTGATCTCCATGCCGGCGAGCACCGTCAGGCGCGCGCCGGCAGCCTCCTGCACGGCGGCGGCGTTGCGGGCGCTGTTGTGGTCGCAGACGGCGATCATGCCGAGGCCCTCAGCGAGCGCTCTCTCGACGATCGCCGGCGGCGTCATGTCGTTCTCCGCGCAGGGAGAGAGCGCCGTGTGCACGTGCAGGTCTGCAGCGCAAACGTTCACGCATGGTTCCCCTTCACGCCCAACGCGTAGAGGCGGCCGACGACGTCGAAGGTGTCGGCCGGCGAGACGTACAGTGCGAGGCCTTCGGCGATGGCCTTGGCGCACACGTCGTCCTCGGGGCGGCGACCGCCGGCGAAGATCACGGCGGCCATCTCCGCGTGGCTGGCCACGGCGATGACGTTGAGGTGCACCTGCAGCGTCACCAGCACGCCGCCCTCAGGGGCGTGCGCCAGCACGTCGCTGAGCAGGTCGGACGCGTAGCCGCGCTCGATCTCGGCCTCACCGTTACCGGTCACCTCGGATGTGAGCTCGGCGAGGCCGAGCTCGCGGGCGATGTCATCGAGCTTCATGACGCGCTCTCCTCTTCAGGTGTGACGTACGGGCAGAGAGCGCGCACGGCGCGCCCCATGACGATGTCTTCGGCGAGCGCGGCACACGTGGGGGCGCCGCAGACGCCGCAATCCTTGCCGGGCAGACCCTTGGTCTCGGCGTCGAGCTCGGCAAGCTTGCGGATGGCCACGGCCATATCGGGGTCGAGGCGGATGCCGGGCCGCGGCCGGTATGGTTCGTCGCGCTCGTAGCTGCGTCCCTCGCCGGCCGCGGCGCCGGCCGCGGCCGCCCAGCGCCAGGTCGCCACGCAGGCGTCTTCACCGAGGAGCGGAGAGCCGAAGCAGCCGTCGTCGCAGACGAACGGTTCTACCGCGGCGACTTCGCTGAGCCGGCCGTCCTCGATCTGCTCGAGCGCCGCCAGCACGTGTGAGACTCCCGTGACCACGAGGAGGTCGCCCTCGCCGGCGCCGGCCGCCTGCGGCCGCGGCGTGGGCGTGCCGTCCGCGGCGCGCCGGCGTTTCGCGAGTCTCGGCAGCACTGCTTCGCGCACGAGGCGCGGGGTGACGGTGCGCCGCTGCGCCGTGGGCTGCTGGGCGAGCAGCGCCGTGCGCTGGCTGGGGCAGGACACCACGTAGGTGACATCGCGCTCGCCGAGGTCCCGCTGCAGCGCCTCCCACGGTGAAGCCAGCGGCGCCAGGTGCGGCACCAACGCGGGGAACTTGACTGCGATAAGGCTGACGACCGCGGGGCAGACCGGCGAGATGACGGGCGCCGGAAGCTTCGACGTCGCGGCCAGCTCGAGGACGCCGCGGCGCAGATCGTCTTCGTAGGGATGGACCGACACGACCGCGGCGAAGCCGAGGCCGCGCAGCTCCTCGAGCACAGTGTCGACGGCGTGATCGCCGAAGCCGGCAAGCAGCGCCGGCGGCACGGCCAGCACACCGTCCGCGCCGGGGGCGAGCCCATCGGGCGCGTCCAGCAGCGTCAGCGCGCCGGGTCCGCAGGCGGCGATGCAGCAGGTGCAGTCGACGCAGAGGTGGTGGAGGACCGACGGCTGCGCGGCGCGTACGCGGACGGCCGCCGTTGGACACGCGATGAGGCAGTGACGACAGTCGCGGCACAGCTCGGCGACGATCCCCAGCGACGAGGGTCGCGCGCCCTGGTCGGCGGCCTCCGGCCGCAGCCTGATCGAGAAGCTCACGCGCGTGCCGTCGCCGACTGCTGAGGTGACGCGCAGCCGGTCGCTGTTGCGCTCGATGTTGGGCAGGCCCAGGCCGGCTCCGAAGCCGAGCGCGCGAGCTTCCGACGAGGCCGTCGAAAACCCCTCGCGCATCGCCTGGGTCACGTCGGGGATGCCGGGCCCTCGGTCGATCACGTCGACGTCGAGCTGGCCGTCGCTCACCGTGGCCTCCAGGCGTCCGCCCTCGGTGTGGATCACGACGTTCATCTCAGCTTCATAGGCGGCGATCATGGCGCGCCGCACGGCGCCGGACTCGGCGCCGATGCGCTTCAGATGCTGCTTGAGGTCGCGCGAGGCGGCGCCGGCGCCGCCGAAATCGCCGCTCTGGATGTCGTAGGCCAGGTACTCCATGGGTCAGTCCTGCTTCTCCCCGGAAAGCACCTGGTAGATGAGCCCGCACGTCTCGAAGACCCCGGCGGGGGAGACCAGCAGAAGGGTACCGTTCTGCCGCGCGAGCTCCACCACGTCGGCGTCGGGCTCGACATCGTTCACGAAGCAGATGCCCGGGACGTCCATGAGCTCGGCCACGCGCAGAAGCTGCACGCTCGCCAGATTGCTCACCAGCAGGGTCTGGTCGGAGGCCTCGTTGAGAAGGTCGCTGACGCGGTCGCCGGCGTAGATCTTGGCGATCTCGGTACCGCCCGGCCGGCCGGGCGTGATGACGCGGGCGCCGATGTTGTGGGCCAGATCCTCGAGTTTCATCTTCGACCTCGCGAGCAGGGATTCGAGTTTCTTGACCATCGGCTCGATGTCGCCGGCGCCGTTGGTCTCGGGTTCTTCACGGCCGCCGAGGCGCGCGAAGTACGCGGCCGATTCGAGCGCCGCGGTGATGTCCATGTACTCCACGAAGATGTCGTTGGGGAGATGCAGCGGCACGGGCGCGAAGCTGATCACGCTCTTGACGCCGGCGCGGACGACCGTATCGGCGACCTCTTGGGCCGCGTCTGCGGGCACGGTGAGTACAGCGATCTCGAGGCCGAGATCGCGCACCAGGGTCTCCATGCTGCACGCGGCGAAGCAGCGCACGCCGTGGACGACCGTGTCGGCGAGTCCCGATTCCACGTCGAAGGCCGCGACGATGGCCACTGAGGAACGCTTGTCCTCGAAGTGGGCGAGGACGGCGCGGCCCAGATTGCCGACCCCGACGAGCGCGACTTCCTGGCTCACGGCGCCGTCGAGGAAGCTACCGATACTGGCGATGCAGGCGTCGACGTCGTAGCCCTTGTTGGGGCTCCCCGAGTAGCCGATGACCATGAGGTCGCGACGGACCTGCGCGGCACTCACGACGGCGTGACGGGCCAGTTGGTGCGAATAGATGCTCTCGAGGCCCTCCTCGCGAAGGGACGACAGCAGCCGCCGGTAGCGGCTCATGCGCGACACTGTCTTCCTCGACACCATGCTGGCTTCGGCTCTCCATGACACACGGCCATCGCGTTCGTTACAGAACAAACGCTGTGAAATCCGTCACAATTTTCCACCCTAGGCCCTCCTGTGTCAACACGGAGGGTAGTGGACAAGATGGCCAAACGGGGCCGTCCGCACGTGTCCTGCGTGGCTTGATCCGCTCAGGCAGGCGTCCGGCCGTTTGGTACTATCGCGCGGAGGCGCCGCGCGAGCTGCGCCTTCACCGCAGGCAGCACGGTCTTCTCTGGAGGTTCATCCATGACAGACACGCCAGTCCACATGAGGCACATGCCGGACTTCGTCACTCCGGTCGCGCCGATCGTCATCGACCACGCCAAGGGCAGCTGGGTCTACGCCACCGACGGCACCAAGTGGCTCGACTTCGTCATGGGGATCGCCGTGATGAATACCGGTCACGCGCACCCCAGCATCATCGAGGCAGTGAAGGCTCAGGCAGCGAAGGTCTCGCACGCGCAGATGAACATCTACCGCCATCAGCCGATGCTCGATCTCAGCGACAAGATCGCCGAGATCGTCCCCAAGGGCATGGACACCTTCGTGTACACCAACTCGGGCGCCGAGTCCGTCGAGAACGCCGTCAAGCTGGCCAAGCAGGTCACGCGGCGCCCGGGCATCATCGCCTTCCACGGCGCCTTCCATGGTCGCACCCATCTTGCGATGGCGCTCACCGACTCGGCCGTGCACTACCGCGGCCATCACGAGCCGCTCGTCGGCGGCATCTACCATGCGCGCTACTGCTATCCGTTCCGCACGCCGGCCAGCGAGGACCCCACCGACTACGCCATTGAGGACGTGCGCCGCGTGCTGCGCTCCGAGATCTACGGCGACGACGTGGCCGCCATCATCGTCGAGCCCATCCAGGGCGAGGGCGGCTTCATCGTGCCGACCAGGGAGTTCATGCTCGAGCTGCGCGCCATCGCCGACGAGATCGGCGCCATGCTCATCGTCGACGAGATCCAAGCCGGTATGGGCCGCACCGGCACGTGGTTCTGCAGCGAGCACTTCGGCGTCAAGCCCGACATCATGACCATCGCCAAGGGCATCGCCAGCGGGTACCCGCTGGGTGTGGTCGTGGCGCCCAAGGACCTCTGGGACAAGTGCCTGCCCGGCTCCATGGGCGGCACCTACGGCGGCAACGCCGTGGCCTGCGCGGCCGGCGTGGCGACCATCGACGCGATGCGCCACGAGGGCATGCTCGAGAACGCGACGAGGCAAGGCGCCAAGCTCAAGACGTTCTTTGAGGAACTGCAGGCGACCTACCCCTCCATCGGTGAGGTGCGAGGCAAGGGCCTCATGCTCGCCATCGAGTGCGTGAAGCCGGGTACCAAGGAAGCCGATGCCGCCAAGGCCAAGGCGTTCATCGCCGAGTGCAGCCGGCAGAAGCTGATCCTCATGGGCGCGGGCTCCCTGGGCAACTGCGTGCGCTTCCTCCCGCCGCTCAACATCCCCGACGCCGACATGGACGTGGCGATGGGCATCTTCAGCGCGGCCGCCACGGTGGCGTTCGCCTGATCGAGACGCCGCGTCACGGGCAGTACCCGCAGGGGCGGGGCGCTGCGGCGCCCCGCCCCTGCGGCGTTTCGAACCACGCTCGGCGGCGTGCTACACTCTGGGCGATGAGTCCTCCCGAGTCGCCAGCCCCCCGGTTCACGACGCGCGTGCGCGTGCGCTACGCCGAGACAGACGCCGCCGGGGTCGTGTACTACGGCAACTACCTCACCTACTTCGAGGTCGTGCGCGTCGAGCTTCTCCGTGCCCTCGGCCATCCCATCACCGCGATCGAGGCCGAGGGCCTGCTCCTGCCGGTGGTCGAGGCGCGCCTCAAGTACCTGCGGCCGGCGCGACTCGACGACCTTCTCCAGGTGTCGGTGAGCGTCGAGTCCATCGGGCCTGCCTCGTTCGCTTTCGACTACGAGGTCTCCCGCGATGGGCTCCTGCTGGTCAGCGGCTGGACGCGCCTGGCCGTCTGCGAGCGCGACTCGGGCCGGGCCATGCCCATGCCGGTCTGGCTGCGCGACCTGTTTGAACGCATCTCCACGGCGGTAGAGGACGGCTCATGAGCAGTGTGTTCCCGCCACAACCCCCCGATGCACCCGAGGCGCCGCAGCCGCCGTCCGGCGAGAGCCTTCCACCCGACTTCGAGACCCGTCTGCCCGACGACCTCCAGGTCCAGCACTGCTACCGGCACCCGCAACGCGAGACGGGCGTGTCGTGCTCCAACTGCGGGCGCCCCATCTGCCACGAGTGCATGATCGACGCCCCCGTGGGCTTCCGCTGCCCCGAGTGCGTCAAACAGCAGAACGCCGGCGGCTCGCGCGCCAAGGTCGTGACGCGCGGCGAGATCCGCTCGCGCTGGGGCTCCGGTGGCGGCGTCATGAGCGGTGGCGCGCCGGTTACCAGGGTCCTCATCGGCATCAACGTGGCACTCTTCCTCGCCGAACTGCTGTTCGGCGCGGTCGGCATCATGGGCGGAGGCTCCACTGCCGCGCTCGTCGACATGGGCGCGCTGGTGCCCGCCTACGTGGCGGTGAAGCACGAGTACTGGCGCCTGTTCACCGCCATGTGGCTGCACGGCGGCCTGCTGCACGTCGCCTTCAACATGTACGCGCTCTACATCGGCGGCTCGTACCTCGAGATGATCGCCGGCAAAGGCAAGTATCTGGCCATCTACCTCATCGCCGGCGTGGCCGGCAACGTCGCCGTCTTCCTGCTGGCTGCGCCGATCTCGGTGACCATCGGCGCCTCGACGGCCATCTTCGGCATCTTCGGCGCCCTGTTCACCTACAGCCTCCACAACCGCAACAGCGCCGTGGGACGTGCCCTCAGCAGCATGGGCACGGTGATCCTCATCAACCTGGTGATCACGTTCGTCGTGCCCGGGATCTCGTGGCAAGGCCATGTGGGCGGCCTCGTCGGCGGCGTGATCGCCGTGGAGGCCCTCACCTGGTTCGGGCAGCGCGACCTGCGGGCGCCGTTCGGGGCGCGCGACGCCGCGCTCCTCGCCGTCGTCGTGGTCCTCCTCGTGGCGGCCGTTCTCTGGCGGACGGCCAACTTCCCGCTCGCGTGAGCGGCCCAGGCGCGATCGCGCGACTGACCCGACGCTGCCGATGACCCCGACAGACTCGGTGCCTCAGCTGCCGTTCGTCGAACCGCGCGTGACGCTCGTCCCCGCCGCCGAGGTGGCGGTCATCGTGCAGAACGTCGACCTCTACTACTTCAGCGGCACGGTGCAGCGCTCGTTCCTCCACGTGCCGGCGGCCGGGGCGGCGACGCTCTTCGTGCGCAAGCTCGCCGAGCGTGTGCGCCTCGAGACACCGCTGACCGGCATCGTCGAGCCGGCGAGCCCGCGGGGCCTGCCCGGTCTGTGGCGCAGATCTACGGCGCCCTGGGGCGTCGCCTGGGGTTCGAGCTCGACGTACTGCCCGTGATCACGAGCAGTGACCTCGAGCTGGCCGAGGGCATGGTCTTCGCTCTGGAGCCCAAGTTCGTGCTGCCCGGCCGGGGGGCGATCGGCGTCGAGAACACCTGGCTGGTCACCGCGTCGGGCCTCGCCCTCATCACGGACGCCCCCGAGCACATCCGCCAGGTCGGCTGAGAGCCGCCGCGACGGGGAAGACTATCGGCGGCGGGCATGCTTCCCGCCGCGCCGACGAGCAGGAGGAGACGTGGATCAGCTCACCACGGACGTCTGGGTCCAGAGCGGCGACGCCGGAGGCTTTCCCACCGTCTCGGCGGTGGCGCTTACGCCGGCCCGGGCCTTCGTGATCGACACGCTCATGCGCCCGCAGGACATGGACCCCGTGCTCGAGCTCCTGGCCGCGCGCGCCGGTGAGCGCCGCACCGTGGTCGTGAACACGCATCACCACTGGGACCACGTGTACGGCAACGCCGCCTTCCCCGGCCTCGATATCGTCGCCCAGAGCGCCTGTCCGCGGCTGATCCTCCAACACAGCACCACCACCGACGAGTCCGTGCCGCTGCAGCCGCCGGAGGGCGTGCCGCTGCCCACCATCACGTTCGGCGACCGCCTGACGTACAGCGACGAGGACGAGACCGTCCATCTGATCCACACGCCGGGGCACAGCGAGGACTCGCTCGTCGTCTTCCTCACCGCCGCGCGCCTTCTCTTCGCCGGCGACACGCTCGAGTGGCCGCTGCCCACCTTTGCCCAGCGTGACGGCAAGGACGTCTGGATCCACACCCTGCGCCAGCTCAAGCAGCTGCCCGTCGAAGTCATCGTGCCCAGCCACGGCCCGGCGATGGGCAGGGCGCTCATCGACGCCAACGAGCGTTACATCAGCGGGGTCTACGAAGCGGTCGCCGCGGCGAAGAAGTCGGGCGCCGGGCGCAACGACCTCGATCTGCCGGCGGCGGCGTTTCTCGATGCCTCCGCCGCCGTTGACGACGTCTACGAAGATGCGCATCGCGGCAACCTCGTCTGGGCGTGGGACGAGGTCTGAGCCGGACGCCGGGCGCGCCCGTCCAAACTGGACATTCTTCTCCACTTCGTGTACAAAGAGGATGTGAGGCTCTCCACTCAGGCCGATTACGCCGTGCGCGCCGTGTACGAGCTCGCGTGCCACGAACCGGGCGCCGTGCTGCATACCGGCGACATCGCCGCCGCGCAGCACATCACCACCTCGCGCCTGGCCAAGGTCGTCCAGGATCTCGCGCGCGCCGGTCTGGTGCGCACCCAGCGCGGACAGCAGGGCGGTGTCATGCTCGCGCGCCCCGCCGCGCGCATCAGCGTGCGCGACGTGTACGAGGCGGTGGAGGGCCCCATCCTGCTTTGCCGGTGTCGCCAGCGGGTAGAACCGTGCGGCGATGATGTGTGCGACACCCATGCGTTCTGGAGCGGTGTCGAGACGCTTCTCACCGAGGAGCTGCAGACTGTGACGTTCGCGGCCTTAGCCGATCCAAGGCGCCGAGCGCCGGGCACAAGCGGCCGCCCGCAAGCGACGAGGAGG
>JAPLCM010000136.1 GCA_026392275.1 Actinomycetota bacterium | reverse complement strand
GACTGCCGGTGGGCCGCAGCGCCGCCGCGCCGCAGGCCGGGTCTTGACCTCGAGGCTGAGAGACCGTTCCCGGCGGTCGTCACGCCTGGCCCTGCAGCACCCTCTCCACCGCGACCCTCTCCACCTTCGCCGGTCAGCAGGCAGCGCAGGAGGAGCTGAGCGACTACCGCCCTTCCCAGATTCGCCGCGCGGCCGGAAGGGCCTCGCGGCGACGGGTACGTCAAGGCCCCGACCCGGTGCTCGACCTCGACAAGGTCGGACTGCAGGCGCCCGACCTCGACGTGGTCGCCGGCGTGGACGCGCCAGACACGCCGGCAGTCGCCGGGGCGCGTGATACAGTCGGCCGCATGAACGAGCCCCACGCCGCGCCAGACTCCGCCCCGCCGGTCCCCGGCGCTCCCGGAGCGCCCGGCGCGGCGCCGGGCGCCGCTGTGCCCGCCTCCCGTGCGCCCGCCGCCGAGCTTCTGGCGCCCACCGCCATCGCGCAGCGAGCGGCTTCCGCGCCCAAGACCCGCCATTGGCTGCCCGCCGCCGCGGCCCGCGGCCTCGCCCTCTTCATCGGCGTGTTCACGCTGTCGAACGTCGTCGGCTCGTGGCACGGCGAGACGCTGGTCTTCAACGTCTGGTGGATCGCGGTGCCCCTCACCGGCTGGGTGACCAGCGCCGTCCTGCTCGCCACCGTGGGCGTGGCCTTTGTCGCCTACGCCGTCGCGCCGCGCATGCGCCCGTGGCGACGGTGGACCACTCTCGCTCTCTTCGCGTTCTTCGCCGCCGTGGCGGTCTACAACGCCGTCGACTTCTACCTCGTGTGGCGCGCCGGCGACATCGCGCCGCGCGTACCGCTGCCGTTCTCGCTCGTGGTCGCGTTGCTCCTCGGCTTCGTGACGTGGGCCGCCGCGCGGGCGCCGGCGCCGCGGCGCCGGCGCTGGGCCGCGGCGGCCGTCCTCGTCTGCGTCACCGCCGTCTGCGTCGTCCTGTTTCCGCTCGCGCAGGTGCTCTTCTTCGGCACCACCGACTACCGGCGCGCCGCTCCGATCGCCGTGGTCTTCGGCGCGCAGGTGCACGAGAACGGGGCGCCGTCCACGTCGCTGCGCGACCGCATGGTCACAGCGGTAGACCTCTACAAGGACCGCCTCGTCAAGAAGATCATCGTCTCGGGCGGCGTCGGGGACAGCGGCTACAACGAGGCGCTGGTGATGCGCGACATGGCGGTGAAGGCGGGGGTACGCAAGGAAGACATCATCGTGGACTCGAGCGGCGTGAACACCGAGGCGACGGTGCGCAACTCGATCCCCTTCTTCGGCGCGGAGCGCTCTCCGCGCGTCTTGGCCGTCAGCCAGTTCTACCACCTGCCGCGCATCAAACTGGCCTACCAGCGCGAAGGCGTGGAGGCGCTCACGGTGCCGGCGGGCACGTCCACGCCCATCAAGGAGACCCCGTACCTGGTGGCCCGCGAGGTGCCCGCCTTCTGGGTGTACTACCTGCGGGCCATCTTCGGGTAGAAGCGCGGGCCGGTGCCCGCGCGCCCAACCCGGGGCCCGCGCGCCCAGCTACCCGCTATTTCAGCAGCAAGGTCGCCGAGCGCGGCGTCACGTTGCCGCCCGGCGTGCACACGAAGCGTACGAGCTCGGCCGGGTAGCGCACCGCGAAGACCACGTCGAAGCCCGTGCTGGAGGCAGGCTTCCGGCGTCCCTCGCGGAGCTCTGCGTCGACGACCGCCGGGGTGTAGAGCGAGTCGTCGGCGGCGACGAGGAGGAACGAGCTCTCCTTCATGGGCAGCGTGACCATCGCGTTGGAGGAGTCCGGGCCGGGTGCGGCGGCCACCGTCAAATGGAGGGAGACCAGGCGGTCGCCGGCGGCGGCCGCTACTCTGTCCTGCGCGGCCGCAGGGTCGGTGAACTCGTCGGCGATCACTGTGATCACGCTGCCATCCGGCAAGAAGAACACGACGGACTCGCCGAGCTCGAGGAGCGGCGCCTCGGTGGACGCCGGAGGAGACGGTCTGTCCGTCGGATGCGGAGATGTGGTCACGAGCGCTGAGTCTGCGGGCGCCGGCGGCGGCTCCAGTCGCGGCCGCGACCAGGACGAGCAGCGATGTGCGCACGTGGTGACGCATGGGCGCCTCCGGCATGGGCATGTCCCGGGATTCTACGGCTGCGCCGGCGCCCAAGATGAACGGGGGCGGGATCGCAGGGTGCGCGCCCGTTCGCGAGAAAGGCCGGGGCGCCTCTCGGCGCCCCGGCCTTTCGCCGTTCAGCTGGTAGCCGCTACGCAGTCTACCGCAGCAGGCAGCCGTTGGACTGCAGGTACTCCTGCCACTCGGCCTCGCTGGGCTCGTTGCACTTGCGCAGGAGCTTCTCCCACTCGTTGTCCACCCAGGCCTCGAGGTTCAGCAGAGTCTCCTCGTTGCCGGGCTTGAACAGGTGCGCGAAGCGGCCCTGGCGCTTGAGCCATGGGATGAGCGGCATCTTGTGGTGCGGCCGGTAGGTGAGACGGTACTCGCCGTCTTCCACCTCGAAGAGTGGCCAGTAGCAGGTGTTCACGGCCTCCCGCGCCAGATCGACCGTCTCAGCGCCGTCCGCGCGCCAGCCGCGTGGGCAGGGTGCCAGGACATTGAGGAACGTGGGCCCGTCCACCGAGAGCGCCTTGGAGGCCTTGCGCACCAGGTCGCGCGGGTCGTGCGGCGAGGCCTGGGCCACGTAACTGAGGCCGTGGGCGATCATGATGTCGGTGAGGTTCTTGCGGTTCTGCAGCTTGCCGGACGTCTCCTTGCCCACGGGGCTGGTGGTCGTCCAGGCGCCCACCGGCGTCGCCCCCGAGCGCTGGAAGCCGGTGTTCATGTAGGCGCCGTTGTCGTAGCAGACGTAGAGCATCGAGTGGCCGCGCTCCATTGCGCCGGAGAGCGACTGCAGGCCGATGTCGTAGGTGCCGCCGTCGCCGCCGAAGGCGATGAACTTGACGTTCTCCTCGATCTGGCCCTTCTTCTTGAGGGCGCGGAAGGCGGTCTCGACGCCCGAGAGCGTGGCGGCGGCGTTTTCGAAGGCGGTGTGGATGTAGCTGCCCTTCCACGATGTGTAGGGGTAGATCGTCGTGCTCACTTCGAGGCAGCCTGTGGCCGCCGAGACAACGACCGGGTCGCTGGTACCCATGAGAATCTGGCGCACCACGATGGGCGCGCCGCAGCCGGCGCACATGCGGTGGCCGCCGGCGAGCTGGCTGCCCTGCGATACGAGCTCGAGCCACTTCTGGCGGGCGTCCTCGAAGTGGTTGGTCTCCTGGATCGCCTCGACCGGGCACACGCCGACGCACTCGCGGCACATGATGCAGCGGCTTTCGTCGACGCGGAAGGAGGCGAGCTCGCGCTCGTTGAACGTGAGCGCGCCGGTGGGGCAGCTCGTGACGCAGCGGCCGCAGGTGATGCAGTCGGAGAGCTGCAGGGCCTCGCCGTAGGCCGTGTCGACGTTCATCATGAAGCCGCGCCCGGTGAAGTCGTAGCAGGCCGGGCCGGCCACGTCGCGGCAGGTGCGCACGCAGCGCCCGCAGGCGATGCATCGATCCATGTCGCGGCGGATGAACGGGTGCTCGTGCTGCGCCTCGACGTGGCGGACCATCGAACCCTTCGCGACGAGGTCGTTGTCGGTGACGCCATAGTCCACACCGAGCTTCTGCAGGTCGCAGGCGCCCAGGCTGGGGCACTCGCACTGCAGGCAGCGCATCGCTTCGGCGCGAGCCGCGGCGAGGCTGTAGCCCTTCTCGACCTCGACGTCGGTGGCCGAGAGCCGCTTGACTTTACCCGCCTTGGGCATAGTGGCGCGAGCCGCAGGATCGGCGCTCGCGCCCATCTTGAGCCACACCGGGCTGCGCTCGGCAAGCCGCAGACCCAGCTCGCCAAGCTGCTCTTCGTCCTTGAGCTGCTCGAGGTAGGGCAGGCCGTTGAAGACGGCCAGCTTCTCTTCGAGCTCCGCGAGATCCACGCCGCGCAGCCAGGCGTCGACGGCCAGCGCCGAACGCTTGCCGCCGGCGACGGCGTGGATCGCCGACTGCTCGCCGGTGATGGCGTCGCCGGCCGCGAACACGCCGTCCTCCGGCGTACGTCCGGTGTAGAAGTTCGCCTGGAGCCGCACACCGTCGGCGAGCGGCAGGTACTCGGCGCTGTCGCCAAGCTTGGGCGCGTATCCGGTGGCCAGCACCACGGTCGTGGCGGCTACGTCGAAGCGTGAGCCGCGCACCTCCTTGAAGCGTCCCTTTTCGCGGACCACACGCACGCACTCCACGCCTTGCGTTCTGCCGGCCTTGGCCTTGACCTTCTTGGCCAGGGTGCCGAACTCGAACTTGACGCCCTCTTCGCGCGCGGCGGAGAACTCGCGGGCGCCGGCCGGGATGTCCTCGCCCTCGTGCTGGGCGATGACCACGACTTCCTTGGCGCCCTTGCGCCGCGCCGTGCGGGCCAGGTCGAGGGCGGTGATGCCGTCGCCGATCACGGCGACCTTCTGCGTGAACTTCACGGCGCGGCCCTCGCGTACGCGCTTGAGGATGTCGAGACCGCGCAGAGCGGCATCGTCGCCGGGGAGGACGTGCCTGGGCTCCTCCCACGTACCGACGCCGATGACGATGGCGTCGAAGCCGGCGTCGAACAGGCCGTCGGGATCGACTTCGTAGCCCAGCTCCGACTCGCCGACGAACCGCACGCCGGCCTGCCAGAGCGGCGCCAGTTCCTTGTCCACGACTTTCTCGGGCAGGCGGAACTCAGGGATGCTGTACCGCAGCGTGCCGCCGGCCTTCTCGTTGGCGTCGTACACGGTGACCTGGTGACCTTTCTCAGTCAGGAACCAGGCGGCGGCCAGGCCCGCCGGCCCCGCGCCGATGACGGCGACGCGCCTGCCGCTGGGAGGGCCGGGGATGAGGAGCGTTTCGCTGTGGTCGGCGGCCGCCCGGTGCAGGGCGCAGATGGCGATAGCGTCGTCCACGTCGCCGCGCCGGCAGACGGGCTCGCAGTAGCGCGGGCACACGCGCCCGAGGATGCCGGCGAACGGCAGTTCCTCGCGCACGATGGCGGCGGCGCCGGCGGCGTCGCCGTCGGCCAGCGCCGCCATGTAGGCGGGGATGTCGATGTGCGTGGGGCAGGCGTGCGAGCAGGGCGCCTCGCAGTAGGCGTTGTGATCCGAGAGGTACATCTTGAGGTAGCTCTGGCGGCGGGCGCGCACGCGCGGCGTGTCGGTCTTGACGAGCAGGCCTTCGGCGACCCAGGTGGTGCAGGCCGCCTGCAGTTTGTCGAAGCCTTCGACCTCGACCATGCACAGCCGGCAGGCGCCCCAAGCGGCCATGCCCTGTTCGTGGCACAGCGCGGGGATGTCGATGCCCTCGCGGCGCGCGACTTCGAGGACCGTCTCGCCCTCGCGGGCGCTGAACGTCTTGCCGTTGATGGTGAGCTTCACGGCAGTCTTGGTGCGGGTACTCACTGCCGCCTCCCTTCGGCCGTGGCGAACATGCCTGTCTCGACCGGGATGGCGTCGAACTTGCACACCTGCCGGCAGGTGTCGCACTGGATGCAGAGCTTCTGATCGATGGTGTGGAGCTGCTTACGCTCGCCGCTGATGGCGTCTGTGGGGCAGGCGTCGAAGCACACGTGGCACCCTGTGCAGGCGTCCTTGTCGATGGTGTAACGGATCAGCGGGCGGCACACCTTGGCCGGGCAGGAGCGCTCGACGACGTGGGCCATCACTTCGTCGCGGAAATACCGCAGCGTGGTGAGCACGGGGTTGGGGGCGCTGCCGCCGAGCTGGCACAGGGAGCCCTCGACGATATCGTCGCTGAGCTGCTCGAGCAGCTCCACGTCGTCGATGGTACCCATACCCGCGGTGATGCGCTCGAGGATCTCGAGCATGCGCTGCGTGCCCACGCGGCAGGGCACGCACTTGCCGCAGCTCTCCTCGGCGGTGAACTTGAAGAAGAACTTGGCGAAGTCGACCATGCACGTGGTCTCGTCGACCACGACCATACCGCCCGAACCCATCATGGACCCGTACTTGGAGAGGTTCTCGAAGTCGATGGGGGTGTCGAGAAGCTCGGCGGGCAAGCAGCCGCCGCTCGGCCCGCCGAGCTGCACGGCCTTGAATTCGTGGCCTTCCTGCATGCCGCCGCCGATGTCGAAGATGACCTCGCGCAGCGTGGCGCCCATGGGGACCTCCACGAGGCCCGAGTTACGCACCTTGCCGGTGAGCGAGAAGATCTTGGTGCCCTTGGACGAAGCGGTGCCCAGGGCGCTGAACGTCTCGGCGCTGTGGTTCACGATCCACGGGACCGTGGCGTAGGTCTCCACGTTGTTGAGGTTGGTGGGCTGGCCCCAGAGGCCGTGGGCGACCGTGCGGATGTGCTTGCCGCGCGGCATACCGCGGTGGCCTTCGATGGAGGCCGTGAGCGCCGTGGATTCACCGCAGACAAAGGCGCCGGCGCCCTGATTGATGCGCAGGTCGAAGTCCCACCCGGTGCCGAGGATGTCGGTGCCGAGAAGGCCGCGTTCGCGCGCCTGTTCAAGCGCATGGCGCAGGCGCGACACGGCCAGCGGATACTCGTGACGAACGTAGACGTACCCCTCGTCGGCGCCGATCGCGAAGGCCGCGATGAGCATGCCCTCGATCACCGAGTGCGGGTCGTCCTCGAGCACGGCGCGGTCCATGAAAGCCCCGGGGTCGCCCTCATCGCCGTTGCAGATTATGTAGTGCTTCTCGCCGGGGTTGGCGCGGCAGAAGCGCCACTTCTTGCCCGCCGGGAAGCCGGCGCCGCCGCGGCCGCGCAGGCCGGAGCGCTCGACCTCGTCGATGACGGCATCCGGGTCGTCCTGCTGCAGCACCGTCGCCAGCGCTGAGTAGCCGCCGCGCGACAGGTAGTCGTCGATGGACAGAGGGTCGATGTAGCCGTTGAGAGCACGCACGATGCGTGTCTGGCCGGCGTAGAACGGGACGTCCTTTTCGAGCGGGACGCCGGCGCCGGTGGCCGGGTCGACGTAGAGCAGCCGCTCAACGACGCCGTCGCCGACCACGCTGGTCTCGATGATCTCGGCGAGATCCTTGGGCTTGAGCCGCGGGTAGAAGATGCCCTGAGGGTGGACGACGGCGATGGGGCCCTCCTGGCACAGACCGTGACAGCCGGTGAGGACGACGCGTACCTTGTCGCCGAGGCCGCGCGTATCGAGCTCCGCCTGGAGCGCGTCGCTGAGCGCCGCGCGGCCCATGGCGTTGCACGTCGAGCCGGCGCACACGCGGATCTTGAGTGTGTCTTCGCCGCCCGTAGCGAGCTCGGGCCTGTAAGCGGCCCTCATGGCTTTCTGGATGGTGCTGGCGGCCATCTCAGGCCTCCTTCTTGCGAAGCTGACGGATGAGCTTGCGTGCCTGTTGCGGCGTGACGCGCCCGTGGGTGTCGTCCTCGCCGATGCGCACGGCCGGGGCCAGCGCGCAGGCGCCGATGCAGTTCACCGTCTGCAGCGTGAAGAGCATGTCGGGGGTGGTGTCACCGACGGCGATGTCGAGCTCCTGAGCGAAGGCCTCGGCGACCAGCGGCGCGCCGGCCACGTGGCAGGCGGTGCCCATGCACACGTCGATGACGTGCTTGCCGACCGGCAGCAGGCGGAACTGGCTGTAGAAGCTGGCCACGCCGAAGACGCGCGAGAACGGCAGCTTCATCTCTTCGGCGATATCTTCGAGCGCCACGCGCGGCAGGTAGCCGAAAGCCTCCTGCGTGGCGTGAAAAGCCTCGACGAGACCGGAGCCGTCGCGGATCTTGGCCACCACCGGGTCGAACAGCTTCATGTCGATCTCGGGCATGAAGCCGGCCGGCTTCTCGCCCATGACGCACGCCGCCCCGGCGCCGCAGCTCTCGCCGGGCAGTGAAGCCAGCGCGGCGGCGCGTTCGGCGGCGACGTCGAACGGGAGCTCCTCGAACTCGGGGCAGTAGTCGATCTCGATGCAGTCCACCGGGCAGACACGTTCGCACAGGGTGCACGAGTAGCAGCGGTAGCTGCCGTCCTTGGCCTTCACGAGGTCGAAGAGGCCGACCCCCTTGCTCTTGTCGATGAGCTCGCGGCGCTCGAAGTCGATACCCTTGAGGACTTCGTAGAGGGCGGAGCCTTGGGGCTGCGCCACGCGCCCGCCGTTGCCTGAGTCGCTTCTTGCCATACCGGTCACCTCAGTCTTCGCGCAGGTTGAGGTAGCGGCGCTCCGTGGAGGTCCGCTTCGTGCTCTGCGCAGCCTTCTGGAGCACGGCGAACGCCTGCTCGATGTTGTCGGGGAAGATGTCGCGCCCGCCGAGCCCGTAAATGAACGGCAGGATCTGCGGCCGCGGCTCGCTGTCGTAGAGGGCCGCGCGGACCTCGAGGAACACGGGGCCGCCCTGGGCGCCGAACGAGTCGGCGCGGTCCATGACACCCACGATCTTGACGTGCTCGAGTGCTTTGGCGTAGGCCTCGTGCGGGAACGGCCGGAAGACGCGCACGCGCACCATGCCGGCCTTGACGCCCTGCGCGCGCAGCTTGTCGACCGCCATGCGCGTGGTGCCGGCCGTGGACCCGACCACGACGATGGCGATCTCGGCGTCCTCGAGACGGTACGGGTCGAGCAGGCCGTACCGACGGCCGCTGAGCTCCGCGTACTCGTCGGCGACGTCCTGGATCACCTTGAGGGCACGGTCCATGGCGCGGTTCTGCGCGACCTTGTGCTCGAAGTACCACCCGTGCAGGCCGTCGAAGGGGCCAACGGTGACCGGGTGCTTCGTGTCGAGCATCGGGTTGATCGCGCGGTAGGGGCCGATGAAGCCCTGAACCTGCTCCTTGGTCAGCATCTGCAGCGGCCCGATGGCGCCGCTGATCACGTAGCCGTCGTACATATGTGTGACCGGCAGGCGCACGTCCATGTGCTCGCCGATGCGGACCGCCTGGATGCAGTTGTCGTAGGCCTCCTGGTGGTTTTCGCCGTAGAGCTGGATCCAGCCGGCGTCGCGGCCGCCCATGGTGTCGCTGTGGTCGCAGTGGATGTTGATGGGGCCCGACAGGGCGCGGTTGACGGTGGTCATGACGACGGGCAGCCGGTAGCTCGCGGCGACGTACAGGACCTCCCACATGAGGGCGTAGCCCTGGGAGGAGGTCGCCGTCATGGTCCGCGCGCCGCCGGCCGCCGAGCCGATCACGGCGCTCATCGCCGAGTGCTCGCTCTCGACGGTGACGAACTCGCTGCTCACCTTGCCGTCGGCGACCATCTGCGCGTAGAGCTGCACGACCTCGGTCTGCGGCGTGATCGGGTAAGCGCACACCACGTCCGGGTCGATCTGACCCATGGCTTCGGCGGCCGCCTCGTTCCCGGTGACCGCCAGGATCTCAGTGTCGATGGTGGCCACGTTCACTCCTTCTCGTCGTTCTTCATGACGATGGCGTCGGTGGGGCACTCCTTGGCGCAGATGCCGCAGCCCTTGCAGTGCTCGAGGTCGATGCCCACGGCCTTGCCGTCCTCGATGATGATCGAGGCGTCGGGGCAGTAGAAGTAGCAGAGCATGCAGCCGTCGCACTTCTCGCGGTCGATCTCCGGTACCTCGCTGCGCCAGCCGCCCGTCTCGTTGTAGACGGAGTTGCCCGCCTCGATGATGGTGGCGCCGAGCTCGTGCCTGTCGGGGCCCCACGTGTCGACGTCGCTGATGTCCCACGTGGGCTGTTTCGTCGCGGCTACCTTCGCGGCACGCGACTTTCTGAGAGGGGCCGGCTTCTTCGCCCCCGCCTTCTTCTCGACGGTCATTCGGCCTGGACCTCCTCGTAGCTGCGCGTGATGGCGTTGATGTTGCCCTCTACGACCTTGGGCGGGAACTTCTTGCCGAAGTCGGCGCGGAGGAAAGCCACCACTTCATCGATGGGGAAGAGCCCGGTGATGCGCGTAAGCGCCCCCACCATGGGCGTGTTGGGGATCGCCCGTTTGATCGTCTCGACGGCGATGCGCGTGGCGGCGATGGTGTAGTAGTGGAAGCCCTCGAGGTGATAGTGCTTGCGCAACTCGGCAGGGCTCAGCTCGCTGTTGACCAGCACGATGGCGTCGGCCGGCGCGCCCTTGGTGACGTCGACGATGCCGAGCAGCGACGGATCGAGCACCACGACGATCTGCGGATGCTCGATGCCGGCGTAGATCTGGATGGGCTCGTCGCTGACCCGCGTGAAGGCCACGAGGGGCGCCCCAGAGCGCTCGGGGCCGTATTCGGGGAACGCCTGGAAGTACTTGTTCTGGCCGAGCGCCAGCTCGGCGACCATCTTGGCCGCGGTCACCGCGCCCTGGCCGCCGCGGCCGTGCCAGCGGATCTCCGTGAGGCCAGCCGCCGGTTTCTGTTTGGTGCCGGTCTTCGTCGCCATGGTCACTCCTCTCCGCGCCGCAGGCTGCGTCGCCCCGCGAGGGCGCGGCCCAGCGTGAGCTCGTCTGCATATTCGAGGTCGCCGCCCACCGGCAGGCCACTGGCCAGACGGGTGACGCGAACTCGCTCCGGCAGCATGTCGGCGACATACATCGCCGTCGCCTCGCCGGTCATGGTGGGGTTGGTCGCCAGGATGACCTCCTCAACGTCGCCGTCGACGCGCGACAGCAACTCAGCGATGTGCAGGTCGTCGGGCTCCACGCCGTCCAGCGGGCTCAAAGCCCCGCCGAGGACGTGGTAGAGGCCGCGGAACTCCCGCGTGCGCTCGATGGTCACGATGTCGAAGGGCTGCTCGACCACGCAGAGCACGCGCGGGTCGCGGCGCGTGTCGGCGCACACCGTGCAGAGCTCGCCTTCGGCAAGGTTGAAGCAGCGAACGCAGAAGCCGATCCTCTCTTTGACTTCGGTGATGGCCGTGGCCAGCGGCAGGATCTCGTCTGGCCTCAGCTTGAGCATGTGGAAGGTGAGCCGTTGAGCGGTACGCGGGCCGATGCCGGGCAGCTTCGCCAGCTCCGTGATCAGCCGCTCGACGGCCGGTGAATACACGCACATTCTCCTCGTGAAGTGAACATGAGTACCGATGCACTCTCGTCTCAGGGTTCGTCCGGCGCGGTGAAGCTCCGCGGACCCAAGCGAGATTCTACTTGTTCGAGCGGCGGCTCGCCAACGCGCCGGGTGACGAAGACCCGTCCGGCACGGTCGTGCAGGCGGGCGGGCAGGCGTATCTAGAACATCCCGGGGATGTTCGGCAGGTCGAGGCCGCCGGTAGCGCCGCCGAGTTTCGTGGACGCCAGGTCCTGGGCGGCGCGCAGCGCCTCGTTGGTGGCCGCCACCACGAGGTCCTGCAGCATCTCGATGTCGTCGGGGTCGACGGCCTCGGGCCTGATGCGCACCTCCTTGACTTCAAGCGACCCGGTGACGACGACGGTGATCATGCCGCCGCCGGCGCTCGCCTCGACGGTCTCGACGGCGAGCTCCTCTTGGGCCTGCGCCATCTTGCGCTGCATCTCCTGGACCTGCTTCATCATCTTGTTGTACTGGGGGTTCGCCACGG
>JAPLCM010000095.1 GCA_026392275.1 Actinomycetota bacterium | reverse complement strand
TAAGCTTCTTCTCGTCGCCACGCAACTTGGCGAAGGCGATCTCGCGGATGGGCGCCGGGACCTTGTGCACCTTGTCGTCGGTCATCAGCGCCAGCAGGTAGTCGAGCGCCACCTTTTCGAGCAGCGCCATGTTGAAGACGGCGCGCTCCGCATCGCCGCCCAGCACCAGGACGCCGTGATTGGCGAGAATGAAGGCGTTGGCGCCGCTGGTCACCACGCGCCGCACGTTCCTCTTGAGGAACGAGGTACCGGAAGGCGCGTAGTCGACGATCTCCACGGAGCGGCCCAGGAAGCGTACCTGCTCGTCGAACAGCGCCGGGATCGGGCGGCGCACCAGCGCCAGGGCGCTCGCATAGGCCTGGTGCGTATGGATGATGGCGTTCACATCGGGGCGCTCGCGGTAGACGGCCGCGTGCATGCCCGCCTCGATGGAGGCCTTCAGCGTCCCCTCGAGGCGCTTCTGTTCGAAGTCGAGCACCACGATGTCGTCGGCGCGCATCCTGGCGTAGTCGTAGCTGGACGGCGTGACCGCGAACGCCTCCTCACCGGGAACGCGCACCGAGACGTTGCCCTCCGTCGCCTTCAGGTAGCCGCGCTCGAGCAACGCCCGGCAGGTAGAGACGACCTGTTCGCGGGAGGATGCGTACCTGCGCATCGTGTGGTCCTTTCATCGCCGCCACGACCATTCTTCTCTCCGGCCGCGGGCGCGTCCACCGACGCCCGATGGGCCCGGCGCGCGATGGCTCAGTGGGAGACGTCTGCCGCGGCCGCGGCGAACGCGGCGATGCCGGCCTTCTGGCGCTCGCACCAGGTGACGGTCTGCCAGGGCTCCCACGCGTAGCCGCTGGTGGTCGCGAGCTCGCTCCCGACGGCGATCTCGAGCCCCACTCGGCCGACCGCCGAAGTCGCCAGGGTGCCGTCGCGGCTCACGACGAGAGCTCGCAGCGACGACGGGTCGGCAAAGCCGATGAGCGCGTAGGGCAGGCGGATCTCCACGCAGTCGCCAGCCGCCCACGTCACCCGGCAGTCGAAGCGCGGGTCTGCAGGGTCGGCGCTGCCGAAGCGGAGCTTGCCGACGTCGAACCACTCAAGCGGCAGAGGCTGCCCCGTGCTGGGCACGACCGCAGGCCGATTCGTGATCTGCCTTTGCAGATGCCACAGGCCCTGATCGGGGCCGGGCGGGTACGCCGGTCGCCGGTGCTTCAGGTAGTAGCTCGCGAGACCGTACGTGACCCAGAACGGATCGTCGAGCGACGACACCAGCGCTGATCCGCGGCGCCCCGGGCCGAGGACGACGGCGTAGTCGGCGCCGGGGTCGGCTTCGCCCAGACCCGGCAGCCCGCCACCGGCGCCGGGCAGCACATCGACACCGACGGTGACGGCCTGACGCTGCCAGGCCGATGGGTCGTCGAGCACGAGGCGAAGGTACAGATACCCCTGATCCTTGACGGCCCGCACCTCGCGCAGCGCCCCTCGGCTCTCCTCGATGACTTGCGATTCGTTGGAGAGCCATTCGCCGCCTTTGCCGTCGACCGTGACCACAGGCCGAGCACCGGGGTCGGTGGCCACGAGGCCGAAATGCTCCTCGTTGGTCAAGGGGTTGACCCACAATTGGCGGCGGCCCTTGGGGAGCTCGTAGTCGACCGTGTTCCAGGTGAACTTGAACCACTCGTCGGCCCACTCGAACACGAAGCCGCCGGCGCAGCCCTGGGCATGGATGATGCGCAGCAGTTCGGCGTCCATCGCCATCGCCTGCTGCTCGGAATGGTCGCCCTGCGAGCGGCCCAGGGGGCCCATGTGCGCGGTGCCGATCGACGAGGGCACGCCGAACTCGGTGATCATCACCGGCATACCCGCGTGGTGGCCGCGCAGCGCTGCGAGGTACCCCGCGTACGGGTCGAGCCGGCCCTGATAGCGATAGCTCTGCAAGGCCGGCTCGTGGCGCTGAAAGTCCGGGTAGTATGGGTACACGTGGTAGCTGGCGAAGTAGCCGGCCGGCCACGCTTCGCTGGCGCGAATATGGCCCGCGTCCACGCTCACGAGGTCCTCCTGGACCAGCGGCTCGTCGGGGTGATGAAGTGGATCGGTCGTCGGCCAGTTCGTGAACGTCAGCGGCACAGTGACCCCGCGCCGAGCCTCAGCGGACGCGCACCGGTCGAGCGCCTCCGCCAGCCAGCTTTCTGTGGGCGACGCTCCTGCGGTCGAGGAGAAGTACGTGCCGCGGTACGGTGGCGCGCCGGTATTCTTCCTGTCGGTGGCCTTCGTGGCCGGAGGGTCCCACTCCACGCCCAGCGAGTACGCATAGAGCCAGGGGCTCACGTCCGCAGTCCACGTACCCGAGGCCACGCCGCGGCGCGGCGAGCGGCGCAGCTCGCCGTGTACGGCCTTGACGACGTCGTCGATCTCGCGCAGGAAACCGTCGCGCACGGCGGGCGCGTACAGGTCTCGCCCAGTCAGGAACTGCTCCTCCGGGATCCAGACGCCCTGGATGAGGTAGAGAGGGGCGTCCCGGTGAGCGGTGTTGTAGGCGGCAAGCTCCGTATAGAAGCAAGGCCGCAGGATCGTGTAGATGCGCATGGCATGGAGCCCGAGGGCAGCCATCTGAGGGAACCAGCGACGGTAGTCAGAGGCGCGCGTCGCAAGCTCGCCGGGCAGGGTGCCCGGGATCGTGGAGCCCAGGTTGACACCGGCGATGAACGAGCGCCGGCCGGAGGCGGTCTGAAGATAGAGCTTGTCGCCTTCCGTGAAGGCCAGCCGCGACAGGCCCGCGAGCCTGTCGGGACGAGGCGCCCACGACTCCGGTGGCGGCGTCGGCGAGCTCGGCGGCCGCGTGGAGCCGCAGCCCGCCACGGCGGCTGTGAGCGCCAGGGCCAGGAGGGCCGCAAGGAGTAGCGAAAGCGTCGTCGCTGCTCCTCTCGCCGCCCTCCGGGCTTCGTGCCGACATCCCTTCATGGGACTCTCTGTCGGCACGCTCGTGCCCGTGCGTGAGCAATTCCTTGGGCATCGCGCACTCCTGCCGATAACCGAGAGGCCGGGTGAGTGCCCGGTGCTGGAGGCTGGGGAGAGGTGGGCATGAAGTTCGATGCTCTGCTGATTGCGGTGGCGGTGCTGTACCTGACCAGCATCGCGCTCATCGTCGCGACCGTCGTGCGCGGCGGCGTGCGTACCCGGCACGAACGCGCGCACGCGCGCGCCATCGGGCGCCTGCGTGAGCCGGTGGAAGCATGCGTCCTTGAGGGGACCCCATTGCCGCGCGTCCCGCAGGCGGAACGTGACGCGCTTCTCGAGCTGGTTCTGCGCTACACCAGCCTGGTCCGCGGTCGCGATGCGGAGCGACTGACCGACGGCCTGGAGGAACAAGGCGCGGTGGCGGATCTGCTGCAGCGCCTCCGCGCGCGCCCGGCCTGGAGAAGGGCGGAGGCTGCGGAGATCCTCGGGCGGCTCCGCCTGAGAGCCGCCGTGCCTTCTTTGGTGCATGCTTTGGACGATCCCAGCGAAGACGTGCGCACCGTGGCCGCGCGTAGCCTCGCCGCCATCCGTGACCCGGCGGCGGTACCGGCGCTCGCGCGTGCCCTCGCCGACCCATCCCGCTGGACGCTCTCCCTGATCGCCGAGAACCTCATGGCGATGGGGCCCTCCGCGGTGCCGCCGCTGCTCGACCTGCTGACCAGCGACGAGCACAACGTGCGCGCCGCCGTCGTCCAGGTCCTCGGTGAGATCCGTGAGCCGGCGGCCACGCCGGCGTTGATCGAGGTGCTGCGCGAGGGCGATCTCAACCTGCGCGCGCAGGCCGCCGCGGCTCTCGGCAAGCTCGGTGGGCCCGATGCCGAACACGCCCTGCTGGCAGCACTGGAAGACTCGGAGTGGCAAGTCCGCGCCCAGGCCGCCAAGGCGCTCGGGCGCGTCGCCGACCCGGTCGCCGCCTCGAGCCTCGCGCAGGCGATGCCCGACGACAGCTGGTGGGTGCGGGTCAACTGCGCCGAGTCACTCGCCCGTCTCGGCGCCGAGGGCCGTCGACAGCTGGAGCTTCTGAGCCGTCACGATGACCGCTTCGTGCGCGACCAGGCGCACGCGGTGCTTGAGGCCTACGGGGTCAGGGAGGCCGGCTGATGGGCTCCGCGCTCCGCGGCATCAACGATCTGGTGCTGGTGTACTTCTTCGCCATCAACCTTGTGTACACGGTGCTGCTCGTCATCTCGGTGCACGCGTCGCAGCAACACGGCCGGCGCGTGGTCTTCGGCGGCTACGATGTGATCCTGCGCTCCCCGTTGACGTTGCCGATCTCGGTGCTCATGCCCGCCTACAACGAGGAGAACACGATCGTTCAAGCCGTGCAGGCCCTCAGCCTGCAGAAGTACGGGGAGTTCGAGATCGTCGTCATCGACGACGGATCGACAGACTCCACGCTGGCCCGGCTCGTTGAGGCGTTCGCCCTCGACCAAGTCGACCGCCCCCTGAGACTCACCCTGCCCTGCCGCCGGGTCAAGGCCGTCTACATCTCACGCCAGGTGGCCAACCTCACCGTTGTGGCCAAGGATAATGGCGGAAAGGCCGATGCCCTCAACGCGGGCGTCAATGCGACCCGTTACCCGCTGTTCTGCGCCATCGACGCCGACGCCATCCTGGAGCGCGATGCGCTGCTGCGCGTGGTGAAACCCTTCATGGAGAGGCCCCGCGAGACCGTGGCCTCGAGCGGCATCGTGCGCGTGGTCAACGGCTGCACGGTGCGAGACGGGACGGTGACGCAGGTCCGCGCGCCCCGCAACCACCTCGCGGTGCTGCAGGTGGTGGAGTACCTGCGCGCTTTTCTCACAAGCCGTACCGGCTGGAGCCGTATCGGCTCGCTGTTCGTCATCTCAGGGGCGTTCGGCGTGTTCAAGAAGACGGCCGTCCTTGCGGTGGGCGGTTACAGCACCGACACGGTCGGCGAGGACATGGACCTGGTGCTGCGACTGCACCGGATGTACCGCGAGCGCCACGAGCGCTACCGGATCGTGTTCATCCCCGACCCGGTGGTGTGGACAGAGGCTCCCGAGAGCTTTCGCACACTTCGCAGCCAGCGCAACCGCTGGCACCGCGGCCTCCTCGAATGCCTATGGGCCAGCCGGAGGATGGTCGGCCGGCCGAAGTACGGGCCTGTCGGCCTCTTCGGCCTCCCCTACAACCTCGTGTTCGAAGCGCTCGGCCCGCTGGTCGAGGTGTGCGGCTACGCGTTCCTCGTCGCCTCCATCGCCTTGGGCGTCGTCGGAGTCCACTTCGTCGTCCTCTTCTTCTTGCTGGCCGTGGGCTACGGCGTGTTCCTCTCAGTGGCGGCCGTGCTCCTCGACCAAGAGAGGGACAGCCGCAGCGGCTCACGACGAGACCTTGCCAGGCTGCTGCTCTTCACGGTGATCGAGAACTTCGGCTACCGCCAGCTGCAGGCCCTCTGGCGAGCCCAGGCGACGCTCGACTTCCTGCGCAAGAAGCAGGGCTGGGGCGAGATGCGCCGCATCGGGTTCGAGAGCGGCGCCCTCCCTCGCAAGCAGGCCCGGACTCAGTCGGCGAACGGCAGCTAGCCCCGGGGTCGGGCGAGCAGCGCGCGCACCCGCGCCCGCAGCTCGCCGATGACGAACGGCTTGGTCAGGTAGTCGGCGACGCCCAGCCCAAAGCCGGTCAGCACGTCGTCCTCGCCGCTGCGAGCCGTGAGGACCAGCACCGGCACGTCCTGCCGGCGGCTCGCATCGGCTCTGAGCTCACGCAGCACCTCGAAGCCGCTGAGCCGCGGCATCATGATGTCCAGCACGAGCAGATCGGGGGAGAGCGCGTCGTACTGTTCGAGGGCCTCCTGCCCATCCTCGGCTACGTACACCGCATAGCCGTCGCTCTCCAAGGCGTGGCGCAGCAGGCGTTGCAGATCCTGGTTGTCTTCGGCAACGAGAATGACCGGCTTCATCTCAGTTCGGACCCGTAGATCGACGTGAGCGGCCTCAGCTCGTGACGACGAGCACGCCGCGAATGCGCCGAGGAGCCTGACGGCCGAGTATTCGCGGCGCGCGCAGAAAAGCCTACCCGGCGGTCGTCTCAGCGCTCCAGAGTGCGCAGGTAGGCCGAGATCGCCGCGAGCCCGCCTTGAAGGACCTCAGGGGCGCACGCGTAGCCAAGACGGAACGCGTGCTCTTCGTCGAAGGCCGCGCCGGGGACCACGAAGGCGCCGTTGAGATCGAACAACGCCTGGCAAAGCTCCGCCGACGGCACCGGGTACGCGTAGTGGACCAGGGTCGTGGTACCGGCCCGCGGCCGCACGTGATGAAGCCGCGGTTCTCCGCCCAGCCACTCCTCGACGAGGGCGAGGTTGCCGCGCACGATCCCGAGGTTGCGCGCAAGCACGGCGTCGAGGTGCTCGAGCGCCAGCACAGCCAGCGCGTCGTCGAGCACGCCGCAGCTGATGGTCGTGTAGTCGCGCACCTCAAGGCAGCGCGCAGTGAGGTCCGGCGGGCCGGCCACCCAGCCGGTGCGCAGGCCGGCCAACGAGTAGCTCTTGCTCATGCTGCCGGTGCTCACGCCGCGCTCGTACAGGTCGGCCACGGACGGCGGCGTGGTGCCCGGCATGTGCTCGAGCATCCGGTAGACCTCGTCGGAGAACAACCAGGCGCCGTGCTCGCGGGCCACGGCGACGATCTCCTGCAGCAGCGGCTCGTCAATCAGGGCGCCGGTCGGGTTGTTGGGGTTGTTGAGAATGATCAGCCGCGTGGAATCGTCCACGAGGCGGCGCAATTCATCGACGTCGGGCAGGTAGCCGTCCTCCTTGCGCAGAGAGAGGAGACGGACCTGCGCGCCCAGAGCCTCGGGCACGCTGAAGAGCTGCTGGTAGGTAGGCCGCACGCAGACGACCGAGTCGCCGGGCGCGACGAGCGCGAACAGCGCGAGGAAGTTGGCGCCGATCGCGCCGCTGGTGGTGATGACGTCATCGGGGCCGATGCGCTCGCCGTACAGCGCCGCGATGGCGGCGCGCAGCTCCGGCGAGCCGGTGATGTGCCCGTACGTCAGCTTGGTGCTAAGCAGGCGACGCAGCACGGCGTCGCTGTCGCCCGTCAAGGCCAGCAGTTCCTCCAGGCACAACGGGTCCACGCAGGTCTCGGCCGTGTTCCAGGTGGCCGTCGTCTCGTGGGCGTTCATCCACTGCTCGACGGCGAAAGGCCTGATGTGCATGAGGCTCCTCTCGACGACGCCGGCAAGCCTACCAAAGAGACGGCGGCCGGGGCGCTGCGCGCCCCGGCCGCCGTCTCCGTCATGCCGGTCTCGGTATCAGAGCGGCAGCCTGTATGCCTTTCCGTCCATCGGAGCCATCTGCGGGATGCCCATGGCGCGGAGCACCGTGGGCATCACGTCGACGAGCCGGAACTGCGTCTTGCTCACGACGTGCCTCATCCCATTCGCGTACATCACCATCTGGATGCTCTGCACTTCCTGCTGGGCTCCGCCGTGGTCACCGTAGACGCCGTAACTGGTGCGATCGGCGAGCAGGCCGACCACATCGGCCGCTCCGGAGAACGCCATCGTGTCCACCAGCTCCTGCCCGTGAGCCGTCCACCACGCCCTCTCAGCACGCGTCATCGCGTTCGCAGAGGCCAGAACGTATCTGTCGCCCCACCTGACATAGGTGGCGATCACGTTGGGCATCGCCTTCATGGCATCAGCGGCCTCGAACTTCTTCGCCCAGCCACGGTCGATCAGCCACGCCTCGATGGCAGTGGATTGGTAGCTGTACGCGATGTTCCCGGTCGCGTTCAGCGGCGCCAGAACTGCTTCGTTGTTGGCGCCGGTGCGACCGTACTTGGTGTTGGCGCACAGATTGTTCGGGTCGTAGTACCAGCTCATGTCGCCGCCGCCGGAGGCGTCGACCATATGAGATTTCTCGCCATAGGTCGCGCCGTGGTCACTCAGCACGACGACGAGCGTCTCGTTCCACTGGTTCAGATCCTTGAGCTTCTGGATCACCCTTCCAAGCTGGGTGTCGGCGTTCTTGGCGATGAAGGGCATGTGGATCTCGGTCAGGAGGTCGGTCGGATCCCACGCGACATTGTCTACCGAACCGCCGCCCCACATGTGACCGATCTTGTCAATGCCGCTGAAGTTCAGGTGGAGGGCCGACCAATCGGAGTCTGGATCCTCAATCACCTTGATGGCGGCGTCGGCCACCCAGGCGTCGCCGCTCAGATGGTCCGCGTAGGGGCCGGGCGCGTAGCGGCCGTCTTCGGGATAAAGGTACGCCGGCACGGTGAAGGTCGTCTCGTAGGTGTCGCTTGAGTTGCCGGAGCTGACCAGGAAGCGCTTGTCAGACTCGATGTAGCTGGGGAGTTTACCTTCCGGGACCCGGTACTTCCCGAGCCATGGAAGGAAATCGGGATCGGCGTTGGTCAGCTTGGCTCCCATATACGCCCAGAAGTCAGAGCTCGACGCAGCCGTGGAGTTGACCTGGTACTTCTTCTGGCCGAAGTTGGCGACAATGGTGCCGGGGAAAGCGTCGTGCATGTAGTCGCCGAGCTTGGGATAGTCCTCGTTCTGGATGAGCTTGACGTACTGATCGTAGCTGAGGTCGCCAACCGTGACGATGGCGCCTGCCCCGTAGCCGAGGACGTTGCCGGTGTCGCGCATGACCTCGTCGGACCAGCCCATGTGCTTCGGGAAGAGCCCGCTCACGATCGTGTTGTGGCTCACCACGGTCTCTGAAGCCATTTGGCCGACATACGCCTTCGGGAAATGCGCGCCGTGATTCTGCAACCAGAGTACGTTGGTCATGTTGTACTGCTTGGCGTACCCGGGCTTCATCTGGTCCATCGTGACTATCAGGACACGCGTCGGCTTCTGGGCGAACGCCGGACTGGCCGCGGCAAGGAGCGCCGCAACTACCACCAGCGCCACGAGCATGACACGCAGTCTCTTGAGCATCTGCTACCTCCTCGACATCCGCCCCCTCCGGTGGAGGGAGTCCCCCAAACCCCGCGGCCGGCGCCGCAGACTGCTTGCATTCTTCCGCATCCTCGATGCTTGTCAATACGCGGGGGGGGTGTCGCGCTGCCGGTAGACTGTGCGGCAGGAACGCCGAGCCCTCAGCCGCCGAGGGCCGTGAGACCCTGATGCACGAGAGGAGCGCCACCGATGGACATGCACGAGTTTCGCCGTCTGGGCCACGAGCTGATCGACTGGGTCGCGGACTACCGCGAGCACATCGCCGAGTACCCGGTGATGAGCCGCGTGAGGCCCGGCGAGGTCGCGGCGCAGCTGCCGGCCGAGCCGCCTCGCCGGGCCGAAGGCCTGGCGACCATCACCGCCGACCTCGAGCGCATCGTGCTACCGGGCATCACGCACTGGAACCACCCCGGGTGGTTCGCCTACTTCCCCTCCAACACGGACCTCTCATCGGTGCTGGCGGACCTCGTCGCGTCCGGTCTCGGCGTGCAGGGCATGAGCTGGCAGACGAGCCCGGCGGCCACCGAGGTCGAGGACGTGGTGATGGAGTGGCTGCGGCAGATGCTGGGCCTCAGCCACTCCTTCACCGGCGTCATCCACGACACCGCCAGCACCGCCACCCTGTGCGCCCTGCTGTGCGCCCGCGAGCGGACCAGCGGCGCGAGCCAGGACCGCGGCGGCCTGCAGGCGGAGGAGCAGCCGCTGGTGGTCTACGCCTCAGACCAGGCGCACAGCTCCGTGCCCAAGGCGGCGCACCTCGCCGGCTTCGGCGCCGACAATCTGCACCTGCTCGATACGGACGACGACCACGCCCTGCGCCTCGACGCGCTCGAGGCGGCCGTCTGCGACGACCTGTCCGCCGGCCGCCGGCCCTGCGCCCTCGTGGCGGCCGTCGGCACGACTGCCACGACGGCCATCGATCCACTCGCGGGAATGGCGGAGCTGGCCGCGCGCCACGACCTGTGGCTGCATGTCGACGCCGCGCTGGCCGGCACCGCCATGATCTGCCCCGAGCACCGCTGGATGTGGGAGGGGGTGGAGCGCGCCGACTCCGTGGTGCTCAACCCGCACAAGTGGATGGGCACGGGCTTCGACCTCTCGGCCTACTACGTGCGCGACCCCGTGCACCTGGTGCGAGTCATGAGCACCGATCCCAGCTACCTCCGCACCGCCCAGGACGGCCAGGTGCGCAATCTCCGCGACTGGGGCATCCCGCTGGGGCGGCGCTTCCGCGCGCTGAAGTTGTGGTTCCTCATCCGCGAGTACGGCGTCGAGGGGCTGCAGCAACGCGTACGCCGTGACTTGGGCAACGCCGCATGGCTCACGGAGCAGGTCGACGCGGCCCCGGAGTGGCAACGCCTGGCGCCCGTGCCGCTGCAGACCGTCTGCGTGCGTCACGTGCCGCCCCCCCTGGAAGGCGATGAAACGGCGCTTGCCGCCCACAACCTCGCCGTGGCGGACCGCGTCAACCGCGCGGGCCGTTCCTACGTGACGCCGTCGCTGCTGAAAGGTCGCCAGATGATCCGCGTCTCGATCGGCGCGCAGGCCACCGAACGCGAGCACGTCGCGGCGCTGTGGCGGGAGCTACGGGAGACCGCCATCGCCTGATGCGCGCGGCGCCCGGCCTTGGTCACTCAGGGTCGTCCAGACCCGCGTAGCCCCCGGCGCGGCTCGAGACGGCGTTGTAGTCACCGCACCAGTCGTCGTCACGCACGCGCGGAAATGCGGTCTGCGAAAACGCCGTGCGCTCCGGGGACTGGATCACGACGACCGCCGGAGCCTGCTTGCGACAGGTCCCCCAGCCATGGCCACGATCGCGAGCGAACACAGACCCACGCGGCTCTTCCATGCCATAGCGGCAGCTGGCACAGCACATGCCTTCCATCGCGCTCCTTCCCTCTCTGTTGCTTGTCTCTCTTCACTCGGCAGAAAAGCAGCGGCCAGTGAGCGCTCTAGACGAATGTACGGGGCGGGCCGCCGTGCTCGCTGGGGTGCCGCGCACCGCTCTGCCGACGCCCGACGCCGACCCGGCGGCGCCGAGTCCGTGAACGCGAAGTGTCGCCGGAAGCTCGAGGGGGCATCACTCCCCCATGACCATCGCGATCCTCATCGTCGTGCTCGCCACGGCGGTACTGGTCGGCACGCCCATGCTGCAGCGACGACGGGGCCGCGTCTGTCGAGGGAACTTGCCCGCCGCAGAGAAGGTAACCCAGTGGTCACGCCACGGCGATCAGACGTAGCGCGCAAACGAGGAGACGGTCCGCATGAACGAGCAAGACATTCCCGACACGAACGACAGCGACGGCGCCGCCGAACAGACCGCCGTCACGCAGGCCGTACCCGCCGTGGACGGCCCTGACGGCGGCGGCGACGCGACGAAGGTCGTGATGGTGCGTAGAGGCAGCCGCCTGCGCAACATCCTCGTCGGCGTGCTCGTGCTTCTCAGCTGCCTCGCCGTCGTGGTGACAGGCGTTGCCTGGTGGACGCACTACAGCGTTCTGAACACCGACGGCTACATGAAGATCGTCGGGCCTGTGGGCAAGGACCCTGAGGCGATCAAGGCCCTGAGCGACTACGTCGCGGGCCAGATCGTCACGGCGACCGACCTGCAGCAACGCACGACCGACGCCTTGCCGCCGAAGGCTCAGATCTTCGCCGGGCCGATCACCGGAGCACTCGAGGATTTCATCGCCAAAGGCACCAACAAGGTGCTCAGCACGCCTCAGGCATACGACCTGTGGCTCAAGGTCAACAGCTTCGCGCACGAGAAGATCGTCGCCCTCCTGCGCGGAGAGACCACGAACGCGTATATCCAGGGCGATGACGTCAAGCTCGATACGCTGCCGCTCATCAGCCAGGCGCTCGTCTGGCTCGACGGCAAGCTCCCGGGCGCCCTGGGCACGAAGTTCTCCCCGCCGGTCATCGCCCCCGGAACGCCACCGGAAGAGGCGATCCAACAGGTCTCCGCGTGGACAGGTCGCCCGCTTCCCGCCGACTTCGGGCAAGTGACTCTTCTGCAGAGCGACTCGCTCGGCTCGGCTCAGACGGCGGTGCGCTGGTTCGATGCGCTCGTGTGGGTCATGCTCGTCGGGACGATCGTGCTCATCGCCGTCACCATCTGGCTCTCACGTCGCCGACGTCGCACGCTCATCGAACTGGGCATCGGCGCAGCGTTCGCCCTGATCCTCACCTACGTGATCGCGAAGCGAGCGTCGACCGCGCTCATCGATAGCATCCCCGACGGCGGCACGGTCTCGTTGGTGCGCGACGTGGTCAGCGCGTCGCTGGGACCGTTCACGACGCTCACCATCTGGATCGTCGTGATCGGCGTCATCGTGGCCGTCGCGGCCTGGCTCTCTGGCCGCCACGACGTACAGGTCGCCGTGGTCACGGCCGGCAAGCGCGTCGTGCGCGCGCCGGAGGACGCGGTCGTCGTCGAGTCGCCGATCACGGTCTGGGTCGAGCGCTACGCGCACTGGCTGCGCATCGCCGGCGCGGTGGCGGGCGTCATCCTGCTGCTCTTTGCGACTTCGTCGTGGCTCGGCATCGTGCTCTGGGTGGTGGTGATCCTCCTCTTCGAGGGCGTCATCAGCTTCCTCATCGGGGAGTGGCCATTCGAGCGCGGCGAGAAGGGCGACGAAACGCAGGCGTGACGTAGGTACTGGGCGGCGGGCGGCGCGAGGCGCCCGCCGCCCCCTCTTGTCCTGACGAGGTGTCGCCTGCCGCACGAAGGGGCACGTCTCCACCATGATAACCGTCTTCCTGATCCTCGTCGTCGCGCTCGTCGCGGCGGCGCTTATCGTCCCGCCGCTGCTGCGGCGGCGGCGAGACCGCCGCCGCCGCGCACTCCTGCGCGCCTTCGAGAAGACCCGCGGCTCGCGCGTCATCACGATGATCCACCGCCAGGAGACCCTGAGCCTGCTCGGCATCCCGTTCCGCCGCTTCATCGACATCGAGGACTCGGAGCAGATCCTGCGTGCCATCCGCATGACGCCAGCCGACATGCCCATCGACCTCATCCTGCATACGCCCGGGGGGCTGGTGCTGGCCTCGGACCAGATCGCCTACGCGCTCAAACGACATCCGGGGCGCGTCACCGTGATCGTGCCGCACTACGCCATGTCGGGCGGCACGCTGGTCGCGCTCGCCGCCGACGAGATCCTCATGGATCCCGATGCGGTGCTGGGCCCGGTCGACCCGCAGCTCGGCAGCCTGCTGCGCGGCGCCTGGCCGGCCGCCTCGATACTCGCCGCCCTGAAGCAGCCGAACCCCAACCGCGACGACGAGACGCTGATCCTCGGCGACATCGCGCGCAAGGCCGTCGCGCAGGTGCGCGAGACCGTGGCCGAGCTGGTCCGCGACAGAATGCCGGCGGAGGCCGAGACTCTGGCCGCGACGCTCAGCGAAGGGCGCTGGACGCACGACTACCCGATTCGCCTGGAAGAGGCGCAGCAACTCGGCCTGCCCGCCAGCGGCGTGCTGCCTGAGGGCGTCTACGAGCTGATGGAGAGGTACCCGCGACGGGCCCAGCGGCGCCCGTCGGTGGAGTTCATCCCCACGCCGTACCGCGAACCCGCAGAGGACCGCTGAGGGCTCAGGCCGCGGCGTCCAGGGCGCAGGCCCGCGCCTGGCGGACCTGATCCACGAGGAGTACGACCGCTTCGTGGACGTCGGGGTATGCCTCGCGCAAGTAGGCCGTGTGGCACATCATCCGCCGGTAGTAGCCCGTGTCTCCCTCGATCTGCTGCGCCACGACGTCGGCGTGCGCCCAGCAGTACTCCATGCTGTCGGCGATCTCCTTCGGCAGGGCATCGCTCAGGACGCGGGCGACCTCCCAGTACGAGGACAGACCGTGGTCTTCTGCCAGCCACCGGGCTTCGTCGGCGGCGAGGTACAGCGCGGCCAACTCGGCCGGCGTCATGGCCACTGGATGTCTGCGTTGGAGCATCATGGCTTCGTCTCCAGACTGGGCAGCGGCGCGCGGGTGACGTCGTCTCTCAGACCGGGTATTCCCTGTCGGCGACGTAGTAACCCCCACCAGGAGCGACGACGACGGCGTCCCATTCGCGGCGCCCCGAGGTTCGGAAACGCGTTGTCCGGGACATACTCCCGCGACTGATCGAAATCGCCCACGCGGCGGGAAACGGAGAAGACATGTTCCTCTCACACACGGCCCCGTCACGTCTGGTGGCAACGCTCCTGCTCGGGCTCCTGGCAATCGCTCTGCTCGTGGCGGGCTGCGGAGGGAGCACGGCCACGTCGCCTTCGCCGTCGCCCTCTCCCAGCACAAGCTCCCTGGTGCAGAAGCTGGGGGCCGTCAAGGACTACGTCTCCCAAGTGACGCCTATCTACAACGAGACCACGGCGGCCCTTGGCTCCCTGGACGCGGCGGTCAGCGACCTCAGCGCGAAGCCAGACCAGACCTGGGCCGACTCCGCGGCGCAGATGACCACCGCTTCCACGGCGCTGGGCACTGCGGCGACGGACCTTGGCGCACTCACCCCGCCGGCCTCACTGCAGGGCGCCCAGGACGACGTGGTCGGCGCTCTGCAGGAAGCGCAGAAGGTGCTCGACAAGACCTCGGCCTACCTGACGAAGCGCGTCGCCGACCCCACCTACCCCGATATCAAGACGCAGATCAAGCAGCAGGTGACGGACGCCTTGGCGACCGCCTGGGCGAGCATCCTCAACGCGGCCGGCCAGTGACGCACCGGGGAGCGTGACCCGGGGAGAGCGCATGGACGAAGGCAGCGGTGAGCGTTACCTCCGCGAGACGCGGCACGGTCGCGGCCACCTCGTGGGAGGCGGCATGGACTGGGCGCGTCAGCCCTTGTGGTTCAAGACATACCCCGAGGCGGCGAGGGTCGCGCTGCCGCGCTCGACCCCGGGCACGGAATCCGCTTCCGCCGCGGCGCTGTTCGACGTGCTTGCCCGGCGGCGGAGCGTGCGTGAGTACGGGCCGCCGCCGCTCACCGCGGCAGACCTCGGCGGGCTGCTGTGGGCGGCCGCCGGCGTCACGGCGCGACAGATGGGCTTCGCCTTTCGCACCGCGCCGTCGGCCGGCGGCCTGTTCCCGATCGAGCACTACGTGGTGGTGAACTCGGTGGCCGGGCTCGAGCCGGGCGTCTACCACTACGCGGTGCTCGACGAGGCCCTGGAGCTGCTGCGCGGCGGCGACCACCGTCTGACGGTCGCACACGCCGCGCTCGACCAGGCCATCGCCGCCGAGGCGGACGCCGTGTTCGTGTGGACGGCTGTGATCGAGCGCTCGCGCTGGAAGTACGGCCAGCGCTTCGCGCGCTACATCTTTCTGGACGCCGGGCACATCGCCGAGAACGTGGCCCTCGCTGCCGTGGCCATGGGTCTGGGAAGCTGCCAGATCGCCGCCTTCTTCGACGACGAGGCGGCGGCCCTGCTGGACGTGGACGAGAACGAGGAGCCGGTTGTCTACATGACGGCGGTGGGAAGGCCGGCGAGCGGCTAGCTCGCCTCTCCGGCCGGCGCGCGCGCCTCGAGCCAGCCCGCGAGAGCTGCGAAGACCGCAGCGCGGCCCGTCTCGTTGAAGATCTCGTGATAGTAGCCCTCGAAGCAGTGCTCGGTCTTGTCCGGGGAGGCGACTCGCGCAAACAGTTCCCGGGCGGCCTGCGGGTCGGCGACCGCGTCGGCGTCGCCGTACATCAGCAGCAGCGGCAGGCGGATGCTGCCGGCCGCCGAGAGAGCCGCGCTCTGCGCGGCCACCACTTCGGCGGCCCACCTCGCCGTGGCCACGTGGTGGTTCAGCGGGTCGGTGCCGTAGGCCCTCACGACCTCCTGATCGTGCGAAAGCGCGGCCGGATCGATCGTGTTGCCGACGTTCACCGCCGGCGCGACGACCGAGAGCAGCCGCGCCGCGCCGAGCTTGAGCGGTGGGACCGGCATGCCGAGGCGCAGGAACGGCGACGACAGGATCAGACCGGCCAAGTCGTCGGCCGGCCGGTCCTCGACGTACGCGGTGGCGATGAGCCCCCCGAGGCTGTGTCCGAGCAGATAGACCGGCTGCCCGGAGTGCTCGTTGCGCACCGCGTCGAGGTACACAGTCGTGTCGTCGAGGTAGTCGGCGAACCGACCCAAATGCCCGCGGCGGCCGCCCGAGCGGCCGTGGCCGCGCAAATCGTACACGTGCACGGCGTAGCCGCGTGCCACCATGTCGTCGGCAAGCCCGCGGTAGCGGCCGCCGTGCTCGCCGTACCCGTGGACCACGGCGAGCGCGGCGGACGGCGCGCCTTCGGGGCGCCACGTTTGGCGCGTCAGCAGAAGGCCGTCGCCGGCCGCGAACTGCGCGGAGGCATGCGCCACGGTACGGCCCGGCTTACCAGTCGCCACGGTCACTCCTCACATGGTCAGGGCCGCGCGCACCGACGAGGAGACGGCGGCCAGGCCGCCCTCCAGCTCGTCGGCCAGCGGCCAGGCGTAGCCTATGCGCATGTGGCGCCGCGACTGCTCGAACCAGTGGCCCGGGCCTACGTAGGCGCCGTGCCTGTCGTTGAGCGCGCGGTAGAACTCGTCGACGTCCACCGGCACGTCCGGCTTGATGCGCGGGAAGCACACGCAGCCGCCGAGCGGCTCCACCCACTCCATCAGCTCCTCGCTCGCCATCCAGCTGCTTACCACCTCGAAGCGGCGGCGGATGAAGCCGTTGATCTGCGGCAGCCAGGTTTCGCGCTGTGCGAAGGCGCGCGCCGCGATCTCCTCGTCCACCACGCTACCGCAGATGCCGATCTGCTCCTTCGCGGCGAGGAACGTCGCCATGAGCTCGCGGTCGCGGCAGACGAGCCAGCCGCTGCGGATGCCGGGGATGCCGTAGGTCTTGGACAACGAACTGACGCTGATAGCGAGGTCGCTGAGCGTCGCTGCCACGGGCAGCGGGTCGCCGAAGGTCATCTCCCGGTAGGTCTCGTCGACGAGCAACCTGCAGCCAGCGCCCTCGACGCGAGCGACGACGCTGCGCAGGTCGGCATCGCTCATGGTCACCCCAGTGGGGTTGTGCGGCAGCGTGATGCTGACGTATTTCGTGCGCGGTGTGACCAGCGCCATGAGCTTCTCGGGGTCGATGCGAAAGCCCTCTTCAAAGGTGAGGTCGAGGTAGCTGATGTCGGCCTCGATGGCCCGCGGCGTCTCGATGTTGGTGGCGTAGTTGGGGCGGATGACAACGAGATGGTCGCCCTTGTCGAGCAGCGACGTGGCGATGATGAAGAGTGCCTGGGCGGCGCCCGCCGTGACGAGCACGTCGTCACGGCCCACGCCGCCGCCCGCCCCGCCGCTCTGCGCGGCGATGAGCTCGCGAAACGTGTCGTTGCCGAAGTGGGCGCCGTAGTAGAGGAGCATGTCGCCGACCTCGATGCCGAGGTTGGCCAGCGAGCGGTCACGAACGGAGCTCTCAGTGAGGTTGAAGCGGATCTTGTCGTAGCCCAGCTGTTCGGGCGACTCCTCCTCGATGGGCATGCGGCGGTACTTCACGAGCGCTGACCTCCTGGGCAGACGGCATGATCCTGTCCGGCAAGGTTACATCCGCGGTGACGGTCGTGTCGCGGCGCCGGGACCCGGGTGCTACAGTCTCCCCGGATCGAGAGGGAGCTTTGCACACCGGTACGCACCACAGATCGACGGCGATCGTGACGCGCGCGCCTGTCGCGGCGGCGCTCACGTGGGCCGCGTGCCTCCTCGTCGCGACCTTCCTCGGTGCCTGTTCCGGGCAGGCGGTCACAAGCGGGGCCGGCGACGACGCAGCCCCCGACTCGAGCGCCGCGGCGGCCCAGTCCGCGAACCCCGGAGCGACTCCGTCCGCCGGCGCCGGGGGCGGCAGCGACTGGGCGCACGTGCTGCAGGTCGTGGCCGCTCTCAAGGCGCAGCCGCCCGCCGAGCCCGTCGTATGCCTGCTCGGCGGCTCCGCCGCCCGCGAGAGCACGATCGACGACGCGAGCTGGGCCGCCCGGGTGAAACAGCTCGGCGGCCCCACCGTCGCAGCCTACAACCTGGGCTCCCGCAACCGCACGCTGGCGCAGGACATCGAGCTCATCCGAGCCCTTCCGAAGACGCCGGGCATCGTCTACATCGGCATCAACGTCGGCCGGTTCACGGCCCCGCCGGCGCACCCCACCATCGATCTGCCGGAGCCGGCGCAGTCGCTGCCGCCGTACCGACAGCACCAGTACAGCCAGAGCAGGATCCTCGGCGACGCCAGGAAGAGGGCGTTGCTCGCCAAGTGGCTCGCGGAGCGCTACCCGTTGTTCGTGAAGAACTACGCGACGAGTCTGCAGGCACTGGACAAGCTCGTCGCGGTCTGCGAGAGCCGCGGCCTGCACCCGGTGCTGCTCGAGCTGCCACGAAACCAGGAGCTCATCGGGCGCGCTCTGGACGCACCCGTGGCGCGCTTCACGACGAGTTGCCGTGCGCTGGCCAGGAAGCGCGACGTCCCGTGGTTGAGCTTCGTGAGCACCGCCCGCCTGCCCAACGCCGACTTCTACGACCTCTGGCACCTCGTCGAGCCCGGGCGCGCCGTGTGGCAGCGCCTCCTGTCGGAGAAGACCGTGGCGCTGCTCGAAAGGTACGGCCTCGAGGGACCCGCGCCGACACCGGCGGCCTCGCCGCAGGCGACGGAGTCACCGGCGCCCTGAGACGGCGGAGGCGCCGCGGCCGGCGGGCGGGCCGGCGGCCGAAGGCGCCCCGGACAACGGGCGGGCGGGCGCAGGCCCCACGGCCCGTCAGATCGCGCAGCCGAAACGGCCGTGCTTCTCGAAGTACTTCTGGTGATAGTCCTCGGCCGGCCACCACTCCGGCGCCGGCACGACGGCGGTGACGACAGGCCGGCGGAGCCCGCCCCCTGACTCCAGCGCGCCGATCGTCTTGCGGGCCGCCGCCTCCTGCTCCGCCGTATGGAAGAAGATCGCGGAGCGATACTGGTCGCCTACGTCCGGGCCCTGGCGGTTCAGCTGCGTGGGGTCGTGCATGCCGAAGAACGCGGCGAGAAGCTGCTCGTAGGTGATCCGCTCGGGGTCGTACTCGAGGCGCACGGCCTCGGCGTGACCGGTCCTGTGCGAGCAGACCTGCTTGTACGTCGGGTCGGGCGTGGAGCCGCCCGTGTAGCCGACTTCTGTGCGGGTGACGCCGTCGAGCTGCGCGAAGCGTTGCTCGACGCCCCAGAAGCAGCCGGCTGCGAATGTCGCGATGGCCATCGTGTCGCCTTTCTGTGGGTGGTACGCGCGCGCAGCGCGCACCCTACAGAAAGGTGATGCCCGAAAAGGCGGAGCTACACGCACGACAGGGGCGGGGAGCGAGGCCCGCAGCCGGAGGCTACGCCCGCGGCGCGCCCTCTGGCGCCCCGGGCGCCCGTGACCGGCGTCGCTGCTCGAGCATGCGCATGTGCCGGCGGTTGCGCGGCTCGCGCCACCACATGCGCGCATACCACCAGCACCAGCCGTACTCGAGCATCCGGTCGTAACTGCTCTGCTTGCGCGTGACCGCCCACGAGGCGGCCTTGGCTACCGGGCGTTCGGTGTGGAAGAAACGCCGCTGGGCGCGCAGCACTTCGCGCTGCAGTTCGGCGGCGCTCATCTGCTTTGGTTCGAACACCACATGCTGCGCATCGTACAGGCGCCAGTCCTTGGTGATGATGCGACCTTGGGCGTCGAGGTCGCTGAACTGCTGGGTGCCGGGCAGCGGCGTGAGGATGTTGAGCATCACCGTGTCGATGTGGTTCTTGAGGGCGAAGGTCACCGTGTCGCGCACGGAGCTGGGCGTGTCGCTGTCGGCGCCCAGCACGAACATGCCGTGGCTGCGAATGCCGTAGTCGTGCAGCACCCTGATGGAGTTCTCGATGTCGCCGACGGTCTGCGACTTCTCAAACGCGTCGAGGGTATCCTGGTTGACCGACTCGAGGCCGAGGGCGACGAAGTCGGCACCCGAGGATTGCATGAGCTCGAGCAGCTCCTTGTCGCGGACCACGTCGGTGCGCACCTGGGCGCCCCAGGGCAGCACGAGCCCCTCGTCGATCATCAGCCGAAGAAGCTTCTTGAGGCGCTTCTTGTCGGCGGCGAAGTTGTCGTCGTAGAAGAAGATCTTCTTCGGCTTCTTCTCCTTGATCTCCGCCACCACGTTCTCGGCGCTGCGAAAGCGGTACTTGCGCCCGAACATCGCCGTGACGGAACAGAAGTTGCAGGCGAAGGGGCAGCCCCAGCTCGTCATGATGGGCGTGTGGACGAGGCGCTCGTGGCCGACGATGAGCGTGAGGTCGGGGAACGGCAGGGTGTCGAGGTCGGCGCAGCGTTCGTGAAGCTCGTTGTGCACGGCGCGCCCGTCGCGGCGAAACGAGAGGCCGGTGACCGACTCCAGCTCACGCTCGCCTCGGAGCGCCTCCACGAGCTCGAGCATGATCGTCTCGCCGCCCTCGCCGCGGGCCACGAAATCGGCGTGCTCCAGCGCCTCGTCGGCCACGAAGGTGACGTGGGAACCGCCGAGCACCACCGGGATGCGCCGCCGCCGCAGGCCGTCGGCGATGTCGTAGGTAGCGGGCGTGGTCGACGTCGTGCTCGAGAGCCCCACGAGTTCGGCGGTGAACACATCGTCCCAGTCGATGGGCGCCAGCTGCGGGTTGTAGATGCGTACGTCATGCCCGTGCTGCTTGAGAGTGGCGCCGATCATCGGCAGCCCCAGGCGCACGAAGTAGGAGTGCGACCACATATGCATGCTGGGGGCGTCGGGCTCGATAAGGCGGATCTTCATGAGCATCCTTTGGACTTGGCCGCGACCGCCGCGAGGCGAGACCGGCCTGCTGCGCGATCCTGCTGAAGGATATGGCCTTTCACAATGCGGGACAAACGAGCCCCGCGGCGGCCGTCACTGCGTCGCCGCCGGCGCGGGCCGCGTGCGGTCGCACCATCTGATACCGTGGTCGGCGCCACAGCGACCACGCAAAGGAGCATGGGCATCGATTTCGACCGACCCATCGACCGTTCAGGCACGGCCAGCTTCAAGTGGGACAAGTTCCCCGCAGGCGTCCTGCCCCTCTGGGTGGCCGACATGGATTTCGCCTCGCCGCCGGCGGTCGTCGCGGCCTTGCGCGAGCGCGCCGCTCACGGCGTCTTCGGCTACGCACTCGTCCCCGACTCCCTGGTGGAAGCCATCCGTGCGCGTATGGCAACGCAGTACGACTGGTGCATCGAGCCCGACTGGCT
>JAPLCM010000143.1 GCA_026392275.1 Actinomycetota bacterium | reverse complement strand
ACCTGCTTCTGAAGTTCCATCGCCCTCTGTTGCCGGTACAGGCTGATGGCGATGACGATCTGGTTCTTCCACAGCGGTATCGTGGTGAGCACTGACGCCTGGATCTTTTCCACGAGGTTCTGGTCGTTGCTCTGGATGAGGCGGATCTGGGGCGCCGTCTGGATGGCGACCATGCGCGTGAGCTTGAGGTCGTGGAGGCGGCGCTCGAAGCGCGTGGCCGCCTGCTGGAGGTCGGTGAGTCGTTGCGCGGCCATGACGTCGTTGCTCACCGCCACTTCGGCCTCGAGCGCCGGGATCTTGTCGCGGAAGAGCTCCTCGAGCGCCTGCTCGCCGGCGGCGATGTACACGTCGAGCTGCTTGAGATAGTCGAGGTTGAGCTCGAACATCTTGTCGAGCACGGTCATGTCTTTGAGCAGCGCCATGCGCGAGCGCTCGAGGGCGTCGACGATGCGGTCGATGCTGCCGGCGACCTTCTGGTAGCGGGTGGCGAACCGGTCGAACGTGTTGGCGAATTTGCCGAAGATGGGGATGCGGGCCATCCCGGAGCCGCCGCCCAGCGCATCGATGTCGAGCTCGCGGACCTTCTTGAGAAGGTCGGCGAGGGCTTCGCCGCCGGCGCCGGCGTCCTTGTTCCGCACGTCGCCGAGCAGGGAGTCGGCGAAGTTGGCGATGCGGCTCTGGGCAGGCAGGCCGAAGCTGAGCACGCCCTGCGCGTCGCTGAGGTCGACGCTGTCTTTGATCGCGGCCACGCGGGCCAGGTCGTCGGGGGTCAGCGGTCCGGCGACCGGCGCGCTCCGCGCGCCCACTTCCGGCGCCCCCGCCGGCGGGCCGCCGGCCGGCGCCGCGGCCGGGACGCCGCGCGACTCTTGCACCCTGTCGATCTCGTCACTCATCAAAGCCCCCCGGTCTGGCTGTACATGGTCTCGCTGCGCACGGTGCGCTCGAGCAGCTCGATCTCGCTGTCGAGGTCGAGGGCACGGTCTTCGAGTACATTGGCGAGCTGGCGGTCGAAGGCTTGCTGCACGACATGCAGGGAGGTCTCGGCGCGGGTCACCGTCCCGGCGATCTCGGGCGACGACGAACCGCGGCTCGTGAGGTGCACGTAACCCTCGACGATGCGCTGCGCGGCGTCGAGGTAGTACGTCAGGAAGCCGCGCGCCGCGTCGAGCTTTCGCGGTTGGGCCGCCAGCTCGGCGATGATCTGGTCGGCGGTGCCGCACAGGGCGACGACGTCGTCCCTCACCTCCGCCTTGCCGATGGCGCCGGCGCTCTCGAGGATGGCGTCGACCTGCCGCCGCGCCGGCTGCAGCACGTCGGCCGCCGCCTCGTCCATGCCCCGGGGCAGCTGCGGCCTCGTCCTCGCGGCAGACAGCGATGGGGGCTGCGGCGGCGCCGGCAGCGCGCGCGGCGGCACGTCGCCGAACATGATCGCGCGGTAGTAGGGCCGCAGGTACAGGGCGTTCACAACGCTGATCGCGGAGACGACGAGCTGCACGGCGATCATCACCTGGAAGAGCGGCGTGCCGATGGCGAGGATTGTCAGGATCAGCGGCGTGAGATAGACGAACCCAAGCAGCGACCAGGGCAGATGCCGGGCGCGCACGCCGATGTAGACGAACGCGGCCCAGTTGAGGAAGCCGGCGGTGAAGGTCCACGCGATCCACAGGGAGTGGCGTGGCCACCAGCGGAACCGCGCCCGGCGCGCACTCGGGACTGGAACGTCGACCACGACGGCGGTCTGCTTCTGGGGCTTGAGCTGCTGTACCTCGCGCACGGCAGAGGCCGGGTGGCCGTTCTGGCACTCGCCGTAGGGCGTGAGCCACACCCAGCGGGCGCAGACACTGCAGTATCCACCAACGGCCATCGGGCTTCCTTTCGGCGCGTCCCTTGTGTGCAGGATAGCCTGCATCGGCCGCGAGCACACCTCGGGCGGCGTGGCCGAACGCTCTTCGGAAGCGCCGCGCCGTTCATACGTGTACTCTTGTGACTCCCGCATCAACGAGAGAAAGCCTGCACCACATGACCGACCGTACTGCCAGTCGCATTCGTCTCGCCGTGCCGTCCGAGACGCCGGGCGGCCTCGACGCCGCCCGCTCGGGGCACTTCGGACGCAGCCCATCCTTCACTCTCATCGACCTCGTTGACGGCGAGATCGCCGGCGTGGACTTCGTCGAGAACGCGCCCCACCGGCACGGTGGCTGCATGTCGCCGGTGCTCACGCTCGGCACCAACATGGTCGACGCCGTGATCGTCGCCGGCATCGGCCATCGGCCCCTGCTCGGCTGTCTGCAGACCGGCATCCGCGTGTTCGCCGGGGAAGACCGGCCCGACGTGCGCAGCGTCGTCGAGGCCTTCATCGAGATGGAGCTTTCCCCCGTGGGCGTGGACGCCACCTGCCGGCACTAGACCGAAGGTCCGCTCGTGACAGACGGTTGGTGGATCGATCTTCTGGACGCAGATCCGGCGCCGTGGCTGCTTGCCGCAGACGAGCCGGTGACGGCGATCGACCCCGCCCGCTCGCGGCCGTGCCGATCGGCCACTCTCGACCCGCCGGCCCATGCTGCGGCACAATCCAGGCGTGAGAGACCCGCCCCGGTGGGAATAGTCGACGCAGGGCGGGCGGCCGCAGGCTGACCCGCCCGCCGCCACCCACCGACAGCGGGGGTCCCCGATGCAGGCGCCGCAGCAGATCACACCCACGAAGCTCGCCGACTACCTCGAAGTCATGACCAAGGCCGTCTTCCAGAGCGGAATGAGCTGGCAGGTCGTCGAGGCCAAGTGGGACGGCTTTCTCGAGGCCTTCGCGGCCTTCGACCCGGCGACGGTCGCGGCCTTCACGGGCGACGACGTCGAGCGGCTCGCCGAGGACGCGCGCATCATCCGCAATCGGCGCAAGATCGAGGCGACCATCACCAACGCCGAAACGATGGTGGCGCTCGACGGCGCTCCCGGTGGTTTCGCCGGCTGGCTGCGATCCCACGCCGACTTTGCCGCCACCGTGGCCGCCCTGCGCGGAGAGTTCCGCTTTCTCGGCGACATGGGGACGTACTACTTCCTCTACGTTGTCGGCGAGAGGGTGCCGCCGCACGAGGAGTGGATGCAGGCGCACGCGTCGACGGCGCATCGAGCCTCCGGGTCCCGGCCCGCCCGCAAGACCTGACAGCCCAAGGAGGTTTCCCATGAAGACCAGGAATCCCGACGATGCTGCCCTGAGGCAGCGACTCACGCCGCTGCAGTACGAGGTCACGCAACGCGAGGGCACCGAAGCTGCCTTCGCCAACGAGTACTGGGACGAGCACCGCGATGGCATCTACGTGGACGTCGTGAGCGGTGAGCCGCTGTTCAGCAGCCGCGACAAGTACGATTCGGGCACCGGCTGGCCGAGCTTCACGCGCCCGTTGCGTGACGAGGCCGTGACCACGAAGACCGATTTCAAGCTGCTGCTCCCACGGAGCGAGGTGCGCAGCGCTGCTGCGGATTCGCACCTCGGCCACGTGTTCAAGGACGGCCCCGCGCCCACCGGCCTGCGCTATTGCATGAACTCGGCGGCCCTTCGCTTCATCCCCAAGGAGGATCTCGTGGCCGAGGGGTATGCGGAGCAACTCGCCTTGTTCGACGCCGCCCCACATGACCCTAGCTGACGCGGACGTGGCGGGCAGGCAGTACAAGGACGACGGCGAGGCGCTGATAGGGATGGCGCGCCAGTTGGCGGACGCCTACGAGGAGGCGCAGACGGCCGAGGACCGGGAGTACGCCGCCGACGCCATCGACGACTTCCTCAGCGAGTGCGATCACTATGCGCCCGACGACGCCCTGATCGCCCTGCTCGATCTGCCCATGTCCAAGCTGACGTGGCCGTTGGTCGACAGCGTGGAGGCCACCCTCGCGGCTCGCGGCATGCCGGCGGTCTGGGCACTGCTCGAAGCCATCGACGGACGCGTGTACGATCACGGCGGGCAGACCTCGGCGCGCGCGCTCGAGACCCTTGGCGCCATGCGCGAGGCAGACGTCATACGGGGCCTGGTCACGGTGATGGCAGGCGCCGCCGACGACGATCTCAAGGCCGCTGCCGTGAAGATGATCGTGAGGACCGGCGAACCGGCACTGCCCGCTCTGGAGATGGCCCTCCATGACCCCGTGGCGCGGCGCTGGGCCGAGGACGCCGTGGGCGACATCAGCGCAGCGCGCACCGAGGCGGGGGAGTAGCGGGCCCCAGCCCTCCGGCGGCAACATCTTCCTCAATGCCGCCGCAACACGCACTTCATATTCGGGTCGCAAGATGCCAGTAAGCCATACAACGGCAACGACGGCTGCCCCCCCAGCCGTCGGGACCTGACTGCTTTACGGTGCGCCCCCACCGAGTCGGCGTCCCACTTGCCCGGGCGAGTCACCTCCTGCGCCCGGGAGCCGCTGGCCCCACATGGGCCGCGACGACTGTCCCCCAGTCGTCGCGGCCCATCCCCCTTTCTTGAGCCCACGGGCGCGGCCCTCGTCGTGACGTGCCGCGACCACCGGCATGGCCTTCTTCGAGGACCTGCGACTGTAGCCTGGTCGCCCCGCCCCCGCCCCCCGTCTCCGGTATAGTCCCCCCAGGAGGTCCCTGCCCTTGACCGCTAGCTCCGCGCTCCCCCCGCTGCTCATCAAAGGCATGCGCATCCCTCTGCCCATCGTGCAGGGCGGCATGGGCGTGGGCGTCTCCCTGGCCCCGCTGGCCGGCGCCGTGGCGCGCGCCGGCGGCCTGGGGCTGCTCTCCAGCGCCTGCCTCGACCGCCTCGCCGCCGCGCGCCTCGGCCGTAAGGCAGACACCTACGAGGCCGTGGCCCTCGAGGTCGCCGCCGCCAAGGCCGGCGGCGGCTACGCCGGCATCAACATCATGGTCGCCCTGCAGCGCGACTACGAGGCCGCGGTGCGCGCCGCCCTCGCGGCCGGCGCCGACGCCATCGTCTCGGGCGCCGGGCTGCCGCTCTCGCTGCCCGAGATCGCCGCCCCCGGCGCGACCGCCCTCATCCCCATCGTCTCCTCGGCGCGCGCCCTGGCGCTCATCTGCCGCAGATGGGA
>JAPLCM010000101.1 GCA_026392275.1 Actinomycetota bacterium | reverse complement strand
GGTGTTCACCACGCTGGTGACGGCGCTCATCGCCCTGCCGGCTCTGCTGAGCCTGCTCGGGGACCGCGTCGACGCCTTCCGTGTGCCCTTCATCGGCCGACGCGCCACCCGGCGTCTGAGCGGCGGTCCCGGTATCTGGGAGCGTCTGGCGCACAGCATCATGCGCCGCCCGGTCGTCTGGCTCGCAGTCGCCGTCGTGGCGCTGCTCGCTTCGGCGGCCCCTGCGATAATGATGAAGAGCGGGGACAGCACCGCGAGCGCAGCCTATCTCCCCGACAGCGAGTACGCGAAGCAGGGCTGGGACATCCTGGATCGGGACTTCACCCTGGGCAAGGCCAATCCGCTGATGATCGTGATCGACGGGCAGGCGGCCTCTCCGCAGTTCAAGCGGGCCGTGGAGAACCTACAGGCGGCCATGAAGAGCGATGGCGACTTCGGCCCGGCCCAGGTCACCGCGAACGAGGCCGGCGACCTCACCCTCATCACCACGACGCTCGCCGGCGATCCGGCAGGCGAGGCCACCCAGTCCGTCGTGAAGCGTCTGCGCGAGGACGTCGTGCCGCAGGCCGCGGGCGACCTGGCCGCGAAGGTCTACGTCACCGGCACCACCGCGGGCGTCGTCGACTTCCTCGGCTTCTTCGGCACCTGGATGCCGGTGGCGCTGGCGGTGGTCCTAAGTCTCAGTTTCGTGCTCCTGCTGGTCGCCTTCCGCTCCGTCGTCATCCCGGCTCAGGCGATCCTCATGAACCTGCTGTCAGTGGGGGCCGCCTACGGCCTCATGGTGCTGGTCTTCCAGAAGGGTGTCGGCGCCGGCCTGCTCGGCCTCACACAGGTCGACACGATCGAAGCCTGGGTCCCTCTCTTCCTCTTCAGCCTGCTGTTCGGGCTCTCCATGGACTACCAGGTGTTCCTGCTCAGCCGCATCAAGGAGCGCTACGACGAGACTGGCGACACTCGTGAGGCGGTCGCCCACGGCCTCGGCCGCACCGCCGGGATCATCACCGGCGCGGCCGCGATCATGGTGTGCGTGTTCGGCGGCATGGCCACCGGCCAGCTGGTGATGTTCCAGCAGATGGGCTTTGGCCTCGCCGTCGCGGTACTCATCGATGCCACCATCGTCCGCACGATCATCGTGCCGGCAGCTATGGAGCTGCTCGGCGACTGGAACTGGTACCTCCCGCGCTGTCTGCGCTGGATCCCCACTATCAGTGTGGAGGGTCACTGCTACGAGCCGGCGGCGCCGAAGGAGCCCCGCCGCCCCCGGCACGAGCCCGGTATCACCGTCCCGCGGCCTTCTCTCGAAGGCGCCGAGAACTAGCCCGGATGCGGGCAGAATGGGCGGGGCGCCTGCCGGTGCCCCGCCCATCTGAAGGCCGGTTGAGGCTGGAGCGGGATGCCCTCTCACGGCGGTGGCACGGGTCCGCATCCCGCATGCGCGCCGAGGTCTCAAGGAGGCTCCCGCCGGGGCTCAGGCGGGCGCGGCAGGACGAAGATCGGGGAAGGAGAGACAAGGTGGCTGGCGAGGAAGGACTCGAACCTTCAATCCCCTGATCCAGAGTCAGGTGCCTTGCCAATTAGGCCACTCGCCAGCGATGCCCAAGGGGCAGGCAGAGTGTACCGCGCGACGGCACCCTCCTCAACCGTGAAGCGACGTTGGAGCAGCGGACGGCGCCGGCTGGGTCGGGCCGGCAGGCCCGGCGGAGCCAGGCCGGCGCGGTCAGGCCGGCGAGGTCAGGCCGAGTCCTGCCGTCCCTGCGCCTGCAGCCTCGCCCAGGTGTCCCTGAGGGTGAGCGTGCGGTTGAAGACGAGCGCAGCGGGCGCCGAGTCGGGATCGGGGCAGAAGTAGCCGAGCCGCTCGAACTGCACGGTCTCGCCGGCCGGCACCTCGGCAAGCGACGGCTCCGCGAGACAGCCCAGAAGCAAGGTCTCGGAGTCCGGATTCAGGTCGTCGAACAGGTCGCGGCCGCCGGACCCCGGGTGCGGGCTGCGGAAGAGGTAGTCGTAGAGCCGGACCTCCGCGGGCACCGCGTGGGCGGCCGAGACCCAGTGGAGGGTCGCTTTGGGGCGGCGACCGTCGGGAGAGCCGCCGCCGCGCGTGGCCGGGTCGTACGTGCAGCGCAGCTCCACGACCCGGCCGGCCGCGTCCTTGACGACCTCGGTGCAAGTGACGAAGTACGCCGACCGCAGCCGCACCTCGCGGCCGGGAGCCAGGCGGAAGAACTTGCGAACCGGCTCCTCCATGAAGTCGTCGCGCTCTATCCAGAGCTCGCGGGAGAAGGGCACTTTGCGGCTCCCGGCGGACTGGTCCTCCGGATTGTTGGGGACCTCCATCTCCTCGACCTGCCCCTCGGGGAAGTTCTCGATGACGACCTTGAGCGGATCGAGCACAGCGAAGCGACGGGACGCGGTGCGGTTGAGGACGTCACGCACCGCGTGCTCGAGCATGCCCACCTCAACGACGCTGTCGGTCTTCGCGACCCCGACCATCGCGACGAAGTCGCGGATGCCCTCGGCGGGGTAGCCCCGCCGGCGGAGGCCGGACATGGTCGGCATCCGGGGGTCGTCCCAGCTGCGCACGTGGCCCTCGCCGACCAGGCGCAGGAGGACGCGCTTCGAGAGGACGGTGTGGGTGAGGTTGAGCCGCGCGAACTCGATCTGCCGCGGACGCGCGGGCACCGGCAGGTTGTCGATGAGCCACTCGTAGAGCGGCCGGTGGCCCTCGAACTCCAGGGTGCAGATGGAGTGCGTGATGCCCTCGATGGCGTCGGATTGACCGTGGGCGAAGTCGTAGGTCGGGTAGACGCACCACGCGGCGCCCGTGCGCGGATGCTCCGCGTGGAGGATCCGGTACAACACGGGATCGCGCAGGTTGATGTTCCCGGCGGCCATGTCGATGCGCGCGCGCAGCACGCGAGCTCCGTCGGGGAACTCGCCGGCGCGCATGCGCGCGAAGAGGTCGAGGCTCTCCTTCGCCGGCCGGTCCCGCCAGGGGCTCTCCCGGCCGGGCTCGGTGAACGTGCCGCGGTGCTCGCGGATCTCGTCGGCGGTGAGGTCGTCCACGTAGGCCTTGCCGGCCCTGATGAGGACGACGGCCCATTCGTAGAGCTGCTCGAAATAGTCCGAGGCGAAGTACAGATGCTCGCCCCAGTCGAACCCCAGCCAGCGGACGTCGGCCTCAATGGAGTCGATGTACTCCTGCTCTTCCTTCATCGGGTTCGTGTCGTCGAAGCGCAGGTGGCAGCGGCCGCCGAACTCCCGGGCGATGCCGAAGTTGAGGCAGATCGACTTGGCGTGGCCGATGTGGAGGTAGCCGTTCGGCTCCGGGGGAAAGCGGGTGACGATGGCCTGGTGCCGGCCCTCGCGAAGGTCGGCGGCGACGATCTCGCGGATGAAGTCGCCGCGCTCGGGCGAGGATGGTGTGTGGCTGCTCACGAGGCCGAAGGATAGCACAGGAAGCGGTAGGGACACGGGGCTCTGGACCGTGGAGCCGGGGTTTGGACAGCCACGCCGAAGCCGCTTGCAGCTTAAGCTCCAGCCCACCTTCGGGCCTCAGTTTGTCAGGAAACGCTTGTTCTGTGCGCGGTCATGCCGTACCATTACCTGTACAGGTCGTCCTTGGAGGAACGCCATGAACGCCATCCCCTATACCCGTCTGCGCAGCAACCTCGCCAGCGAGATGGACCGTGTCTGCCAAGACCACGCCCCGATCATCGTGACCCGCAGGGCATCGTCGTCGGTGGTGATGATCTCGCTCGACGACTACGAAGCCCTGGAAGAGACGTCCTACCTGCTGCGCAGCCCGAAGAACGCCCGGCGCCTGCTTGAGTCGATTGAAGCGCTGGAGGCCGGTCGCGGCACTGAGAGGGACCTCGCCGAGTGAAGCTCGTCTTCTCGGAGCACGCGTGGGAAGAGTACGTCCACTGGCAGAAGACGGACCGAAAGGTAGCGCAACGCATCAACGCCCTCATCCGTGACGTTCAGCGGATTCCCTTCGAGGGCATCGGTAAGCCCGAACCGCTGAAGCACGCGCTGTCCGGCTACTGGTCCCGCCGCATCACCGACGAGCATCGCCTCGTGTACAGGGTCGAGGGCGACGTCATCCTGGTCGCTCAGCTGCGCTACCATTACTGACCTGTCTCACCGACAGCAGAGAACGCGCGCTGCTGCGCGCTCTCACGGTGCCGGCACGGGTCCGAATCCAGCATACGCTGCCTCTTCCGCTTCCTGGCGGCCTCGGCTTGTCGTCAGCGCGGGAGCCGGCCCGTGAGGCCGAGCAACCGATCCTGCAGCGGCGCGGTCTCCGGGACGTCCACAGCCGCGCCGAATACGCCCATCTGCCGCCACTGCTCGGCGTCTGGTGCGATCTCGTCCCAAAGCCCCCGCACGAGATCGTCGGGCATCGTCGTGTCGGCACCGATGTACTTCGCGATGTCGTAGGCGCGCAGGCCGCGGAAGCTGGTGATGTGCTTGAGGTACTCGCGCGCCGGATAGTCGCCGTAGGAGAGGTGCACGACCCGGTCCAGATCGTCGAAGGCGCGCACGGTCAGCACGACGGTCT
>JAPLCM010000151.1 GCA_026392275.1 Actinomycetota bacterium | reverse complement strand
CACACCCGCGACGAGCGCGCCTACGAGCTCGAAGACGCCGAGGGCGGCCTGGAGCGCGCCGCGGAGCTGCTGCGCAGCCGCGGCGTCACCGTCCACACCTTGATGGTGCACGGCGAGCCGGCCGAGGCGATCCTGCAGCAGGTCGCCGAGCTCAAACCCGATCTGATCGCCATGGCCACGCACGGGCACGGCTGGGCGAAGCGCATCGTGCTGGGCAGCGTGGCCGACCACGTGAGGCACAACAGCGACGTGCCGCTGCTGCTGCTCAAGAGTCGCGTCACCGGCTGAGACCGGGCGCCCGGCCGCAGGGCGGGCGACACGCGGAGCTCGCGGACGTACACTGGGGACAAGGATCCGGGTGGCGTCGCGCGGAGGATGGGCCGTGGCCAAGAATGCACGCAGATGGTGGTCGCCGTGGTGGGCCAAGGGCCTCGTGGTCGTCGCCGTGCTCGGCATTCTGTTCATCGGCGGGTCGGCGTTCGCCGCCCAGTTCACCGAGAGCAACAAGTTCTGCGGCACGGACTGTCACGAGATGTGGCCTGAACGTGATACGTGGCAGAAGTCGGCCCACAAGAACGTGGATTGCGTACAGTGCCACATCCCGCCCGGGCCGGTGAGCTTCGTGAAGACCAAGCTCTCCGCCTCCCGCGAGGTGTGGGTGCACTTCACCGGCGTCTCAAAGAAGCCCATAACGGCGACCCGTCACGTTTCCAACGCCACCTGCCAACGCTCCGGCTGCCACACCGGCGCTCAGACGAGCAAGACGCTCAAGCTGGGCGCCCCCTCCCCCGTCACGTTCAAGCACGACAGCGAGGGCCACGCGAAGCAGCTGTGCGTCGACTGTCATGCGGCGCTGGTCCACGCCGGCGCTCCCGGCGTCACGGCGCCGCCGGCCAACTCGATGGCGTCCTGCTTCAGTTGTCACAACGACGGCCCGAAGAACTGCTCGTACTGCCACGAGCCGCCGCACGTCGACCGCGGGCCGTGCCGAGACTGCCACAACATCAGCAGCTGGGGTCAGGGCAAGAGCGGCGCCCACCCGGGAGGCCCGCTGACCGGCAAGCACGCGCAGACCGCCTGCGAGACCTGCCACACCCAGGGCACCAACGTGAAGCCCGACGGCTGCATCACGTGCCACGGCGACCAGCACAACGGCCTGCCGAACTGCGTGGACTGCCACAAGATCGCGGGCTGGACGCCCACTACGTTCGTCCATCCACAGGAGGGCCCTCACGTGCCCGCCGGCGACGAGCCTCTGCAGTGCGACTCGTGCCATCAGGGCGGCTTCGGCCAGAAGCCTGGTTGCCCGTGCCACGGCGGCAATCCGCCGACCGGCGACTGATCGTCCGCCGCATCGCCGGCTGATCGTCCGCCGCATCGCCGGCTGAGCTCTGGTCTATACTCCCCGCCGTGGAACGCCTCGTCCTCTTCGACATCGACTGCACGCTCATCGACGGCCACGGCGCCGGCGGGCGTGCCATCATGCATGCCATCAAGGACGTGTACGGCGTCGAGGGCGAGCTCGGCGACTACAGCTTCCACGGGCGCACCGACCCCGGCATCGTGCGCGACCTCGCCGACCTGTGGGGAGCCGGCGACCCCGAGGCCATCGTCGGCCGCTACGAAGGCGAGACGCAGCCGCAGGTCGTGCACGATCTCGCCGCGCAGCTCGGCACTCCCGACGACATGATCGACGCACTCGTGGACGCGTGCGTGGCGCGCTATGTGGAGCTCATCGAGGAAGAGGTCGGCAAGGTGCGCATCGAGGTCCTGCCCGGCGTCAGGGAGCTGGTCACGGCTCTGGCCGGCGACCGGAGCGTGCTGCTTGGGCTGCTCACCGGCAACGTCACGGAGGGCGCCCGTATCAAACTGGCGCCCACCGGGCTGTACTCGCTCTTCCAGGTGGCGGCCTACGGCTCCGATTCGGCGCTTCGCTCCGAGCTCCCTACGGTCGCAGTCGCCCGCGCCGAGAAGCTCACCGGTCGGCGTTTCGCCGGCAAGGAGATCGTCGTGATCGGCGACACGCCGGCCGACATCGAGTGCGGCGCCGCGCTGGGCGTGAAGGCGATCGCCGTGGCCACCGGGCGGCACAGCCTGGCCGAGCTTGCCGCCCACGAGCCGGACTACCTCTTCGAAGACATGAGCGACTGGCGCGCGGTGTATGAGGCCATTCTTGCCTGAGACGCATTCCGTGCGGCAGGCAGGTAGTCGGTCGGCCCCTCTGGCTGCGGCTCCACCCGCCGCTTGCCTTGCTGGCCGTGCCCGACGGGGCCGCCCAAGGCCGCCCGGAGGGTAGTGCGAAACGGTAAGACAAGGATTGGCCGGCGGTTTCATATCTTACCGACTTGCGATGTGCCGCCCGCCGCCCGCCGCCGCGGTGGCCGGGCCTGGTCAGCCGAAGCGGATCGGGGAGAGCGGCTTGAGGTCGAGCGACGGCGGACGGCCGCCGGCCAGCTCGGCCACCAGCTTGCCGGTGACCGGCCCCAGCGAGAGGCCGAGCATGCAGTGGCCGGTGGCGAGGATCACGCGCTCGCGCCGCGACACGCGCCCGACGACAGGCAGGCCGTCGGGCGTCACCGGGCGCGGCCCCCGCCAGACCTGGCGCACGGGCGCATCGGCGGGAATGCCCATCACTCGCTCGGCCGCGCGCCGCAGCCCGGCGACGCGCTGGCGACGGATCGTCATGTCCCAGCCCGAGAGCTCGAGGGTGCTGCCGAGGCGCAGGGCGTCGCCCAGCGGGGTGAGCACGCAGTGCGCGTCGCCCAGATAGAGCGGGAGCTCGGGGAAGTCATCCGGGCGCTCGATATCCACGCTGTAGCCTTTCGCCGGCTCGATGGGGAGAGCCAGATCCAGGCCTTTCGTGAGAGCCGGCGTCCCGGCGCCGGCCGCCAGCACCACCTGGTCGGCGACGAAGTCGCCGCGGGTCGTGACCACCCGGACGGCGCCAGTTCCGGCCGGCTCGAGGGCGATGGCCTCGGTCCCGCGACGCACCTCGGCGCCCGCAGCCGCGGCCTTGTCGGCCATCGCGCGCGTGAAGAGCGCCGGGTCCATGTGCCCGTCGTCGGGAAAGAAGAGTCCGCCGGCGACCGCGCCGCGATGGCCGGGGAATCGAGCGCGGACTTCCGCGGGACTCAGTATGTCGGCGCGCACGCCCAGTCCGCGCGCCGCCTCGGCCTCGTCTGCCGCTTCGTCCATGGCGTCCGGCGCCTCGTAGGCCTGGACGATGCCGTCGTGATGGTAGAGCCAGCGCTCGCCGCCTTCCCGAGCGAGCGCGTCGTGCAGGTCGGCGCTCGCCGCGTGCAATGCGTGCAGCACGGGCGCAGCGGCGCGCGCTCTCGCCGGTGTTGCGGCGGCGCGGTAGAGCCAGAGCCAGCGCAGAAGGGCGCCACTGGGGCGCGGGGCGATGTAGAAGGGGCTCGAGCTGTCGCGCAGCCAGCGCAGCCCATGGCCCAGCGCACCGGGTGCGGCCAGGGGCGTGACGTAGCTCGGCATCAGCAGGCCGCAGTTGGCGTGCGCCCCGCTGACCGGCGGGCATATCTGCCCCTCCTTCTCGATGAGCGTCACCGACGCTCCGTCGGCGGCCAGAGCGTGGGCGGCGCAAGCCCCTACGGGCCCGCCGCCTACCACCAGAACGTCGCAGCTTGCGCTCATCTCGTTCTCCCTCTGTCGGCGTCTGGCCCCTATGCTAACGAAGTTCTAACATCAGGTCGCTAGAGTCGAGCGCTGGCCGACAGCAAACCTACACGGCGGTGACCTTGGCAAGAGAGAGCGTGCTCGTCGTGGACGACGAGCGAGACATCCTCGAGCTCGTCAAGTACAACCTCGATAAAGAAGGCTACCGGGTCACCGTGGTGGCGACCGGTGAGGATGCCCTCGCTGCCGCGCGCACCCGGCTGCCCGATATCGTGATCCTCGACCTCATGCTGCCAGGCGTCGACGGGCTCGAGGTGTGCCGGCGGCTCAAGGGCGACGCCAGGACGCGCGGCATCCCCATCGTCATGCTCACCGCCAAGGGTGACGAGGCAGACGTAGTCACGGGCCTCGAACTTGGCGCGTCGGACTACGTCACGAAGCCGTTCAGTCCGCGGGTCCTGACGGCGCGCATCCGCGCCGTGCTGCGCCGCGGCGACGAAGCGGATGACGACGAGGCGACGATCCGCATCAAGGATCTGACCATCCGCCCCGGCCGGCATCAGGTGCTGGTCAAGGAGAAACCCGTCGAGCTCACGGCAACTGAGTTCCGCATCCTGGTCTTTCTGGCGAAACGTCCCGGTTGGGTGTTCACGCGGCAGCAGATCGTCGATGCCGCCCAAGGGGACGATGCCTTCGCAAGCGACCGCTTCGTCACCGACCGTTCGGTCGACGTGCATATCGTGTCTCTGCGCCGCAAGCTCGGTTGCGGGGGCGCCTACATCGAGACCGTGCGCGGCGGAGGGTACCGTCTGCAGGGCGAGTGACCCGTGCGTAGGCCCCGTCTCTTCTGGCGGATCTACGCGACCTACCTGGTCGTCATCGTGCTCTGCACGGCCGCCGTCGGTTTCTACGCCGTGCGCTCGGCGCGGAGCTTCTACGTCCAGCACACCGAGAGCGAGCTACAGGCACGTGCGCAGCTCGTGCGCGAGCAGGTCGCCACGCAGATCGGAACGCTGACGGCGGAGCAGCTCGAACTGCTCGTGCGCCGCCTGGGCGCCGCCTCGGACACACGTATCACCCTTATCTCCGGGGGGCAGCCCGGAGCGCCCGTCGGCGTCGTGTTGGCCGACTCGGACTCGGTGCCGGGCGAGATGGAGAACCACAGCGACCGTCCGGAGTTCAAGGAAGCTCTGGAAGGTCGAACGGGTATCTCGATCCGCCGCAGTTCCACGCTCGGCGAAGACATGATGTAC
>JAPLCM010000280.1 GCA_026392275.1 Actinomycetota bacterium | reverse complement strand
ACCCGCCAGTGCCGCGGCGTCCGGGGCGACGCGCCGCTCGGGCAGTTCGCGCGCGTAGCGGATGGCCCGCTCCGCGGTGGTCCTCAGCAGTTCATCCACGATTGGTCTCCCGGTCGGTCGGCGGCATCGCCAACGCGTGTGCCATGGCATGATAGCGCTCACGAGAAGCGGCGCTCCCCTCCTGCGCCTCGACGCGCGCGAACTCCGCTGCGAGGAGGCGCTGGTCGTTTTCGTCCAGCACCTGGTCGGCAAGCGGAAAGAGCACGGTGTCCTCTTTGCCGATGTGCAGGGGCAGCAGAAAAGCGTAGAGCTTCAGGTTCTCGGCGATGACGCCACGTGCCTCCTCGCTGCTCTCCGCATCCGGTAGCGCGGCGGCGATCGCGCGGATGCAGCCGCGAGCGGCCTCGTGTTCGCTGAGCAGCACGCTCACCGTGCCGCCCGCTGCGGCGCTGCGCTCCTCGAGGAGCGGAAACAGCAGGTCCTCCTCCTTGGCGTGGTGGTCGCCGTCGGTGAAGTTCCTGGTGAAGTCGATCATCTGCGCAACGCGTTCGGTGTGCACGCGACCGGTGCGCTCGATGGAGGCGACCTCGTCGTCCATCGCCCCGACCACGAGCTTCACGTACTCGTGCTCGTCGGCGAGCTGTTGTGTAGGGCTCTCGCTCATGGGGTCTCCTTCCGTGTCGTCCTGCCGGTTCCCCGGGCACGGCTCGTCAAACGGGCGGGGAGCGCTTGCGGCCGCCCGCCCGGACGGCCGCGGGACCTCCACGGTCCTGGCCGCAGCTGTCGGCAGATGCCGGGAGAGCATAGCCGCTGGGGGCGGCGACCATGGGACGTACGTCGAACGGGGCCGCTGGATGTACCTCCAACGGCCCCGTCGGCTGCGAAAGACCCGACGAACTCTACGCCGCTGCGTCCGCCTCGCAGGCCAGGTCGACCTCGGCGCGCTCGGGCTCGGCGCGCTCGAGCAGCGACACCGAATCGGGCACCACGTCCTGACGCGGCGGGATGGCGACCGCGGCGATCCCGGCTACGGCGACCGCCGCCGCGCCGACCCAGAGGGCCGCGACCATGCCTTCGACAAAGAGCTGCGGCGTCGCGTACCCGCCGACCGCCGAGAACACGCTCGCCAGCACCGCGACGCCGAATACGCCACCGACTTCGCGCACCGTGTTGTTCACACCGCTCGCCTTGCCCTCTTCATTGCGTCGTACCGTCGAGAGCACCAGGTTGGCGACAGGAGCGAAGTACAGCGACATGCCGACGCCGGCCATCACGAACGCCGGGATCAGCCGCCCGTAGGCGACCGTCGGCGTAGTGACGACGGCCATCCAGGCGAGGCCGGCGGCCATCAGCGCCATGCCGGCCACGAGCAGCGGCCGCGCGCCGATGCGGTCGCTGAGGATTCCGGCGATGGGAGCCACGAAGATCGGCATCGCCGTCCAAGGCAGAGTGCGCAGCCCGGCCTGCAGCGGCGAGTAGCCCTGCACCACCTGGAAGTACTGGGCAAGCAGGAAGATCGCCCCGAACATCCCGAAGCTCATCAGCAGCGAGGTGGCGTTGGCCGCCGAGAAGGCGCGCTTGCGGAAGAAGCGCATGGGGACCATCGGCTCGGGGGTGCGCAGCTCCCAGAAGACGAAGGCGCCAAGCAGCACGATGCCGGCGGCGATGGGGCCAGCTACGCCGAGGCTGGTCCAGCCGTGTTCGTTGCCGCGCACGAGGCCCCAGACGATGCCGAGCAGGCCGACGCTGGCAAGCCCCAGGCCGGGCAGATCGAGAGCGCGGTTGGCGCCCTTGGATTCCCTGAGGCGGAGCAGGGCGACCGGCAGCAGGGCGATGCCGATGGGCACGTTGAGCCAGAAGATCCACTGCCAGGAAAGGCCTTCGACGACGGCGCCGCCGACGACCGGGCCAAGGGCAACGGCGAGGCCGCTGACTCCGCCCCAGATGCCGAGCGCAAGGCCGCGGCGGGCCGGCGACACCGCGCCCGACAGGATCGTCAGGGTGAGCGGCGTCACGATCGCGCCGCCGACGCCCTGCAGGGCGCGGGCCGCGATCAGCCAGCCGATGCCCGGCGCCAGCGCAGCTGCCGCCGAGCCCAGCGTGAAGATCGCAAGACCCACGAGGAACATGTGCTTGCGCCCAAACCGGTCGCCCAGTGCGGCGCCGGTCAGGAGCAAGACGGCGAACGTCAGGGTGTACGCGTTGACGGTCCACTCGAGCCCCTGCAGCGAGGCGCCGAGGTCGGTCTTGATCACCGGCAGCGCGGTGGTCACGACGAGGTTGTCCAGCGAGACCATGAACACCGCCACCGAGGTGACGATGAAGGTCCAGATGGTCAGTGCCTTGGTGCTCATCATTCTCATCTCCTTTGCTCGGATCCCCGGTGGGAACCCTTCTCATGACTTAGTACTCACTTAGTTTCCACTACAAATGAACGGTCGGGTACGGCCGGGAGCCGTCGGCCCGCCCCGTGCGCTACTTCGTGTGCGCCTCCGCGCCCGTGCGCTTCGCTTTGCCTACCGCGTCGGCGGCCATCGCCGCCAGAGCCGAGCCGGTGACCGGGCACATGATCCGCGCCCAGTCCGCGTCGACCTCGGTGAGGTCCATCGCGGCCACCACGTTCATGAGCATGCCGTAGGCGAGCCACTCGCGGATCGCCGCCTCCGGAGCCCCGGAGGCCGACTCCACGAAGTTCACCAGGCGCAGCATCTCGTCGCGGACCACATCTCGGATCTCCTCGTCCGCGCACGCCGCATAGGCCTGCATCTGCATGAGCAGGAGCCTGCGATCGTCCAGGAGCTGCCGGTACGCCACGCCCATGCTCGTGAGCACAGCCTCGGTTGCGGCGTCCTGGCCCGCCTCGGCCGCCGCCGTCCGGAACGTGCCGATGGTGCGTTCGAACGTCCGCCGCACGGCGGCGATGAAGAGCTCCTTCTTGGTGCCGAAGAGCTGGAAGAGGTAGGGCTGCGAGACGCCGACCCGCTTCGCGATCGCAGCCACCGGCGTGCCGTGCAGGCCGCCGACGGCGAACTCACGAGTGGCAGCCTCGATGATCTCCCGCCGCCGTTCTTCCTTGCTTATGCGTGTCGTTGCTTTCATGCCCTCACTCTACCATAAGTGAGTGGTCACTAAACCACATTCGTCGGCGCGTGTCAAGAGGGCAGCCTGGGCCAGGACTCCGGCAACGCGTTGGCCTTGCCCCGCCCGGCGATCAGCGGGGCGGACTCACATCATGCGCAGTGACGGGCGGCCACTCTTCCAGATGCACTTCGAGCACAACACCTGGAGGCCCCCGAAGTAGTCACGATCGCACAGTGAGAGCCAGGCACGAACGGGCGATGCGTTCAGGTCTGCGGGCGCGGGCGACTGGCGCTCGAGACGATAGGGCTCGCGCCGCGCCGCGGACTTCAGATCGCCGGCGCCATCGCCCTGGTCAGAGGCTCCACAAGCTCCCGCGCCCAAGCGCGAATCGCCTGCCAGTCCCTGTCGTCGTGCGCGACCTCGCCGTGCAACGGCGAAGCCGGCAGAGCGGTGATCATCTTGTCCTTGAAGCCGAGCCGCGTCGGGTCGTACGCGCCGACGAAGACGGCCTTGGCGGCCGGAGTCGGTACCGGCAGCTTGGCCAGCGCCTCGATGAGCTGCGCGCGCGAACCGTCGATGCCGTCGTCTGCTTTGATAGGTCCGAGCGCGAAGAGCGCGAACGGCGTGTGCTCGAGCGCCACCCGGTTCTTCTCGAGCAGGGCGCGGACGTCTTTGTGCAGCGCGCCCATGTAGAGCGGGGTGCCGAGCACGACGGCGTCGTAGCCCTCCAGCGAGCGCACCTCCCTCGCCTGCTTCACATCCGTGTCCATGCCCTGTTCCCCGAGCGTCGCGGCCACCGTACAGGCGACCTCGCGCGTGGAGCCGTATCGAGTTCCGTATGCGACCAGCACCTGCGTCATCATCCTCACCCCGTTACTTCTTCCTTGCCTTCTTGCTCTTCCTGTCGGGCGGGGGCACTGAGCTCTCGCCCGTGATGAGTCGGCGGATGGCCTGAATGGTCGCCTCCTCGGGATGGCTCACCGGATCGTCGTGGATCTGCCGCACCGCCTCCATACCGATCGCCTGCACGAACCTGCTCGTCAGGTCGACGTCGACGACCTCGAACTCCCCCGCCGCGATGCCCTGCTCCAGCAGGTCGCGGATCATGGGGCCATACACGCGGTCGTTCACCCGGGTCTGGAGCTCGGGCGGCTCGGCCAGTTCAACGCCGGGGTTCTGCGCGAAACCCGCGCGCGCGTCGGCGAGGGCGATACTCGTCACCTGGAGCGCGCGGCCGAGCGCCGTGGTCTCGCTGAGCAGTGACTCGACACGCCGGCGCTGCTGGAGCGCGGCCAGCTCGAGGGCGTACTCCAGCATGGCGTCTTTGGTGGGGAAGTACTCGTAGATCGTCTTCTTGGAGATCTTGAGTCGGCGCGCGACGTCCTCGACAGCGGTGCGCCGGAAGCCGAAGCGAAACGCCAGGTCCATGAAGGTGAGTGCGATCTCGTCTTTGGTCGCCGGCATGCGGATGGGCTCCTTGGATACGTGGAAACGATTACCGTTTCTGCGTACATTATGCGTGCAGCCCAGCATCCTGTCAAGCAGAGAGCAGCCTGCTACTTGAGACGGTCGCGCAGCCTGAAGTACGCAGCGAAGTCGATCACGGGCACGCCGTACTCCCGCGCCTTGCGTGCCTTGCCGCTGATCGAATCAGGGTCGGAGGCCACGACCACCTTTGTCCTGCGGCTGACCGAGCTCATCGGCCGCAGGCCGAGTGACTCGGCCTGGTCGCAGAGCAGCTCGCGGCTGACACCTGGCGCCTCGCCGGTGAAGACGATGCGGTCGCCGGGCTCGAGAGCGAAGGCCCCGACAGGCCGTCGGCTGGCGAAGCCGGCCCGCCCGCCCACTCCCCGAGCCGCTGCCCGGATCGACGCCTGAAGCTCCGGCTCGGCGATGCCGAGAAGGTCCGCTACCACGCGGATGTCAGCGGTCTCCCCGTCGGTCAGCGCACCGTCCGCCCACGCCTGCCGCACGAGTGCGTCCAGGTAGTCGCGATGGACGATGTCGGTCTGCTCGCTGGAGAGCCCGAGGCCGCGCGCGAGGCCGATGAGCTCGTCCATCTCGTGGAGCGCGAGGATGCGGTCGATGAGCGCCCGGTCGAGCACCTCGAGGTAGCTGTCGGTGACGCCCGAACCGCCGACTGCCGGGAGGTGCGCGGCGAGCCGCCCGACGTACGTGTCGGCGGCGCTTCCGGCGGCGGCGGTTCCGCGCGGCTTCACACAGGCCCGGTCGGCCGCGAGCGCGGGCCACTCCACCTGGAGGGACTGCGCGTAGCAGTGAGCCCAGCGGTCGGCGAACTCGTCGTCGACGCTGATGTAGCGCCCGAGCAACTGGGTCGTGGCTCGAGCGTCGGCCAGCGCCGAGTGCGCGTCCCGCAGCTCGACGCCGCAGCAGTCGCAGCAGGCCTGCAGGTTGCGCGGCGAGTGCGGGATGTACGTGCTCGCCAGCGTCATCGTGCAGATGCCCGAGCCGCGGTCCAGCTGCAGTTCGTGCCCGAGCCGCCCGTACTCACCCATCAGGAACTGCGCCTCAAAAGAGAGGTTGTGCGCGACGAGCACCCTGCCACGCAGCGACTCGGCGAGCAGGCCCGCGACCTCGTCGAACCGTGGCGCCCCGTACACGTCCCGCGCCGTGATGCTGTGGATGTGCCCGGCGCTCACGTCGCGCTGCGGATTGACGAGCGTGGTCCACTCCTCCACCAACTCTCCCGAGTGGTCCATACACACGACGCCGATCTCCACCACGCGGTCGGTTCTGCGCGCGCCGAACCCGGTCGTCTCGAAGTCGATGACGGCGAAGCCGTCGCCCGTGTGTCCCACGTCCACTCCCCGGAAGCCAACACGATTGTAGACCTGCGCACGGGCGAGACAACGGCCCGCGCGACAGGCCTCCTCGCGCGGACTTACCCGCTCAGTCCGCCGGCAGGCGAGCAAGTTCCTCGGCGAGCACCAGCCGGAGATCGTCGAAGAAGTGATCCCTGACACGCTGCGTGTGCAGCGCCTCACCGGTCGCCAAGGGAGCCTGGTCCTTGAAACGATGCGTCACCGGCGTCACCTGGAGCGCGTACGAGTTGACCCACTGATCCCAGAACCAGTCGGCGGAGCCGAACTGCACGTAACCCGGGTCCATGGCCGGCACCCGCGACAGAGCGTCCAGCAAAGCGCGGCCGGGGTCGCTGTTCTCGACGCACAGGGCGACGTAGGCGATCCTGTACCGCACCGCGATGACATGCCCCTCCGGGATCGGCGCCAGGCTGTGATCGTCCTGCCCCGGTGCCGTGAGGAAGTGCCCGCAGCAACACTGAAGCGTGTAGCAGTGGGGGAGCAGCGAAAACGCTTCGATGATGTCGGCGATGGGCTCGTCGATGACGCCGAGGTCGAGGGCCTCGAGGGCCGCCCGCCGCTCGCCGGCGAAGAGGGGGTTCGCGACCAGCTTCCTGGGTTCGGTGAACGTCTCCACGGGCCGACCTCCTTTGCGTACCAGTGACCATACCGCGAGATCGGCCGGGCCGACCAGCTCGGCGGCTCGGCGCGGCTACTTCCGCCAACGACAAGATGCTGCAGGCGCGCCTGTTCAGCTACCACAGAGGAGCCGCTCGCGCGGCTGACGACCGTCGCCTGAGAGCTACCCGGTCGGCGCCGAGGCGGCTGTCGCCTCCACTTCCAGGCGCACCATCCGAACGTGATAGACGCCGTCGTCGTCGGGCGGTCGCGCGGCGGTGTAGGCGGCAGCCACGTCGTCGAGGAACGCGCCGCGGAGCCCGACCGGCAGACGATCGGAGTAGGGAAACCAGGTGGTGCGCAGCCATCCGAGGAAGGCCTCGCGATCGGCATGCTGCATGTCTTTGGGGACGAGCTCGGCGCGCGCGACGCAGAAGCCCGCGCGTGGCAGCCACTCTTCGTACTCCCTGGGGCCGTGGAAGTGATACGGCGGGATGAAACCATCGAAGGAGCCCCGCCAGCGCGGGCGCGCGACGACTTCGTCGACCACGGCCAGAGCCTCGGCGATGTTGCCGCGACCACCCATCTGGAAGAGAAGGCGCCCGCCTGGCCGCAGACAACCGCGCACGCCGCGAAGCATGGCCTCGTGGTCATCCACCCAGTGCAGTGCAGCTGTCGAAAAGGCGACGTCGAAGGCGCGCGGCAGCTTCAGTCGGGTGGCGTCCATCTGGCGGAAGGTCAGGTTCGGATGCGCAGCGCGCTGGAACTGCTCCGCCGCCAGCGCGATCATGCTCGCCGACTTGTCGACGCCGAGAACGCTCCCGTGCGGGAGCCGCTCGGCGATCAGCGCCGTCGCACGGCCGTCACCGCAGCCGATATCGAGCACCGCCTCGTCGCCGCACAAGTGCAGCTTCGCGATCAACTCGCGCGCCCACTCTTGCTGAGCGGCCGAATGCGCGACGTAGTCGCGCGCGTCCCAGTCGGTCACATGCCCGCCCCACTCATCTCGACGAGCGCCAGCACCGTCCGCCAGTTTCTTGTGGTGGCGCTCGTCTTCAGCGCGCGCTCGAAGTAGGCGTTGTTCAGCCTGGTGCGGCCGTAGCCGTACGGAAGATGGAGATAGACGACGCGGCCGGCGAGGACAGCCTGCTCGTGGCCTTGGGCCGGCAGATCGAGGCCGCCGAAGGCGGCTTCCGATGCCGAATCCTCCAGAAGCGTCACGTGCAGCGACTTCTGGTCCGCTCCAGGCACGACGAACGGGTTGGCGGCGGCGATGTGCGCCAGCTCCGCCGCCTTCAGCACCAGGACGGGCACATCGTGGCCGAACTCGCGCTCGATCACCTCACACAGCTTGGCGGCGTGCGTCGCCGGATCGTCACCCTCCGCATCGACTACCACGTTGCCGCTCTGAAGGTACGTCTCCGCCCCGGCAAGTCCCGAGCCGCCCAGGGCGCGGCGCAGCTCCGCCATCGGGATCCTGTTCCTGCCCGAGACGTTCACCGCCCGTAGCAGCGCCACGAAAGTCGTCATCGTCGCCCGGATCGCTCCCCGAGCCTGAGTACGACGACAGTCGTGCGGCCGCGCAGCGTGACGTAGACCGGCTCGCCGGACGCCCCCGCCAGCCTCACCACCCCAGCCGCGTCCTGACGCAGGTCGGGGATGCGAATGATGACCGGGCTGGCCGGCAGTGTAGCGACGCGCACCTCCCGTGATGTCGCGAGCGATGCCG
>JAPLCM010000121.1 GCA_026392275.1 Actinomycetota bacterium | reverse complement strand
CCACGACGCGGCGTCTGGGTGATAGCCGCAACAGCCGTGGCCACGGCCGTGCTGTGGGACCCCGTGGGCAGGCTCGCCGGGTGGTTCTTCTGGACGCTGCCGCGCCGCGTGAGCCCGACCGTGGGGTGGATCGACGTCGGCGTCGGTATCTTCTTGGCGTTGTTCCTGGTCATCGTCGCCGTCTCCCCGCAGGCGCGGCGTTCGCGCCCGGTGGTGAGCATGGTCATCGCCGGCGCGATCGTGGGCATCACCGTCGCGTTCCTGCCGATCGTGCTCAACATCCCCATCAGCCCCGGCCACTTCTCCCACCTCCGCTGGTTTTCGAGCTGGATCTGACGGACCGCGGAGCACGGGCGTCGAGGTCCCGGCCGTACGCCTGAGTATCCGGGTCTGGCGTCAAGAGACGCGGAGCGCACCCGGCCACGCGCTCACCGCGCTCATGCAGTGATCGTCGTGCCTACCGGAGCGTCGGTGAGGATCTCGCGCAGGAGGGCGTGCTCGACGCGCCCGTCGATGATGTGCGCGCACTTGACGCCGCCCTCGAGGGCGCGCCGCAACGCCTGGGTCTTGGGCAGCATACCCCCGGTGACCACGCCGCGGTCCTGGAGCCCGGTGATGGTGCTCAGGTCGCAGGCTCGGAGCCACGGGGCCTCCGGCTTCGAGTCATCGAAGATGCCGGAGACATCGGTGAGAAAGACGACTTTGTCGGCGCCGAGCGCAACGGCAAGCTCGGCGGTGACGACATCCGCGTTGATGTTCTACGACTGGCCGGTGGCGCTCGCCGCGATGCTCGCGATCACGGGGATGGCGTACGGCGAGATGAGCTCCAGCACGCGGGTGTCGATGTGCTTGACCTGCCCCACCGACCCGAGGTCCACGGGACTTCCGGACGCATCCACATGGAGAGCCGGCTCCGCCTCGATGACCAGGCGCACCGCCTTGGCCTGACGAACGCTCACGTCGTGTACTCGGCGGTGAAGGTGACCGGCGCACCGTAGACCGCGACCATGCCCCGCCCGGGAAGCCGCCGGCGACGACCTGACGAAGATGGCAACCGCACTCCGTGACGCGGAGTGCGGTTGCCATCCCGCGTTCAAACCGTCATACGATCATGCACCAGCTTCCGGCACGATGCGCGTGCCGGCCTCACCGGCCATCGCCTGCACCACTTCCGTGAGGCTGCCGATGACGGCCGTACCTCCGGCCTCGACGAAGCTCATGCAGGCAGCCACCTTGGGACCCATGGAGCCCGCCTTGAAGTGGCCCTCGGCGGCGTAGGCCTGCATCTCCGCGAGACTCACGGTGCCGAGCGCCTGCTGCTCGGGAGTGTTGTAATGGATGTAGGCCTTGGGCACGTCGGTGAGGATGAGGAGCGCGTCGGCGGCCACCTCTTTGGCGAGGAGCGCGGCGGCGAGGTCCTTGTCGATGACCGCGGCGATGCCAGAGAGCGAGCCGTCTTTGCCGCGCACCACGGGGACACCGCCGCCGCCCGAGCAGATCACGCAGATGCCGTTGCGGACCATGTCGACGATCGCCGCGCGGGGCACGATCTCCACCGGCTTGGGGCTCGGCACTACACGTCGCCAGCCCCTGCCGGCGTCTTCTTTCATGACGTGGCCGTCCTCGAGCATCATCTTCCTCGCCTCGGCCTCCGAATGGAACGCGCCGACGGGTTTGGTCGGGTTGTCAAAGGCTTGGTCCTTGGCGCTCACGGCGACCTGCGTGAGCACCGTGACGACAGGCACCTCGAGGCGCCGCTTGTGGAAGTGGTTGAGCAGAGTCTGCTCGAGCATGTAGCCGATCGAACCCTGGCTCATCGCGCCGCAGACGTCCATAGGCATCGACGGTACTGTCTTGGCGGCGAGCGCGTTCTGGACGAGAAGGTCGCCGACCTGAGGACCGTTGCCGTGCGTGAGCACGACGCGCCAGCCGCTCTCGACCAGCTCGGCGATACAGCGCATCGCGCCGTCGACGTTTACGAGCTGCTCCTCGAACGTTCCGACCTGGCCGGGCTGCAAGATCGCGTTGCCGCCGAGAGCCACGACGACGGTCTTGGCATCCGGTGCCCTGGCGGGGAACTCCTCAATAGGCTGCTGTGCGGTCATGTGGCTCCCTTGGGAGAGACGGTTGTCGGTGTGGCCCGCGGCCGGCACGGCGGCTAAGCCAAAGCGGGGGCCGGACGCTGAGCGTCCGGCCCCCGCTGGCGAAACGTGGGCTCTTAGATGAACTTGTGCTCGCGAAGGATGTCCTCGAGCGTCGGGCTGCCGATCTCCTGGAGGTCGTACTTGACCTGCACGGCGGGCAGCTTGATGTTGATGATGCGGCGCAGGTCCATGGGCGTGCCGATCACGACCACGTCGGCGCCGGAGTTGTTGATGGTGGTCTCCATGTCGTCGAGCTGCTCCTGGGAGTAGCCCATCGCCGGCAGGAGCACGCCGATGTTGGGGTACTTCTCGAAGGTCGCCGTGATCTCGCCGACGGCGAAGGGCCGCGGATCGATGAACTCGGCGGCGCCGAGCTGCCTGGCGGCCACGGTACCGGCGCCGTACTTCATCTCGCCGTGCGTGAGGGTGGGGCCGTCCTCGACCACGAGGACCCTCTTTCCCTGGACGAGCTCGGGCTTGTCGACGGTGAGCGGCGAGGCGCCCATGATGATGCGCGCCTCGGGGTTGACGGAGCGCACGGCCTCGAGCTCGGCCTGGATACCGGCGGCGTCGGCGGAGTCGACCTTGTTGAGCACGACGACGTCGGCGAGACGGATGTTGACTTCGCCGGGGTAGTACACGAGGCCGTCGCCGGGTCGGTGCGGGTCGGCGACGGTGATGTAGAGGTCGGCGTTGTAGAAGCTGAAGTCGTTGTTGCCGCCGTCCCAGAGGATGATGTCGGCTTCCTTCTCGGCCTCACGCACGATGGCCTCGTAGTCGACGCCGGAGTAGATCACGTTGCCGGCCATGACGTGCGGCTCGTACTCTTCCATCTCCTCGATGGTGCAGTTGTTCTTGGCAAGGTCCTCGACGGTGGCGAAGCGCATGCACTTCTGCGCCACGAGGTCGCCGTAGGGCATGGGGTGACGGATGCTGACGACCTTCTTGCCGGCCGCGCGCAGGGTGGTCTGGATCTTGCGCGTGGTCTGGCTCTTGCCGGCGCCGGTGCGCACGGCGCAGACGGCGATCACGGGCTTGGTGCTCTTGACCATGGTGTGGTCGGGGCCCAGCAGGCGGAAGTCGGCGCCGAGCGCGTTCACGAGCGCGGAGCGATGCATGACGTACTCGTACGGGACGTCCGAGTAGGCGAACACGACCTGCTCGACGGCGAACTTCTTGACGAGCTCGGGCATCTCGGACTCGTCGTAGATGCGAATGCCCTCGGGGTAAAGCCTGCCGGCGAGCTCGGCCGGGTACTTGCGGTCGTTGATGTAGGGGATCTGGGTGGCGGTGAAGGCCACGACCTCGTAGGCCTCGTTGTCGCGGAAGTAGGTGTTGAAGTTGTGGAAGTCGCGGCCTGCGGCCCCCATGATCAGGACTTTGGTCTTGTCTGCCATGCTCACTCCTTTGGTTACGGGTTTCTCCGCGCCATGGTATCAGGCCGGCGGAGCGACCCGTTGTCTGGGAAGTAGCTTGCCCATGGAACGGATCCGGGATGGTCTGCGGACGTGTTGCGCCAGCCGGCATCGTCCCGAGATCACGCGCCGAGAAGCTGCACGTTGAGCAACTCTCCCTTCTTGGTGAAGTCGATAACGGCGCTGCGCAGAATGCCTTCCGTGTACTCGCTCCCGGGGTTGACGCAGGTCGTGCGGCCGACCTTCTGGACGCCTCGGGATTCATGGATGTGGCCATGCAGCCCGACCGCCGGCTGGTAGCGCTCGATGACCTCCTTCACAGCCGTCGAGCCGACCGAGGCCACCTCTCCGATAATGGGCCGCGGCGGCACGACGCTGGTGTCGAGCAGCGGGGCCTGGTCGAGACCCGACCCGTGGGGCGGCACGTGCAGGTTGAAGATCGCCGTCTTCGGGTTCTGCAGCTTGTCGGCCATCGTCGTGATGATCTCGAGCAGCTTCTCTTCGGGGACATCACGCGGGCAGTTCCAGGGCGTCGGGTTGCCGAAGCCCGTCGAGATCATCTCAACCCCGGGAACGACCTCGATGATCTTCTCGCCGGCGTTGATGACCCACGGCGCCGCGTCGAGGATGTCCTCGATCGACATGAAGTCGTCGTTGCCGCCGGTGACGTAGACCGGGATTCCCTTGGGCTCGAACTTCGCCGCGAGGCGTTTCATCCAGTCGTCGCACTGTGCGTGAGACGCCTCGAGAAAGCGCGCATGGACGCCTTCGGGATCCTGCGCCAGCACCTCGTATTCCGCGAGGCCCAGCACGATGGGGTACTGACCGAGGTTCTTGATCCTCGTGACGAGTTCGGGCAGCCCGCTCTCATCAACGACGAAGTCCTCTCCGCCGACGCTCGTCGTATAGCCCTCCGCGCCGGCGACTACCGGGACGACACGCTTGCCGGCGAGGTCACCACCGATCATGAGGATCGACGCCTCGTAGATCTCGACGGCGCTCAGGACCTTGCGGAAGGTGATCTCCGAGGCGTGCAGGTCGGTCACGAAGAGTATGCGCGCCGCTCGTTGTTGCTTGCGAAATGCCATTCCTTTCGTCCTCTCCTCAGTCAATCGCGGTCTTGCGGCTCACTCCGGCGGCACTTCTTTGGTGGTCAGCGAGGTGTCGACGCCGCGGCTGCGCTCGTACCAACCCCAGAGGTAGTAGATGACGAACCCGCTGCCGTAAGCGCCGATCAGGGCGACCCTGCCGGCGGTGGTCGTCAGGCCAAGCGCTGACTCGGTTATGGCCCAGAAGATTAGCACAGCGATGCACGCCGCGCCCGCGCCGCCGAACAGCGTGATGATCGGGATGCGCCCTAATGTCATGTGCCTGACTGGGGCGCCCTCGTAGATTTCGGGCGCCGTGAAGGGGAAGAGGGCAGAACCGAGACAGCTGAAGCCCACCACCAGGGTGGCCGAGACCATGCCACCCGCGAGGATGGCCAGCACGACTGTCTGGTTGCCGTAGTTGAACCAGGCCGCGATCGGTATGGACACGCACATGTAGATGGTGAGAGCTCTCACCGGCGTGAACAGCTTGGCCGAGACCTTGTTCAGGAAAGCCGGCAGCAGACCGTCGAGGCTCATGGCCATGAGGACGCGGGCGGAGTTCATGATGACCGTGCTGCTGATGCCGAAGCCGCCGCCGATGAAACCGATCGAGACCAAAAGGACGATCCACTTACTGGGGGCGAGCATCTGCACGTAGATGTTGATGTTCGGGCTGTACGGCACGGTCACGGTGCCGTTCACGTAGGCCGTCGCGAACTGGTTCAGGAACTCGACAGAGGCGACGCGCTGGAGCAGCAGCCACGGGATGAGAAGCATGCCGATGCCCATGACAGCGCCGGGAAGCAGGAAGGCCCTGAAGAGGCGGCCGAAGTTCGAGGCGTCCTTGACCTCGCCGAGCATGCCCTGAGCGGCGAACATGCTGAACGGGATGGTGCCGGCGAGGACGACGATCCAGATGAGCGTGTTCTTGAGATTGAACCCGGTCGCAACGTAACCGGCCTGGGCGGCGGCCTCCTTCACTCCTGCGTAGGTCACGTCGTACGCCGCATTGTAAGAGTTGAAGGCTTGTTCGAAGTTGATGCCCCACTTGAAGAGGAACACGGCGAGGATCGTACCTCCGCCGATGACGTAGCAAGGCACCATGAAGTAGCGCTGCGCCCTCCTGAAGACTCTGAGCCCGCCGGTGGCGAGATACCACTCGACGAGGATCACCAGGAGGGCGAAGAGGAAGCCTCCCGTAGGCGTTGCCAGCCATGAGGCCCAGCTCTCCAGCCCGAACGCGCTGAAGATGGGTTGGAGGCCGAGTGAGTTGATGACGTAGGCCCCGGTGGCCGGGAAGACGAGCCAGAAGATGATGTTCGAGCCCCACGGGATTGAGAAGCCTATGACCCGGTTGATCGTCCGGGTCTCGTACACATAGTCGCCGCCGGCGCGGGGCATCGCGGAGCCGAGCCCTGCATAGGCGAAGTAGACGATGACCCCGAGGGCAAGCGTGAGGAGAATGACCCACGGCACGCTGACGCCCGGGCTGAAGGCCTGCGGGAACGGATAGAGGTAGACGAAGGAATACACGCCACCGGTCGACAAGAGACCGAACAACGCGGTATCCCAGATGGACATCTCGCGCACAAGGCCCGAGGCCGTGCGGGTGAAAGCTGACTTTGCGCTAGCTCCCATGTCGGGAGTTGAAGCTGCCACAATTACCTCCCCCTCTACTGCTTACCGGCATGAACCACCCCGCCTTGCGAGAACCAGCGGCGTTCGTGGACTTGCGCCACACGCGCTCCTACCCGTTCTCGCTACTCGTGTCTGCTGCGCAGGTAGGTCTCAGTCTGCATCTTGTGTCTGACGCAAGGACGACTCTGTGGTGTGGCCCGGCGGCTGCCACGACATCGAACGTGTGTCCCGGTCGCTGCAGCCGCCGAGCCGACGGCTCTTGTTCGTGCATGCCCCTCAGGCAGTCAAGGAGACCGTGTGGTCTCAGTAGCCCTTGACCTGCTTCGGGAAGTAGTCGACGCACTCAGAATCGCGGGTCACGTCGAGCGTCGTGCAGTGTAGCGCGCCGCCGAAGGGGATGACCTTCTCGTAGGGGATCGGCACGACGTCGAAGCCGAGCTTCTCAAGCTGCTCACAGTACGCCGTCTCGCCGGCCTCGACGCACACGGTCTTCTCGTCGATCGAGAAGGTGTTCATCGAGATCCAGGACTTGCCCTCGTAGAGACCTGTGAGGAAGACGTCGTTCTTGTGGACGCGGGTCGGGCGCGCGGCCTCGATCATCTCCCAGCCGTTGAGCTTGAAGAGCTCGAAGACCTCAGGAGTGCGCGGCTTCCAGTCCGGGTTGATCATGACGAGGCCCGGGCGCAGCGGTACGAAGTTGACGTCGATGTGCCAGGGGTGGAAGTTCTCGGGCTTGTTCGGGTCCATCGGCGTGTCAAAGGTGATGTGGTGCATCCGGATGCCGAGCGAAGCGAACATCCTCTTCAGCCAGTCCATACCGCCCAGGTTCGTCACACAGGAGATCTGGTGGAAGATGTCCTTACCGAAACGCATCGAGTCGGCCGAATCCCAGAGGATCTCCTTCTCGGAGAGCTGGAACTCCGAGTTATAGAGGCGCTGCTGCTTCTCCTCGTCGGTCCAGACGTTCTCCATGTAGTAGTAGTAGTCGGGGGAGCCCTTGCCCGAGATGTTCACGTAGGACTCGTCGGTGAGCATCGGGAATGGGGCGGAGAAGTGCACGGCCTCCGGGTCTTCTCTGCAGTAGCGTTCGAAGATCGGTCGCAGGTTGAAGCGCTCAAAGACCCGGGAACGCCGGCAGGTGGTCGCCTCGACGATGTAGTTGCCGTGGATGGTGGTGACGTCGCGCACGTTGTTCACGCCGTGGGCGTTGCCCTGTACCCAGCCGAGCGGAGAGGGCAGGGGCTTGTTCATCATGAAGTCGGCGATGTCGATACGCTCGACGATCGCACCGCGCTTCTCGATCTGCGCGACGAAGTAGTCCATCTGCTCGTTGGCGGCGTCTACCATGTCCTGCGGGAACGGCCCCCAGGCGCCGAGCGGAAAGCCCCCACGGGGAAGGTCGTACCACCAGGCCGGCTCCGGGGCGGGCACGTTGGTGCCCTCCGGGCGGCCGATAATCACGCGCTTGAGCGGTGCCCACTCATCCCAGGAATTCACGATCTTCGGCATCTAGGCTACCTCCTTGCGTCATCGGCCGGACCAGCGAGCGCGGGTAGGACTGAGCTTGCAGCCGCGGCCGCGATCCGGAGATACTGATCTTGGTCTGCGTATTGGCACTGTTACAAGAGGTTGAAGACCCTGCGGCTCACGTACATCAGGATGTCGTGCTCTGTCCTGATGCGCGCCGGCCAATCGACGCTCGCCCCCTTTCGCGCGCGGAGGCAGAGCGCCTGCTTGATGCGTGGACATCCCCCCTTTCCAGATTAGACCAGACAAGGTTACAATAGAATTGGAAGTAGTCAAGTCGAGATGCGGCACTTTGTTGAGTGGGTCTTTTCACGCTGAGAACACCAGGGGGTCGGAAGTGAGTCGGGGACACCATGCGACATGATGGCACGAATATCTACCGCTCGATTGGAGAGATGGCCCAGGCTGCCGGGGTCAGCTCACAGACGCTGCGGAACTGGGAGCGCAAGGGCCTTCTGGCGCCCTCGCGGAGCGAGGGAGGACACCGGCTGTACGACGAGGAGGACTACCGGCGGATCCGCCAGATCGCCGAGCTCAGACGACGCCACGGGTGGAATGCCGCCGCCATCCGCACCTCTGGTGCCTTGTCGGCGATGACCCGCCCCCCCACCTCCAATGACTCGCCGTTCGGGACCAAGGTGCGGCTGATGCGGCTCTCTCGCAATCTGACCCTCCAGGAACTGGCACAAAGGACGGAACTGTCCGAATCCTTTCTCGCGGGTCTCGAGAGGGGAGAATCCGGCACCTCCGTGCGCAACATCGCGCGCCTCGCGGACGCGCTGGACGTTCCGCAAAGCGCCTTCTCAGCCGGGCCGGAACTCGCCGACCGTCACGTGGTACGCGTGGCGCAACGCCGCCAGAACGTGCTGGCGGGCGGGGTAAGGTACGAGGAGCTCGCTTCCCTCGGCCACTCCATGGAGCCCGCCCTGGTGATCGCCCCTGGGGGGGAAGGGAGCGGCGGGTTTCTCTC
>JAPLCM010000056.1 GCA_026392275.1 Actinomycetota bacterium | reverse complement strand
TGCGCTTCATGCAGTCGCACGGCGGGCTCACCGACGCCCGTCTGTTCCGCGGCAAAGACAGCATCCTTTCGGGGCCGGCGGGGGGCATCGTCGGGGCCGTGGAGACGTGCCGCCGGGCCGGGTTCGAAAGGCTCGTCACCTTCGACATGGGCGGCACGTCGACCGACGTCGCGCACAATGCCGGCGAGTACGAGCGCAGCTACGAGAGTATGGTGGGCGGCGTGCGCCTGCGCGCGCCGATGCTGCGCATCCACACGGTGGCCGCCGGCGGCGGCTCGGTGTGCGCCTTCGAGGGCGGGCGGTACCGGGTCGGGCCGCGCAGCGCCGGCGCCGACCCGGGTCCGGCGTGCTACGGCAAGGGCGGCCCCCTTGCCGTGACCGACTGCAACGTAGTGGTGGGCAAGCTGCAGCCCTCGTTCTTCCCTCGCGTGTTCGGGGCGGACGGCGCCGGCAGCATCGACGCGGGCGTGGCGCGCCAAGCGCTCGCGGCCGTGGCCGCGAGCCTGCGCGCCGCCGGCCTCGACCCGCCGGCGCCCGAGCAGCTCGCCGACGACTTCATCCGCGTGGCCTGCGACACCATGGCTCGGGCCATCAAGCGCATCTCGACGCAGCGTGGCCACGACATCACGGGCGCCACGCTGTGCTGCTTTGGCGGCGCCGCGGGACAGCACGCCTGCCTGGTCGCCGACGCCCTGGGCATGGACAGCGTCCTTCTGCACCCGTTGGCCGGGGTTCTCAGCGCGTATGGCATGGGCCTCGCCGACGTGCGCGCGCTGCGCGAGCGCACGGTGGAGGCGCCTCTCGAGACGGTGGAGGCAACGGCGGCGGGCGGCGCGGGCGGCGGCAGGTCGGACGAGCTGGGCGCCGCCCTGGAAGAGCTTGAGGCGGCGGCCGTCGCGGAGCTCGCAAGCCAGGGCTTCACCGCCGTCCAGATCGACGTCTCACGCCACGCCCACCTCAAGTACCAGGGCACCGACGTCGCGCTGGCGGTGCCGTGGGGCGAAGCCGACGCCATGTCGACGGCGTTCACCGTCCTGCACCGCGACCGCTACGGGTTCCTGATGCCCAGCCGGCCTCTCGTGATCGACGCGCTGGCCGTTGAGGCGGTCGGGCCGGGCACCGACCCCGGCCCGGCCGAGGGTGGCGCCGGCGCGGCGGCGGATGGCGGCGAAGAGCGGGCGCCCTCCGCGTCGCCCGCCGCGCCCGCGCCCCGCGAGCGCGTACGGGTGTACACATGCGGCGCCTGGTATGACGCGCCCGTGTACGAGCGCGCCGCGCTGCCGCGCGGCGCGCGCCTCGCGGGCACGGCCATCGTCTTCGAGCCCACGAGCACGACCGTTCTGGAGCCGGGCTGGCAGGCCGAGGTGCTGGCCGCCGGCGAGCTTCTGCTGCGGCGCAGCTCGCCGGCGGCGCCCCCTTCGGCCGACCCCGCCGAGCGCTCGCCGCTGCTGCTCGAGGTCTTCAACAACCTCTTCATGTCGATCGCCGAGCAGATGGGCGCGACGCTCGTCAACACGGCCTGTTCGGTGAACATCAAGGAGCGCCTCGACTTCAGCTGCGCCGTCTTCGACGGACGCGGGGACCTCGTGGCCAACGCCCCGCACCTTCCCGTGCACCTGGGCTCGATGGGCGCTTCGGTGAAGGCCGTGCTCGAGCGTCACCGCGGCGCCCTGCGCCCCGGCGACGCCTATCTGCTCAACTCGCCCTACGCCGGCGGCACGCATCTACCGGACCTCACGGTGGTCACGCCGGTCTTCCCCGGCGCCGGCGCTGACGCGGGCGGCGGCCCGGCCGCCAGCGGTCCCGACGCCGGCGGCAGCTCCGACGCCGGCGGCTCCGACCGCGCCGCCCCCCCGCCCCTGTTCTTCGTCGCCTCGCGGGCCCACCACGCCGACGTCGGCGGCGTCACGCCCGGCTCGATGCCGCCGGGCAGCCGCCGCATTGAGGAGGAAGGCGTACTCATCGAGGACTTCCAGCTTGTGGAGGGCGGCGAGCTGCGCGAAGCGCAGGCGGCCGGCTTGCTCTCATCTGGGCCTGACCCTGTGCGCGACCTCGCCCAGAACCTGGCCGACCTGCGCGCCCAAGTGGCGGCGAACGCGCGCGGGGCGGCCGAACTGGGGCGCATGGTCACCGAGTTCGGCCTTCCGGTCGTGACGGCGTACATGCAGCACGTGCAGGACAACGCGGAGGAGGCCGTGCGCCGCGTCGTCGACCGCCTGGCCGACGGCTCTTTCCGCCAGCAGATGGACGACGGCAGCGTGATCGCCGTGCGGGTGGCGGTCGATCGTCCGAGCCGCGGGGCCACGATCGACTTCACCGGCACGTCCCCACAGCGGCCCGACAACTTCAACGCGCCGGCGGCGGTGTGCACGGCGGCCGTGCTCTACGTGTTTCGCACCCTCGTGGACGCCGACATCCCGCTCAACGCCGGCTGCCTCAAGCCCCTGCGCATCGTGGTCCCGGCCGGATCGCTGCTCGACCCGGTCTTCCCCGCCGCGGTCGCGGCCGGCAACGTGGAGACGTCTCAGGCCATCACGGCCGCGTTGTTCGGCGCACTGGGCGTGGTCGCGGCCTCGCAGGGCACGATGAACAACCTGACCTTCGGCAACGCGCGCTACCAGTACTACGAGACGATCTGCGGAGGCGCCGGAGCCGGCCCCACCTGGGACGGCTGCAGCGCCGTGCACACGCACATGACCAACTCGCGGCTCACAGACCCGGAGGTGCTGGAGTGGCGCTACCCGGTGCGCGTGGACGAGTTCGCCGTGCGACGCGACAGCGGCGGCACCGGCGAGCACCGTGGCGGCGACGGCGTGGTTCGGCGCCTGCGCTTTCTGGAGCCGCTCACCGCGGCCATCGTCTCGAGCAGCCGCCGGGTGGCGCCCTACGGGCTCGCCGGCGGCCTCCCCGGCGCGCGGGGCCGCAACGCCATCGCGCGCGCCGACGGCACGGTGGAGGAGCTGCCCGGCGTAGCCCATGCAGCGATGCAGCCCGGCGACGTGTTGATCGTCGAGACGCCGGGCGGCGGCGGGTACGGCGCGCTACCGGCGGAGCCGGGCGCCGCGGAGCGGCCCGCGGCGGAGCCCGGCGGCGCGGAGTCGCGGGTCGCGGAGCCGCCCGATGCGCTCTGAATCAGCTCAGAAGTTCTTCGCCTGGCGGCGGATCTCCCTCTTCTTGCGCCGTCTGAGCAAGGCGCTCAACACGAACCCGATGAGGAACCCCACCACGAGCACCAGGATCAGCATGAGCCAGGCCGGCAGCGAGAACCACCAGAAGAAGAAATGGATGCGCCAGGACTCCTTGCTGTTCTGCAGGATCAGGACGAGGAGCAACACCCCGATCACGCCGGCGGCGATGAGCTTGCCCATCCCCTGACTCTGGGACTTGCCCTGCCCTCTGACAGCCTGCGGCTGCGGCTGCTGCGTACTGCTCATGCGTAACCCCCTGTAGGCCGACGGGTGAAGCTTCGCCACGCGAACAGTCTACCCTTGCGGGCAGCGCCACGCGCAACGCGCGAGGGGCGGCGGGCCTCGCGGCCCGCCGCCCCTCGCGGATTGATGCTTCCGGGCGCCTCGCGGCCCGGTCGGGTCAGCTCACGGAGGCGTACGCCGCGATGCCGTCGGCGACGGTGCCGAACACGGTATCGAGCTGGGCATCGCTGATGACCAGCGGCGGCTGGATGCGCAGCACGCTGCCGTAGTTGCCGCCCACGCCGATGAGCAGGTTGTGCTCGAGGCAGTACTGGCGCACGAAGGCGCCGGCGGCGGTGCCGTAGGCTTTGGTCGCGGGGTCGGCGATGAGCTCGACGCCGATCATGAGGCCCTTGCCGCGCACGTCGCCGATGAGCGGCTGCGTGCGCTGCAGCTCCTCGAAGCGTGCCTTGAGCTCGGCGCCCTTGCGCGCCGACTCGGCGATGACGCCGTCCATGAGGAACTCGATGTTGGCCACCGCGGCGGCGCAGGAGACGGGGTTGCCGCCGAAGGTGCTGAGGTGGTCACCGATCTGGAAGGCGTCGGCGATCTCGGGGCGCGCGATGAAGGCCGAGAGCGGCCAGCCGTCGGCGATGCCCTTGGCCATGCACATGATGTCGGGCTCGACGCCGTAGTGCTCGATGGCGAACAGCTTGCCGGTACGCCCGAAGCCGCTCTGCACTTCGTCGGCGATGAAGAGGATGCCCTCCTCGTCGAGGATCTCCTTGACGCGCCGGAAGTAGTCGTCGGGCGGCACTATGATGCCGCCCTCGCCCATCACGGGCTCGGCGATGAAGGCGCAGACCGAGCCCGAGAGGTGCAGGCGCGCGACCTCGCCGACGCGGCGCGCGCAGAGCATGTCGCACTTGTCGGGCGTGGTCTCGGCGAAGCAGCGGTAGCAGTACGGCGTGGGCACGAAGGCGACGCCCGGCATGTAGGGGCCGCCGCCCTTCTTGCGGCCCGAGTTGCCGGTCACCGAGAGGGTCGCATATGAGCGCCCGTGGAAGCTCGACTCGATGGCGAGGAACTCGTTTCTGCCTGAGTAGCGCTTGGCGAGCCGGAAGGCGCCCTCGATGGCCTCGGCGCCGCCGTTGCCGAAGAAGGTCTTCTGCAGGGCGCCGGGGGTGACCAGGGCGAGCTTCTCGGCGAGCGCGCCCACGGACTCGACGTGGTAGACGTAGGAGCAGGCGTGCACGAGCTTCTCGGCCTGCGCCATGGCGGCGTCGAGCACCGCACGGTTGTGGTGCCCGGCGTTGGTGACGCTGATGCCGGCGAAGCAGTCTACGTACTCGGTGCCGTCGGCGTCGTAGAGCAGGGCCCCGTCGCCGTGGTCGGCGACCACCGGCTCGACGCGCTTCACGAAGCCGGTCATCAGATAGTCGCGGTACTGTTCTCTCACACCCATGGTATCGACTCCCCTTCGGCCAACGCTTGGTTAATCACTTGATTGACTCGTGAGACATCAGGGTATCAGATGCGAGCCCGCGCTACGAAGGGCGCCGCGGTGGGCACATCCTTTCGCGCCCACTGCGAACAGGCGGCAAAGTGGACACTCGGGCTGGCATCCCGGTCCTCATGCGGTCGTCCGAGCGCGACGTAGGCGTGACGCGGCCGACGTCGCCCAGCTTCCCGCGGCGGTCTTTGACGCGGTGATGGCGTTCACCGAAGGCCGGCAGACCGACGACATCGCCCTGCTGGCCTTCCGGCACTCAGGCTCGTCCCGGTCGGGACTCTAGACTGGTCTGTCTGATCCGCGGGGCGCGGCTGCGCCGCGCCCCGCTCCGCGAAGACTCATGCGGTCTTGCGCAGTCGGCGCAGGCCGCCCCCGGCGAGCCACTGTTCGAACGTGTGCATTCCCGGGTGCTCGGCGCGTAGCGCCGCGACGTCGGCCCGGTAGCCCTCGCGCTCGAAGAAGCGGTACATGAGGTAGATGTCCTCGTTCTGCTCCTTGATGGCCTCCCACGGGACCTGGAAGCAGCCCACCGGCACGCCGAGATCACTGCCGATGGCGGCGGCGTAGCTGATAGGCATGCCACACGGCCGCCCGGACGTCCACGCCTGCGACGCGCTCTGCGCCGCCGGCCTCAGGCCTCCTCGGCGCGACCGGCTCCGCGGCGCCGGACCACCCACCACACGAGGACGCCGGTGACGAGCAGGACGGCGATCGAGACACCGGCGATCGTCCCCGTCTTGCCGCCCGCGGCTTCGCCTCCGGCACCGTCGTCCTGCCCGGCCCGCGGCCCCACGTTGAGGTAGCTCTGGATCATGCCGTTGTAGAAGACGGGGCCGCCCTCGCCGTAGTACGGCGTCCAGCCCTCCCACCTCTCCGTGTTCACAGCCTGCAGGTAGTCGAAGTACGTGAGCACGTTCTGCGGGTTCTCGGCGTACATCACCTCCTGCATGCGCCAGATCTGCTCGGCTCGCTTCTGCGCGTCGAGCTCCTGCCCCTGCTGCTCGCAGAGCTCGTCGTACTCGGCATTCGACCAGTAGACCTCGTTCCACCAGCCGACCTGGCTGGTGGTGAAGCACTGCAGGGTCGAGCCGGGATCGTAGTAGCCGTCCCAGAACCAGAGGATCATGTCGTAGTCGGGCGCCGGCGAGTCGCCCTTCCACGCGTACATCGCGTCGCTGGCCACGCCGTTGTCGACGACCTCGAAGCGGATCTTGAGGCCGACGTCCTCGAACCACCCGGCGAGGAGCTTGCCCTCGGCCTGGGTCGAGGTCGACTCGGCCAGCGCCCACAGGCGCAGCGTGATGGGCTTGCCCTTCTTGTCCTCGCGGATACCGTCTCCGTCGGTGTCCCTGTAACCGGCGGCGTCGAGCAGTCCCTCGGCTTCGGCGGGGTCGAAGGGACGCATGACGGCGGCCGGCGGCTCCCAGTGGAAGTCGGGGTCGCGCCACGTGTCGGCATTGATCATCGTGTAGCCAGGCTTGGCGCGGCCGTTGTACACGAGCTGCACGATGCGCTCGCGGTCGATGGCATAGTCGAGCGCCACGCGGAACGCCGGGTCGCGAAGCACCGGGTTCCCCCCGGACTCGGGGCCGTCGTAGCAGTTGAAGTCGACGTAGTCCCAGTTGAAGTAGTTGTAGTCGATCGTCTCGAGGGTGGGGTCGCCCTGCAGCCCGGGGAACTGTGCGGAGGGCACGCCCTGCGCCGCGTCCACGGCGCCGGTGCGCAGATCCTGGGTCATCGTGTCGGGGTTCGTGTACGCCTGGAAGATGATCCGGTCGACCTTGGGACGTCCCCAGCCCTCGACGTCGTTGCCCCAGTAGTCCGGGTTGCGCACCAACTCCGTATAGTCCCCGCGCTTGTAGTACGTCACCTGGAACGGTCCGCTGCCGACGATCGGCGTCTTGTTGGCGTAGCTGCGCTCGAGCGTCGGGACCTTGACCTTGCCCCAGATGTGCTCCGGGATGATGTAGACGATGACGTAGAGCATGTCCGCCTTGGGCGCCGACATGGTGAAGCGCACGGTAGTGTCGTCGACGGCCTCGACCTCCTTGATGTCCTTGACCGCCTGCAGGTAGGAGGTGAGTTTGTTCTGGATGATCACGTTGTAGCTGAAGGCGACGTCGGCGGCGGTGAGCGGCGCGCCGTCCTGCCAGGTCACGCCGGGCCGGATGTGGACGGTCCACGTGAGGCCGTCGGCCGAGATGCCGCCGTTCTCCTGCGTCGGCAGCTCTGCGACGAGTTGCGGGATCGGCTTGCCTTCGAGCCCGAAGCCGAACAGGCGGTCGTAGGTGAGGTAGAGCACCTCGGAGGCCGCCGTCTCGACCCCGATGAAGGGGCTGAGGTTGTCGGGGTCAGCGGTCCAGCCGATCCGAAGCGTGACCGCGTCCGGCGCCGCCGACGGCGACGACGAAGCCGCGAGTGGCGCCGGCGACCCCGTCAGGATCGCCGCCGCACACAGTGCCACTGCCACCAGCGCGACGATCGCGTAGTCCCTGCGCACGGTCACCATCTCCCTCCGCTCCATTGTCCCGGACTCGTCTGCAAAACGATTTGGATACGGCCCTGCTCATGGTATAGAGTCGATTCGCGCCACGCAAGCATCGGGAGCCGCCCAGCCATGCCGAAGACCGTGACCATCAAGGACGTCGCCCGGCTCGCGGGCGTCTCGCCGACGACCGTGTCGCACGCGCTCGGCGGGCAGCGCCCCGTATCTTCGGCCACGTGCGCGCGCGTCAGAGACGCTGCCGAACGGCTCGGGTACACGCCGCACCCCGGCGCTCGCAGCCTCAAGGCTGCCGGTACCGGAGTGCTCGCCCTGTGCCTCACCAACATCACCGGCGGAGCCGTGCCGTTCGCCGAGATGGAGTACTACTTCCGGGTGGTCAACGCGGCGACGCAGACCGCGATGGAGCAGCACTTCGCGATGGTCGTCGTTCCGGACAGCGACTCGGGCATGTTCTGGGACCGGCTGCTGCTCGACGGCGCCATCATCGTCGACCCCGTGACCGGCGACCCCAACCTGCGCGCCCTGCGCGCGCGCGGCCTTCCGTGCGTCAGCGTGGGCCGCGACCCGGACGCGCCGGACGAGGGCTTCTGGGTGGACAACGACGCCGAAGCGGCGACGCGCCTGAGCCTCGATCATCTCGCGGCACACGGCGCCGGCACCGTGGCCGCGATCACATGGATGACCACCGAGTACTGGACCCAGGCGAGCATCCGCACCTACCTCGCCTGGTGCGAAGACACGGGCAGACACCCGCGACTGGAGATCGTCGCGGAAGACACCGTGGCAGCCCTGCGCGAGGCCGCAGAGCGACTGCTCGCGCCGGAGGCGCGCCCCGACGCCGTCTTCGGCATCGCCGAGCTGCCGGCACTCTGGGTCCTTCGGGTCGCCGCGGAGCTCAGCGTGCGCGTGCCGGAGGACGTGCTGGTCGCCGGCACCTCCGACTTCGGGCTCGGCGCCACGAGCTCGCCGCCGATGACCACCCTCGACTACAACTCGGACGAGCACGGCCGCCAGGCGGCGCGGCTGCTCATCGACCTCGTCCGCGGCGAGACGCCGGCCGAGCCGCGCCGCATCATCCCCGTCTCCCTGATCGAACGCGAGTCGACGGCCCGCTAGCGAAGCGCCGCGTCGCCGAGACCCTCGTACTCGGCGGCCGCGTACACCGGCTCGCCGCGGAAGAGCGTGAGCCGCACCTCGGCCTCGTGGATGCGCTCGGGCGGCAGATCCAGGATGTCCTCGCTCAGGACGATCAGGTCCGCCGACTTGCCCACCTCGAGCGAGCCCGTCTCGTTTTCGAGGAAGTTGGCGAAGGCGCCGTTGATGGTGAACGCCGTCACCAGTCGCTCCACGCTCACGGCCTCGTCCGGCCACAGCTCCGAGCTGGACTCCGGGACCAGAGGATCGCGACGCAGCGCGCCGCGCTGGATGGCGAGAAGGGGATTCGGCGGCGGTGAGACCGGAAAGTCGCTCGCCGCCGTCACGTTGATGCCGTGCTCGAAGAAGCTCCTCATCGGGTACTGGTGAGCGGCGCGGACCTCGCCCAGGAAGGGTCGGTAGATCACCGCGTCGTAAACGGCATCCTTGGCGAACCAGTACGGCTGGGTCGCCGCCGTCACTCCCAGATCCGCCATGCGCGCGTAGTCGCGAGGATCGACCACCTGCAGGTGCGTGAGGATGTCGCGGGCGTCCTCACGCCGTCCGCCCGGGCGGGCGGCGGCGATCGCGTCAAGGCTGAGGGACGTCGCGGCGTCACCGATCGAGTGGTAGTGCAGCTGGAAGCCGGCTCGGGCGGCCGCCACCGACGCCTCGATCAACGCTTCGGGCGCCCAGACCGGGGCACCGCGGAAGCCAGGCCGGTCGGCGTAAGGCTCCGCGAGATAGCCGGTGTGCGACTCGAGTACGCCGTCGGTGAAGAGCTTGACGGCGGCGGTGCGGACCAGCGGGCCCGCGTCGCGGGCCCGCTCCGCCACCGCCGCGGCCACCAGCTCCCCGGCAGGCCGGCCGGGGTCGAGCTCCACGGACACGCAGTACCGCGCCGTGAGCTCGCCGCTCTCCTCGAGGCTGCGGTAGGCGTCGAACATCTGCTCGCCGGGCGTGAGCCCCGCCTCGTGCAGCAGGGTCAGGCCGTAGCGCGACGCTACCGCGCGCTGGAAGTGCCTCAGCGCCACCACCATCTCCGCGGCACCATACTGTGGCAGCGCACCCTCCACCCACGGCCATGCCTCGCGAAGCAGGCCCGACGGCGAGCCGTCCGGCAGCCGTTCGACGACGGCGCCGTCCCAGGGCGGGTCGTCGCGGCCGACCCCGCTCAGGCGCAGAGTGGCCGTGTTGACCCACTGCGAGTGCTGGCTGTCGTCGAACAGCGAGACCGGACGATCGGCGACCACCGCGTCGATAGCCGCCGCCGTCATCTCAGACTCGGGGACCTCCGTGGGAAACCAGCCGTAGCCGCGGATCGCGGGCAGCTCCGGGTGGGCGGCGGCAAACCCGGCGACGGCGGCGAGGCATCCCGCGACCGAGCGGCACGTCGAGAGGTCGATCTCGAACAGCACGCCGGTGCAGAATCTGGGATGCAGGTGCGAGTCGACGAAGCCCGGGAGCACGAGCCGACCACCGAGATCCACCACCTGCGTGCGCGAGCCCCGCAAGCCGGCCACCTCGGCCGTGCTGCCCACACGGGCGACGCGCCCGGCGCGGACCGCCAGGGCCTTGTGTCGCGAGCGGCACGGATCGACCGTGTAGACGACACCGTTGGTGAGAATGAGATCGGCGTCCACGGACATGCCCGGACCTCCCCCGCGATGATGCAAAACGTTTTGCCACGGGCGAGCCTACCACACCCGGTCCAGCGGGAGGCCGGTACCGCGAGGCCGGCGGAGCTCCGGGCCCTTGACGGGATCTCGCGCGCACGCGGTGCACGTGTGGACGCGAACACAATCGAACAGGTATAATCACATAGGCTCCATATGGGACGTTGGGTCTGCTATCACCCCCTGAGTCTGGGCCTGCCGCGATTCTTTAGAAGGAGTACGTATGTCGGGCACACCCCCCAAGTCCACCGGCGCCGCCCTCGTATTGGGCGGAGGCGTCGCCGGCATCCAGTGTTCCCTCGATCTGGCCGAAGGGGGGTACAAGGTCTATCTCGTCGAAAAGGCGGCGGCGCTCGGCGGTCACATGGCGCAGCTCGACAAGACCTTCCCCACCAACGACTGCTCGATGTGCACACTGGCGCCGAAGCTGGTCGAGGCCGGCCGGCACCTCAACATCGACATCATCACCAACTCGGAGCTCACCGGCCTTGAGGGCACGCCCGGCGATTTCAAGGCCACGGTGTACCACCACGCGCGCTTCGTCGACCCCGACCTGTGCACGAGCTGCGGCGAGTGCGTCCCGGCGTGCCCCATCTCGGTGGGCGACCCGTACAACGAAGGCCTCGACGAGCGCAAGGCCATCTACAAGCTGTATCCGCAGGCCATCCCCAGCACCTACGTGGTCGACAAGAAGGGGTACGCCCCCTGCAAGAGCAACTGCCCGGTCGAGACCTCGGCCCAGGGCTACATCGCCCTCATCGCCGAGGGCCGCTTCGAAGACGCCTACCGCGTGGCCGCCGAGCCCAACCCCTTCCCCTCGGTGTGCGGCCGCGTCTGCGCGCATCCCTGCGAGACGGCCTGCACGCGCGGCACGGTCGACGAAGCCATCTCGATCGCCGGTCTCAAGCGCTTCGCCTGCGACCACGGCGCCCCTGCCGACCTGCCCGAGAAACTGCCGGTCACCTTCGACGAGAAGGTCGCCGTCATCGGCGGCGGCCCGGCCGGCCTGAGCTGCGCCCGCGACCTGGCCCAGTACGGCTACGCCACCACCGTGTTCGAGGCGCTGCCGGTGGCCGGCGGCATGCTGCGCGTCGGCATCCCCGACCATCGCATGCCGCGCGACGTCCTGCAGCGCGAGATCGACCAGATCTGCGCCCTAGGCGTCGACCTGCGCCTCAACCAGCGCGCCGGCGTCGACTTCACCGTCGACGGCCTGCTGGCCGACGGCTACCAGGCCGTGTTCATGGCCCCCGGCCTGCACGCCAGCGCCCCGGCGCCGGCCAAGGGCGACGACCTCGACGGCTGCCTCACGGCGGTCGAGTTTCTGCGCGCGCTCAACCTCGACGACCCCATGCCGGTCGGCGACCGCGTGGTGGTCATCGGCGGCGGCGACGTGGCCTTCGACACGGCGCGCAGCGCTTCACGGCTCACGTCCACCAACGGCAAGGCCCCCGAGGTCACCATCGCCTACCGGCGCTCGCGCGACGAGATGCCGGCGTCGCGCGAGGAGATCGAGGACGGCCTCGGCGAGCACGTCAAGATCGAGTACCTCGTGGCCCCTGTCGAGATCCTCGGCACTGACGGCAAGGTGCGCGCCATCAAGCTGCAGCGCTGCAAGCTCGGCGCGCCCGACGAGCAGGGCCGCCGGCGCCCCGAGCCCATCGCCGGCGATTTCGTCGAGATCCCTTGCGAGACGGTCATCTTCGCCATCGGCCAGGCCATCGTCGACGATTTCGCCAAGGGCCTGGACGACGTCGAGATCAAGTGGAACGCCGTCTCCATCGCGGCCGATACGCTGGCCACCGTGCATCCGGCCGTGTTCGCCGGCGGCGACGTGGCCCCCACCGGCCCGCTCACCGCCATCGAGGCGATCGCCGCCGGCCGCAAGGGCGCCGCGAACATCCACAACCATCTGCGCGGCGAACAGGTCGTCGCTTTGTGGTCGGATCCGCTCGCCGAGGCGAAGCCCGACGACGAGGTGCTCGCCAAGGTCGCCCCAGAGGCGCGCGTCGAGATGCCCGCGTGGCCCGGCGCCGAGCGCCGCCGCAGCTGGGTCGAGGTGCGCAAGGGCTACACCGAAGCTCAGGCCATCGCCGAAGCCAAGCGCTGCCTGCAGTGCGCAGTCTGCTCCGAGTGCATGGAGTGCGTGCGCGCCTGCGGGCCCGGCGCCCTGCTGCACGGCGAGCGCGACAAGGAGATGGACCTCGACGTGGGCGCCGTGGTGCTGGCCACGGGCTTTGATCTGTACGACCCCGGCGCCAAGAGCGAGTACGGCTACAAGCGGTACCCCAACGTCCTTTCGGCGCTCGAGTACGAACGCATGCTGAGCGCCTCCGGCCCTACGATCGGCGACGTCAAGCGCCCCTCCGACGGGGCACACCCCAAGAAGATCGCCTTCATCCAGTGCGTGGGCTCGCGCGACCAGGAGCACGAGTACTGCTCCAGCGTCTGCTGCACGTTCGCCAACAAGCAGGCGATGCTCACCATCGACCACGTGCCGGGGTGCGAGCCCGAGGTCTTCCTCATGGACATGCGCGCCCAGGGAAAGGGCTTCGACGCCTTCTACCAGCGCGCCCTGGGCATGGGCGTCAAGTTCATCCGCTCGCGGCCCAGCTACGTCAAAGAAGACCCGCGCTCGGACGACCTGCTCATCAGCTGGGAGGACGAGGCCGGCAAGCTGCACGAGAGCCGCTACGACATGGTGGTGCTCTCGGCCGGCCTGGAGCCTGCGCGCAAGGCGCAGGAGGCGGCCGGCCACCTCGGTATCGCCCTCAACCGTCACGGCTTCTGCGAGCTGCGCGAGTTCGAGCCGCTCGCGACCAGCCGCGAGGGCGTCTTCGTGGTCGGCCCGTTCGGTGAGCCCAAGGACATCCCCGATTCGGTCGCCCAGGCCTCGGCCGCGGCGGCCCAGGTCATGACCGGCCTCGCCGACTCGCGCGGCACGCTCACCGTCGACCAGGAGTTCCCCACCGAGCGCGACGTCAGCGGCGAAGAGCCTCGCGTCGGCGTCTTCGTCTGCCACTGCGGCAACAACATCGCCGGGGTCATCGACGTCGAGAACGTCGCCGAGTACGCGCAGACGCTGCCCGGCGTGGAGTATGCCACCGACACCCTGTACTCGTGCTCCAGCGACAGCCTCTCGCTGATCCGCGAGAAGATCGAGGAGCACCAGCTGAACCGCGTGGTGGTGGCGAGTTGCACGCCGCGCACCCACGAGCCCATCTTCCAGGACACCCTGCGTGAGGCCGGGCTCAACCCCTTCCTCTTCGAGATGGCCAACATCCGCGACCAGGCGAGCTGGGTGCACAACCTCGAGCACGCCAAGGCCACGGGCAAGGCGCGGGACCTCGTGCGCATGTCCGTCGCCCGCGCCCGCATGCTCGAGCCGCTGTTCAAGATCGACGTGCCGCTCACGCATGCGGCCGTGGTCATCGGCGGCGGCATCGCAGGTATGACCGCCGCCGGCGCGCTCGGCGACATGGGCCACGAGGTGCACCTCGTGGAGCGCGGCGAGAGACTCGGCGGTCTCGCCCTCGAGCTCGGCGACACCATCAAGGGTAACGATCCCGCTGCGCTGGTGAAGCAGCTCGAGCAGAAGCTCGTCGACAACCCTAAGGTCAAGATCCATCTCGAGGCCGAGCTCGCCGACTTCCATGGCTTCATCGGCAACTTCTCCAGCATCGTCAAAGAGAAGGGCGGCAAGCGCACGCCGGTCGACCACGGCGTCGTCGTGGTGGCCACCGGCACGCGCGAGGATCGCCCCGAGCTCTACGGCCTCGGCGAGAGCCAGAAGGTCGTCACGGGGCTCGATCTGGAGCGCATGCTCAAGGACGACGACCCCGCCCTCAAGGGCGTCAAGTCGGTGGGCTTCGTGCTCTGCGCCGGCTCGCTCGACGAGAGCCACCCCTACTGCTCGCGCACCTGCTGCCAGCAGAGCATCAAGAACGCCATCCGCCTCAAGGAACAGGACCCGCGGAGGGTCGTGTCCGTGTGGTTCAAGGAGATCCGCACCTACGGTCTCCTCGAGGAGTACTACACCAAAGCGCGTGAGCTCGGCGTCATCTTCACGCGCTACGACAACGACACCCTGCCGCAGGTCAGCGCCAACGGCTCCGTGTCGGTCGCGTACCGCGACCCGTACCTGCGGCGCGACGTCACGCTGCCGCTCGACCTTCTCGTGCTGGCCACGCCGGCGGTGCCGGCCGCGGGCGGCCAAGAGCTCGGCAACCTGCTCAAGGTGCCGCTCACCGGCGACGGCTTCTACCTCGAGGCGCACGTTAAGCTGCGCCCCGTCGACTTCAGCAGCGAGGGCATCTTCCTCTGCGGCTCGGCGCACTACCCGAAGAGCATCGAGGAGACCATCAGCCAAGCCTACGCCGCCGCAGGTCGGGCGGCCGGGATCCTGGCCAAACCGACGCTCAAGGCCGGCGGCGTCGTGGCCGAGGTCGACGAGGAGAAATGTGCCGCCTGCCTCACGTGCGTGCGCATCTGCCCCTACGAGGTCCCCATCATCGACCTCGAGACCAAGAAGGCCAAGATCGAGGCGGCCGCCTGCCAGGGCTGCGGGGTGTGCGTCAGTGAATGCCCCGTGAAGGCCATCACCCTGCATCACTACACCGACGCGCAGATCTTCGCCAAAGAAGAGGCGCTGTTCATGGAGGTGAGCTGACATGGCCGACACCGACGTGAAGGCGGCCGTGGCCGAGGGCGGCGAAGCCGCTCCCGAGGCCGCGGACGAAGTGCCGAAGAAGGCAGTCGACCCGGACTTCGAGCCCGAGATCATCGTGTTCGCCTGCCACTACTGCGCCTACGCGGCCGCCGACCTGGCGGGCAGCATGCGCCTGCAGTACCCCAGCAACATCCGCATGATCAAGCTGCCCTGCACCGGCAAGCTCGAGGTCATCCATTTGCTCCGCGCCATCGAGGCCGGCGCCGACGGCGTGTACGCCGCCGGCTGCATGGAGGGCGAGTGCCACTACCTCAAGGGCAACCTCTGGGCGCGCAAGCGCGTCGACCACGTCAAGGATCTGCTCGGCGAGCTGGGCCTCGAGCCCGAGCGCGTCGAGATGTACAACATGTCGTCGGCCATGGGCGCCAAGTTCGCCGAGGTCGCCACCGAGTTCACCGAGCGCATCAAGCAGCTCGGCCCCAGCCCGGTCAAGCCTGAGGGCGTGAGCCCGCACGCCGCCGCCCGCGAAGCGCTCGGCGGCGTGGCCATGCCCGACGAAGCCCAGCCGGCCGCCGCGGCCACCGTTCAGGAAGGAAACGCAGAATGATCACCGCCGAACGCAAACCCTTCGACGAGATCGTCGCGCTCGTCGGCGACAAGAAGAAGGTCCTGGTCGCAGGCTGCGACACCTGCGTCGCCATCTGCCTCACCGGCGGCGAGAAAGAGGCCGAGATCCTGGCCAGCGAGCTGCGCATCAAGGCCGGGCAGGACGGCCGCGACGTGGAGGTCGAGCACACCGCCGCCATCCGCCAGTGCGAGTGGGAGTACCTCGACATGATCGCCGAAAAGGTCGAGGCCGCCGACGTCGTGCTCAGCATGGCCTGCGGCATCGGCATCCAGAGCATGGCCGAGAAGTTCGCCCCCAAGCTCGTCATGCCGGCGGTGAACACCAACATGCTCGGCATGCCGCAGGAGCACGCCGTATGGCTCGAGCGCTGCGTCGCCTGCGGCGAGTGCCGCATCGGCAGCACCGGCGGCATCTGCCCCGTGGTGCGCTGCAGCAAGAGCCTCATGAACGGCCCCTGCGGTGGCTCGCACGACGGCCTCTGCGAGGTCACGGGGCCTGACAAGGAAGAGATCGAGTGCGCCTGGGCCCTCATCTGGGAGCGCCTCAAGGCCCAGGGCCGCGAAGAGCTGATGTTCACCGACCGGCCGCCGAAGGACTGGAGCAAGAGCAGCTCCGGCGGCCCCCGCAAGATGGTGCGTGAGGAGGCGAAGCCGGTATGACCGCGACTGAGTACAAAGCCGGCAGCAACCTCGAGAGGATCCTCAGCTCGGGTAAGTTCGCGGTCACCGGCGAGTGCGGCCCGCCCAAGGGCGCCGACGTCACGGTCATCGAAGAGAAGGCCAAGCTTCTCAAGGGCTACGTCGACGCCGTCAACATCACCGACAACCAGACGGCCGTGGTCCGCGTCTGTTCCATGGCCTCGGGCGTCACCGCGCAGCAGAACGGCCTCGAAGCGATCATGCAGATGACCTGCCGCGACCGTAACCGCCTGGCGATGCAGTCCGACATCCTCGGCGCCGCCACGCTGGGCCTCAAGAACATCCTCTGCCTCACCGGCGACCACATGAGCTTCGGCAACCACCCCGAGGCCAGGGGCGTGCACGACCTCGACGCCATCAACCTCATCAAGATGTACAAGGACATGCGCGACGAGAAGAAGTT
>JAPLCM010000004.1 GCA_026392275.1 Actinomycetota bacterium | reverse complement strand
CACGCTGGGCCTCAAGAACATCCTCTGCCTCACCGGCGACCACATGAGCTTCGGCAACCACCCCGAGGCCAGGGGCGTGCACGACCTCGACGCCATCAACCTCATCAAGATGTACAAGGACATGCGCGACGAGAAGAAGTTCCAGTGCGGCGAGGAGCTGACGGTCGCGCCGCCGCTCTACATCGGCTGCGCCGAGAACCCCTTTGCCGACCCGTTCGATCTGCGCGCCCTGCGCCTCAAGAAGAAGATCGAAGCGGGCGCCGATTTCATCCAGACCCAGTGCATCTTCAACGTCCCCAAGTTCAAGAAGTGGATGGAGGAGGTGCGTGCCCTGGGCCTGCACAAGGAGATCAAGATCCTCGCCGGCATCACCCCGCTCAAGGGCGTCGGCGGCGCGCGCTACATGCAGAAGTTCGTGCCCGGCATCGACGTGCCCCAGGACATCGTCGACCGTATGGCCGCCTGCGAGAAGGGCGCCCCAGCGCAGGCCGAAGGCAAGAAGATCGCCGTCGAGATGATCAAGGAGTTCACCGAGATCGAGGGTGTCGCCGGCGTGCACATCATGGCTATCGAGTGGGAGATCGCCGTGCCCGAGATCGTCGAGGCGGCCGGCCTGATGCCGCGGCCGGCCGTGGCCTAGGAGGCGCGCATGACGACCTGCACCGTGAGCCCGCTCCTCGCCGAGAACATCGGCACAGGCTGCGGCGAGAACGCCTACAAGTGCTACCAGTGCAAGCGCTGCACCAGCGGCTGCCCGGTGGCGCTGTACTCCGAGATGCACCCCGCGATGATCATGCGCGCCGTGCAGCTCGGTCAGCTCGACATGGTCTTCGACGACAGGTTCATCTGGCTGTGCACCGGCTGCGAGACGTGCACCGCCCGCTGCCCCCAGGGCATCGACATCGCCGCCATCATGGACGAGCTCAAGATCATCGCGCGTCGCGACGGCCGTATCCCCGCAGGCACGCCGTCGGCGGCCATGCTCAAGTTCAACTACGATTCGTTCGTGCGCTGGGGCCGCATGTGGGAGGTCGAGCTCATCGCGCGCGACGTGCTGAGGCGGCCGTCGAGCGTGAAGTCGTGGCTCTTGCTCGGGCCCAAGATGCTGCTCAAGGGCAAGATCAACCCCACGCTCAAGAGGGGCGACACCCTCGCCATGAAGCGCATGGTGCAGACCGCCGAGAGCATCACCAGCGCCAAGATGAAGCGGCAGGCGGCAGAGGCTGCGCCGGCCGCCGCTGCCGGCGCGACCGGTACCGCCGACGGCTCCGCCGCCAGCTCCGCGGACGGTCCCACCGACGGGGGAGCCGAGTCATGAGCAAGACGCTCGCCTACTACCCCGGCTGCTCGCTGCACGGCACCTCCGGCGAGTTCGATGCCAGCGTCAGGGCCAGCGCCCGGGCGCTCGGGCTCACGCTCCTCGAGATCCCCGGCTGGGAGTGCTGCGGCAACACCGCGGCGCACTCCATCAACCGCCTGCTCGCCACGGCCCTGCCGGTCAACGAGCTGGCCAAGGTCGAGCAGG
>JAPLCM010000190.1 GCA_026392275.1 Actinomycetota bacterium | reverse complement strand
CTGGAGGTCCTGAGCGGCTTCCACGCCTCCAAGTTCATCCTCGGCGCCGACGGTGTCAGCCTCGAAGAGGGCATCACCACCGCCAGCGTCGGCCTCGCCGGCGTCGAGCGCGCCATGATCCGCCAGACGCGCGGCGAGGTGATCGTCCTCGCCGACGGCAGCAAGATCGGCGTCGTCGGCGACTTCGTCATCTGCACCCTCGACGAGGTGCAAGCGGTCGTCGTCGACGACGGCGTCGACGACGACGTGCGCGACGAGATGCTGCGGCGGGGCCTGCGGGTGATCGTTGTATGAGAATCCGACCGAGAGGATCTGATGCACATGAAGTACGTTGAGCTACTCACCGCGAAGCAGGTCGAGCGCGTCCACGAAGCGTCGCTCTGGGTGCTCGAGAACGTCGGCATCCTGGCGCATCACGCACCCGCCTGCGAGACCTTCAAGGCCCACGGCTGCAGCGTCGACGCCGACGGGCTCGTCAAGTTCCCCCCCGAGGTCGTCGGCACGTACATGCAGGCCTGCCCGACGAGCTTCACCTTCCGCGGCCGCGACCCCCAGTACGATCGCACGATCCCCGACTGCGGCCCCGTGGTCGTCACCGGCAGCTCGGCGCCCAACGTGGTCGATCCTGCGACCGGCGTCGAGCGCCGCGCCACCTCCACCGACATCGCCAACATCGCCCACCTCATCAACGAGCTCAAGGGCTTCGATATCTTCTCGATCTCCACGCTCGCCGACGACGCCCCCCCCGGCCAATTCAGCCTGAGCCGCTTCTACCCGGCGCTCAAGAACTGCCTCAAGCCGGTGCGCAGCAATACCCCCAACATGGACGACCTGCGTCAGGTCATCCGGCTCGGCGAGCTCATCGCCGGCGGCGCGGACGCCTACCGCGAGCGCCCGGTCATCAACCATCACTACTGTCCGATGGTCAGCCCGCTGACGATGGACGTCGACTCGACCGAAGCGGTGATGTATCTCAGCGAGTGCGGCCTGCCCGTGTACACCACAGTGGTGCCCAACGCCGGCCTCACCTCACCGATGACGCTCATGGGCACGCTGATCGTCGCCAACGCCGAGTTCCTCGCCATCACGATCTTCCAGCAGATGGTCAGGGAGGGCACGCCGATCATCTACGCCAGCCTGCCGACGGTCGCCGACATGCGCACGGGGGCCTACGCTCCGGGCGCCATCGAGACCGGCATGCTCTGCATGGCCCAAGCTCAGCTCGGGCACTTCTACAACGTCCCGACCGGGGGCTACATCGGTCTCACAAACGCGCACTCGAACGATGCGCAGTCAGGCTACGAGACGGGCATGAACACGCTCGGCGCGGTGCTCGCCGGCGCCACACTGCTCAACATGGGCGGGCTCTTCAGCTCGCTCATGGCCTTCGACTTCGGCAAGGCCGTGGTCGACGACGAGATCGCCCAGATGAACAAGCGCGTCGTGCGCGGCATGGAATTCAGCGAGGACAACCTCGCCCTCGACGTGATCGCCCAGGCAGGTCCGGGCGGCGACTTCATGAAGAGCAAGCACACCAAGTCGCTGATGAAGACCACGGCGCTCTTCCCCAAGGTCGCCGACCGAGGCATGCGCGCACAATGGGAGGCATCCGGCCGGCCGGATGCCCAGAGCCGCGCGCGCGCCGTCGCCCGCGGCATCCTGTCGCAACCCAATCCGGCCGTCTGGGCGCCCCAGCTGGACGCGCGGATCCGCGCCGAGTTCCCCGGCCTGGTCGCCGGCGATGCCATCTGGGCCGAGCCTGAGGGCGACGTCTAGCGGCGCCCGCCGCACGGCATCGGCGCCGTCGGTCACGATCCGTACGATCACTTCCAGACACGACAAGAAGGGGTTCAGGTAATGGGAAACGAGGCCATGTACGACCAGCTGAAACAGGCGATCGTCGACCAGGATGAGGACGCCGTCCTCGCGGCCGTCAACGCGGCTCTGGCCGAGGGGATCGACCCCAACGTCATCATCGAGAAGGGTCTGCTGCCGGGCCTCAACGTCATCGGCGAGCAGTTCGAGTGCGAAGACATCTTCCTGCCCGAGCTCATGCAGGCCGCGCTGGCCTTCCAGGGCGCGATGACGGTGCTCGAACCCAAGATCAAGGAAGCCGGCGGAGCGGACCAGAAGAAGGGCACGATCGTCATCGGCACCGTGAAGGGCGACCTCCACTCGATCGGCAAGAACATCCTCAAGCTCCTCTTCGAGACCTCGGGCTTCGAGGTCCACGACCTCGGCATCGACGTCGACCTCTTCAAGTTCATCGACAAGGCCAACGAGGTGAACGCCGACATCATCGCCATCTCGGCGCTGCTCACCACGACGCTCATCGGCCAGAGGGACGTCATCGACGCACTCAAGGACCAAGGTACGCGCGAGAAGTACAAGGTCATCGTGGGCGGCGGCGCGACCACCAAGGAGTGGGCCGACACGATCGGCGCCGACGGCTGGAGCGGCAGCGCCTACGACGCCGTCGTCCTGGCCACCAAGCTGGTGTCCTGACCGGCGCCGCGCAGCCGACCGCCGAACCCGCATCTTGAGGAGAACGACATGATCGACCTGATCGAAGTATTCGACCGCGCCGAAGTAGGCCCGCTGATCTCCGAGACCGACTACTACATGAAGCGCTACGTCCCCAAGCTCTCCGAGGTGATCGCGCGCTACAAGGTCAAGTGGGACAAAGAGACCATCATCAACACCGACGACGACCTCACCGACCGCGTCTTCCAGGCGGCCGTCGACCTGCTGGCCGAGGCCGGCGCGTACTGCCCCGAGACCAACCGCGTGATGCAGTTCACGCGCGACGAGATCCTTCTCGCCTGCTCGCAGGCGCCCACGGCGAGCACCTTCGGAGAGGGTCGCGAGCGCAAGGTCATGCGCGGCCGGCGCCCCGACACGACCGACGACCGGCCGTGGGTGCACGTCGGCGGCGGTATCTACACGACCCACGAGCAGATGTTCATGGACACCGTCGAGAAGATGGCGTCGTTCGACATCGTCGACTCGGTCAGCGTGCCGTCGATCCTGCATCTGCGCGGCAAGGACTCCCGCGTCCGTTCGCCGCAGGAGATCCTCGCGGCCTGCAAGACCGTGCGCCTGGCGCGCGAGGGCATCCGCCGCTCCGGCCGCGCCGGCCTGCCGAT
>JAPLCM010000260.1 GCA_026392275.1 Actinomycetota bacterium | reverse complement strand
GAAGTAGGCGTTCTCCGCGACACGCGTGGCGTCGTGGATGATGCGGATGCCGTGTTTGGCGCAGAGTTCGCGGACCCTCCGCAGGTTGCCCAGACTGATGGGCTGGCCGCCGGCCATGTTGACGGCGGTCGCGATGCACACGTAGGGGATGTGCTCGGCGCCGACCTCGTCGATGACCTTCTGCAGCTTGGCGAGGTCGACGTCGCCCTTGAACGGGTGCTCGCTCGTCGGGTCGTGGGCTTCGTCGATGATCACATCGACGAAGCGCCCGCCGGCGAGCTCCTGGTGCAGCCGGGTGGTCGTGAAGTACATGTTGCCGGGGATCACGTCGCCGGGCTTGATCAGCGTCTGGCTGAGCAGGTGCTCGGCGCCGCGGCCCTGGTGCGTCGGCACGAGGTGCTCGTAGCCGTAGATCTCCCGGACGACGGCTTCGAGATGGTAGAAGTTGCGGCTGCCGGCGTAGGCCTCGTCGCCGAGCATCATGCCGGCCCACTGGCGGTCGCTCATGGCGTTCGTGCCCGAGTCGGTGAGCAGGTCGATGTACACGTCCTCGCTTCTGAGAAGGAACGTGTTGTAGCCGGCCTCGCGGATGGCGACCTCGCGCTGCTCGCGGGTCGTCATCTTCAGGGGTTCGACCATCTTGATCTTGAACGGCTCCGCCCAGCTGCGCCTCCGGCTTGTAGATGACTCGGCCATCTGCTCCTCCCGTGTGCTCGCTCTGGCGCCCACTGTCCATCAGGAGTGCACCGCAGTCAAGGCATACTGGATGTTTCGCCCGATCGTCGTCTTTGACGACTCACCACGGCTGGGCTACAGTCTGGGACGATGTCCGCCGCGACGCCTCCCACCTCCCGCGCGAGAACCGGCCAGGGCGATCGCTGGCCGGCGAAGCTGGTCGGCAGTCGCCTGCGTGAGCTCCGCCGCGGGGGAGGTCTCACGCTCGACGATGTCGCCTCGGCCGCAGGCTTCACGAAATCGTTCGTGAGCGCCGTCGAGCGCGGCGAGACCTCGCCGGCGATCGGCTCGTTGTATCGCATCTGCGAGGTGCTCGGCATCTCGATGTCGAGCCTCTTCGAGACGGTGGATACGCCGGAGAACAACGTCGTGCGGCGCGCCGACGTCGACGGCACGTTCTTCGGCGGCCGAGGCGTCGTCAACTACGTGCTCTCGCCGCGGAGCGAGCGCCGGGCGCAGATAGTCGAGACACGCATCGAGCCCGGCGGCTCGCCGGGCCCCGAGCTCTGGTCACACCCCGGCGAGCTCGTGATGGCCACGGTCATCGAGGGCCGCGTGGAGTTTCGCTTCGGTGAGCGCACCACGACTCTGGCGGCCGGCGACACGATCGCGTATTCGCCGGCCGAACCACACTCGTGGCGTAACCCGGACGAGGCGGTCGCCGCAGTCGCCCTCTTCTTCCAGGTCCCCGCGGAGTACTGAGCTCAGGCGGCGGGCCACGTCGGCGGGGGGCCATGCGCAGGGGCACCAGGCGATGCGCAGGGGCGCAGGATGGAGCGGTCTCGTGAGCAACGACCCCGCATGACCTGGCGACGACGTCGCGCAATGCACCCCTGCCGACCAGAGGTCATACGTGTGGATAGACTATGTTGTGTCGGTGGCGCGCACGGGCGACGCTCCAGCGCCGCAGCCACAGCCACATCGCCGGTGACGCAGCGTCCGAGTCAACACGCAGGAGGAACATGATGGGGACCGTCGTCAAGGATCAGGCGGGCGCCGCCGGGACGGCGCCCACGGCGGCCGCTATCGAGCCGGCCGTGCGCGCGAAGGCGAGACAGCTCTTCGCCCTGATCGCCCAGCACAAGACCTCGCCGCTCTCCGGCGAGCGCTGGCAGAGCGAGATGATGGACTGGGCGATGGCTGACGAACGCCTCAAGGTCGAGCTCTTCCGTTTCGTCGACGTCTTCCCGACCCTTGGCACCGCTGGCGAGATCGACCGCCACCTGAGCGAGTACTTCGAGCAGCCTGGGCTGCAGACGCCGCGACTTCTGCGCATGGGCCTCGCGGCGTCGCGGCAGCGGCTGGTCTCGCCCCTCGCCACGTCGGTGATCCGTCGCCAGATGCTCGCCTTCGCGCAGCGCTTCATCTTCGGTCGCGACGCCGCCGCGGCCCTGCCCAAGCTCCGCACGCTGCGACGGCGCGGCCTCGGCTTCACCCTCGACGTGCTCGGCGAGGCCTCCGTGGGCGACGCTGAGGCCGAGGACTATCAGCAGCGTTACCTGGAGCTCCTCGACGGCCTGCAGCGCGAGGCCGCCGCGTGGCGACCCGACCCGGTCATCGATCGGGCTGCGTGGGGGGCCGTGCCGCGGGTCAACGTCTCGATCAAGGTCACCTCGCTGTTCTCGCAGATCGACGCGCTCAACTTCCGCGGCTCCGCGGAGGCGGTCAAGGAGCGTCTGCGCCCGATCGTGCGGAAGGCCCAGCAGACCGGCGCCTTCGTCAACCTCGATCTCGAGCAGTTCCGCTACCGGGACCTCACGTTCGCCGTGTTCAAGGAGTTGCTCGAGGAGGACGAGTTCGCCGGGTACGACGAGGCCGGCATCGTCGTGCAGGCCTACCTGCGCGACGCCGAGGATGACATCCGCGGCCTCATTGACTGGGCGCGCGAGCGCGAGCGCGTGATCACCGTGCGTCTCGTCAAGGGCGCCTACTGGGACTACGAGACGGTGCAGGCGGCGCAGGAGGGCTGGCCGGCGCCGGTCTTCACGCACAAGCCCGACTCGGACGTGACCTACGAGCGCATCACGCGCCTCATGCTCGAGCACCCCGCGCAGATCCGCTCCGCCTTCGCCAGCCACAACGTGCGCTCGCTGGCCCACGCCATCGCCACGGCGGAGGCCCTGGGCCTGCGGAAGGACGCCTACGAGCTGCAGATGTTGCACGGCATGGGCGAGCCCATCAAGGCGGCCATCGGAAGGCTCGGGCTGCGGCTGCGCGAGTACGCTCCCGTCGGCGAGCTCATCCCCGGCATGGCCTACTTCGTGCGCCGGCTGCTCGAGAATACGGCCAACGAGTCGTTCCTGCGACTGACCTTCGCCGAGGGCGAGGACCGTGACCGGCTGATCCGCGCTCCGCAGCCCTCATCCGACGTCGGCCGCTCGCCGCAGCGCGTGCCGGCCGGCAGCCCCACAGATGTGACCTTCCCCGGGCCGTTCGTGAACCAGCCGCACGCCGACTTCTCGCGGCCGGAGAACCTGGCGGCGTTCGCGACTGCTATCGAACGCGTGCGCTCGGGCGTGGCCGCGGCCGGTCTCGGCAAGCACTGGCCGCTCCTGATCGGCGGCGAGACCGTCGAGACGAGCGAGCGGCTCGCCTCGGTCGACCCGGCAAGGCCGCAGCAGATCGTCGGCACGGCCGCGTACGCCGGTGAGGCGGAGGCGGAGCAGGCGCTGGCCGCCGCTCGCGCGGCCTTCGAGAGCTGGCGTGGCGCGCCGCCGGGCGAGCGCGCGGCGCTCCTCTTCCGCGCCGCCGAGCTCATGCGCGGCGAGCTCTTCGAGCTCTCCGCGCTCGAGGTCTTCGAGGCCGGTAAGAGCTGGCGCGAGGCCGACGCCGACGTCGGAGAGGCGATCGACTTCCTCGAGTACTACGGCCGCGAGATCCTGCGCCTCGATGCCGAGGGCCGGCTGGCGCATGAGGGCGCGCAGGACAGCGAGGACGCCCTCCGGCCGCTCGGCGTCGCCCTCGTCGTCGCCCCGTGGAACTTCCCCCTCGCGATCCTCACGGGGATGACGAGCGCGGCGCTCGTGGCCGGCAATGCCGTCATCGTCAAGCCCGCCGGCCCCACACCGGTGATCGCCGCGCAGCTCGTGAGGATCCTGCAGGCGGCGGGCGCGCCGGCCGGGACGGTCAACTACCTGCCGTCGCCCGGAGGCACTGTCGGCGACGCGCTCGTGCGTCATCCCGACGTCGAGCTCATCGCGTTCACCGGGTCAAAGGACGTCGGCCTGCACATCATAGAGGCGGCCGCCGCCCACCCCTCGCACGGAGGCGTGAAGCGCGTGATCGCCGAGATGGGCGGCAAGAACGCACTGATCGTCGACGCGGACGCCGACCTCGACGTGGCCGTCCTCGAGAGCGTCGTGAGCGCCTTCCACTTCCAGGGGCAGAAGTGCTCGGCGGCTTCTCGCATCATCGTTCTGGAAAGCGCCTACAACGAGTTCGTCAAGCGCTTCGTCGACGCGGCGCGCTCCGTGGCGATCGGCCCGCCGGACGACCCGGCGAGCCGCATGGGTCCCGTCATCACTGCCGCAGCGAAGCAGACCATCGAGGGGTACATCACTCAGGGCAGGCGCGAGGGCCGAGCGGTCCTCGTCACCGAGCCGCCGGCCGACGGCTGGCCCGAGGGCGGCTTCTACGTCGGGCCGCACATCTTTGCGGACGTGTCCCCGGACGCGGTGATCGCACAGGAGGAGATCTTCGGCCCGGTGGTCGCCGTCATGAAGGCACGCGACATGGACGAGGCGCTGGCCATCGCCAACGGCACGCAGTACGCGCTCACGGGCGGCCTGATCAGCCGCAGCCCCGCGACGATCGCGCGCGTGCGCCGCGAGTTTCTCGTCGGGAACCTGTACATCAATCGCGGCACGACTGGCGCGCTCGTCGAGCGGCAGGCGTTCGGCGGCTTCAAGATGAGCGGCGTCGGCAGCAAGGCCGGCGGGCCGGACTACCTGGCGCAGTTCATGGGCTGCGGCTCGCCGGCGGCCGAAGAGGCGGCGACTGTGGCCGCCGCCGGTACTCTGGGTGCGGCGCCCGCCGTGCGCGAGGCTGAAGCTCGCGAGCCGCTACGCGACGGGTCAGAACAGGAGCGCACCGCGGCCCACAGCGTGGTCGAGCGGGCCGCCGCTACGCGTAGCGTCCTGAAGAACATGTCCACGGACGAGCGTGCCGCGGCGCTGGGGCGAGCAGCGCGCCTCGTGCGGCAGAATGGCCGCGAGCTTCAGGCCAGACTGCTCAAAGAAGGTTCGATCGGCGGCCCCGACCCAGTGCGGGCGGTAGCGCAGGAAGTCGCGGAAGCCGCGGACGACCTCGAGTGCATCGCCGCGCTCATCGGCGAGGTCGACACCGTGCGCCGCATGGGGCATCAGCCCGGCGAGCTGAACCACTACTTCTACCAGCCGCGTGGGCTCGTGCTGGCGCTGACATCGTCGCGGCGACCGCTCACGAGTGCCTGCACGATAGTGGGCGCGGCCCTGGCAGCTGGGGACCCGGTCGTGCTGAAGCCGGGGAGCCGGGCCCGGGAGAGCAGCGCCTATCTCGCGCAGCTTCTGGTGCGGGCGGGCTTCCTCGCCGGCGCAGTCGGCTTCGTGCCGGCCCGCGGCGCCGAGCTCGGCGATGAGCTCGTCGGCCATCCGGACGTCGACCTCATCGGCTTCACCGGCTCGCGGGCGGTGGCTCTTCGGGTGACGGAGGTCGCGGGGCGTCAGGGTACGGGCGCGCGCGTCAAACGCGTCGTCGCCGACTTCGACCGGGTCACCCCGAGGCGCCCCGACGCGCCCTACGTCGTCCAGTACCTGGAGCCCCGGGTCGTCACGGAGAACACGCTCCGCCGGGGTTTCGTACCACCCGAGGAGCTGCTCGAGGTCGCCCGGTAAGGCGGAAGCTGAACGGGCGATCTGCTCCGGGCCGTCTCCAGCCGACGGCCGTGCGCTGCCCGCGGCGCGAGCTACGGTGAGACCGGCTGAGTGCGCCTTCGCGGCGGCGGCCTACGCGCCGGCAGACTCCTCGAGCGCCCGGTAGACCATCCGCCGCGTGTCGGCGATGTGATCCCGCATCGTCTCGGCCGCGCGAAGCGTGTCCCGGTCGCGCACCGCCACGATGATCGCCTTGTGGAAGGCGTGCACGTCCTCGGTGCGATGCTCGTGCAGCGCTTGATCGACGGGCAGGAAGAGCTCGCCGCGAACGGCGATCATGGCCTCTTCCAGCCGCGGGCTGTGCGCGGCGCGGGCCAGAGCGTCGTGAAAGGCCACGTCCCAGCGGAACAGTGAGGCCCGCGTCTCCCGGTACATGGCGTCGGCAGTCTCCATGCGTGTGAGCTCCTCTGCCGTGCGCTGCTCCGCGGCGAGAGCCGCGATACGGGTCTCGACCGTGGTGCGGAACTCGAGGATGTCGTGCAGGTCCTCCGAGTTCTGCCGCATCCAGCCGGTCCAGCAGCGAAGCAGGCTGTCCCTATCGCTGACGCGCGAGCCGCCATGCGCCCCTTTGCTGGTCTCGAGGTAGCCGGCGCCTTCCAGGGCCTTGAGCCCGAGGCGCAGCGTCACCCGTGAGATGCCGAGGCGCTCTGCCAGGTCGCGGCCGGGCGGCAAACGGTCGCCGGGACGCAGCTGGCCGGAGAATATGAGTGAGCGGATGTGCCGCGCGGCCCTGTCGGCGGCAGGCTCCGACAGCATCGTGGCCGACGACCAGTCCGAGGGCTCCGAGACGGGGCCGCGCGGGGGACTCGGGCAGGGCTCTGGTGAGTGGCCACGCATCGGCAACAAGTCCGCCTGTTGACGTTCTGGGCTATTGGCATATTCTGTATTCCATTCCGCGTCCGAATGCAAGTTCTTGGGCGGCTCAGCCTCGTCAGCCGAGACCGGCTGGGCACGGAGGTCGTTCCGCGAAAGGGAGGGGACATGAGGGCGGTCACGTCGGGCCGTGAGGCAGCCGGGCGCCTCCTGATCCAGCGCGCCGTCGAAGCAGGGCGCGTCGCGCTCAACGAGCGCGACGCGAAGCTTCTTCTGGCCGCCTACGAGATCCCCACGCCGGCGGGCGCCGTCGTGCACTCGGCGCAGGACGCGGCTGCAGCAGTGCAGGCCCTGGGCGGACCGGCCGTGCTCAAGGGCCTGGGGCCGGACATCCAGCACAAGAGCGACGTGGGCCTCGTGGAGCTTGGCGTGCGCGACGCGCCTGCGGCGCGCGCCGCCTACCACCGGATCGTCGATCGAGGCGCCGGACGGGTTGTTGAAGGCGTGCTCGTCGAGGAGTTCGTGCCGCACGAACGCGAGCTCCTGGTGGGCATGCGCCGTGACGAGCAGTTCGGGCCGGTGATTGCCTTCGGGCTGGGCGGCATCTTCACTGAGGCGGTCGCCGACGTGGCGTTCGCTCTCGCGCCGCTCGACAGAACCGACTGCAGACGGCTCGTGGCCGGGCTGCGCGCGCAGCGGCTTCTCGGCCCCGTGCGAGGGCTTCCGAGAGTCGACATGGCCCAGCTGGAGCGGATCATCCGGTCGATCGCGCAGATGGCAATTGATCACCCGGAGATCGCCGAGATCGATGTGAACCCGTTGCTCGTCGCCGGTACCGACCTGGTGGCGGCCGATGCGCTGGTGATCCTGTCGAAGCCCGGCCAGGCCGCGCCTCCCGCCGTGGACGGCGGCAAGCGGCGGCTGCACCTCGACGCCATCTTCGCGCCGAAGTCCGTGGCGATCGTCGGCGCCTCCGAGGACGCCACCAAATGGGGCGGATCGGTGATGAGCAACCTGGTCGGGGGCGGCTTCGGCGGCGCTCTCTATCCCATCAACCCGCGCGGCGGCACCATCTTCGGGGTGACGGCCTATGCCGGGCCGGCGGACCTGCCGGAGACCCCCGACCTCGTCATCGTGGCGCTTGGGGGACCGCATGCGGCAGCCGTCATCGCGGAGTGCGGCCGCCACGGCGTGCCCGCGGCCATCGTCATCGCCGCGGGTTTCGGCGAAGCCGGGGACGAGGGGTCGGATCTGCAGCGGGAGCTGACCCGAGTCGCCGACGAAGGCGGAGTCACGCTCGTCGGCCCCAACTGCATGGGCGTGCTCTGCACCAGCGCCCACCTCAGCGCCGTCGGCTTTGTGACGCTGCGCCCCGAGGCCGGGCCGATCAGCGTCGTGTCGCAGTCGGGCAACATCGGCACGCAGCTGCTGATGACCGCCGAGCGACGCGGCGTCGGCGTGGAGAAATACGTCAGCAGCGGCAACCAGGCGTCGACCGACGCCAACGACCTGCTCGAGTACCTGGCGGGCGACCCGCGGACCGGCGTCGTGGTGATGTACCTCGAGGGGATGAGTGACGGGCGCCGTTTCTACGAGCAGGCCCGTGCCACGACGCCGCGCATGCCGGTCATCGTGATGCGCGGCGGCATGAGCGCCCTCGGCCGTCAGGCGGCAAGCTCGCACACCGGCGCCCTCGCGGGCTCGGCCGAAGTGTTCGCTGCGGCCGCCCGCCAGGCCGGCGTGATCACCACCGGCGACCCCGATGAGGCGCTCGACGTCGCCAGCCTGCTTGCCTACCAGCCACTGCCCGCCGGGCGCCGCGTCGCCGTGGTGACCCTGGGCGGCGGCTGGGGCGTCGTGACCGCCGACGCCCTGGCCGAGAACGGGCTGCAGCTCGCGGAACTTCCGGCGGACGTGCTCGCGGCAGTGGACGACGTGCTACCGACGTTCTGGAGCCATGGCAACCCTATCGACCTGGTGGCCACCGTCTCACGCGACGTGCCCGAGCGCATCATCGCCCTCGTTGCGGAAAGCGATGCCGTGGACGCAGTGCTCACGCTGGCCCTCATCGGCAGCCCGAGCAGCGGCCGCCCGGCGCAACAGCGCTCGCCCGGCGCCGGCAGCCAAGACGTTGGCCAGGACAGTGGCCTCGGCTTCATGCCGGGGACCAGCCTAGGGCCCGAGCCCGGGACCGGCGGCCCGTTCGCCGAGCTCAACGGGCGCGAGAGGGCTCTGCTCGAGCACATCGCGAGCGTCATGGAGCGCACCGGGAAACCCATCGTCAGTGTGCCGCTCTGCCCGGTGCAGCGCTCCGTGTTCCCCGGGCTCGGCCGTTTCGCGCCCGTCCTGCTGCCGAGCCCTTCGGCCGCGGTGCGCGCCCTGGCCAGGGCCGCGTGGTACGCCACCCGCAGAGTCCGCGACGGCTCGCGGGATCCGCAAGCCGTGCCGACCACGACCGTGGTGGTCGACCTGCCCGCGTTCCGTCCGGGGCGCGAGGGTTGACGGGCGGACAGAAGGGGCAGACGACTCGGAGGGCCGGCGGGCGAAGCCGCCCCGGCCCCCCGGTCATACTCGGTTAGCCCGCGGGTAAGCTAGCCTCCAGATGAAGGTCTTCTGGCGCATCCTCAAGCTTCTTGGCGACTACAAGTGGCTCACGTTCGTGGGCTTCGCGCTGGCGTTCGCCCAGATGGGGCTGGGGCTGCTGGTGCCACGTATCATCCAGCTGACCATCAACAACGCCCTCATCGGCGGTGAGACCGGGCTGCTCGTCACCTACGGGCTCGCCCTCCTCGGCATCGCCATCGTGCGCTTCATCGTCGCCGTCGGTCGCCGCCTAGCCAGCGGCAAGTCGAGCCTCGGCATCGAGTACGACCTGCGCAACCGTATGTGGTCGCACCTCCTCAAGCAGTCCTTCAGTTACTTCGACCGCTGGCCCACCGGGCAGCTCATGAGCCGCGCCATGAGCGATGTGCAGAACGTGCGCACGTTTCTCGGCTACGGCCTCGTGTTCTTCGCCACCAACATCGTGATGATGGTCGCCGTGGCTATCATCCTGCTGCTGCTCGACTGGCGTTTGGGCTTGATGTCCCTTGCCTTCTTGCCGTTCCTGCTACTGGTCACAGTGCGGTTCAGCCGCCGCCTGCAGCCGATCCTCAAGGACGTGCAACAGAAGATCGCCGATGTGACGGCGGCGGCCGAAGAGAACGTGGTGGGCTCGCGCATCGTGCGCATCTTCGCCCGCGAAGACGACGAGCTGGTGAAGTTCAGCGACCGTAGTTACA
>JAPLCM010000071.1 GCA_026392275.1 Actinomycetota bacterium | reverse complement strand
GGCCGCCTGCCCCACGATGCCGGCCAGCATGCCGCGCCAGCCGGCGTGCACGGCGGCGAGCTCGGGCCCGTCGGCGCCGCCGGCGACGATGGCCACGGGCACGCAGTCGGCGTAGCTCACCGCCAGGCCAAGGCCGGGCGTTGCAGTCAGCAGGCCGTCGTGGTCGTGGAGCACCGTCTCGCGATCGATGGCGCCGCGCCCTGCCTCGGCCTCCCCCACCCAGGCGAGCTTCGTACCGTGCACCTGGCCGGGCACGACGAGCCTTCCCTGGGGCAGGCCCAGCGCCGTACAGAGGCGCCGACGGTTCTCGAGGACGTTGGCCGGCCCGTCGTCGACGGAGAGGCCGAGGTTCAGCGACGCGAAGGGCGCCGGCGAGACGCCGCCTTCCCTGGTCGGGAAGGCGGCGGCCACCCCGGCGCCCTCCCACTGCAGCCAGGTGAGGCCTTCGGCCTCCCGCCACTCCAGCGTGAAGCGTGCGCCCACGCCCTCAGCCCCCCGGCAGCAGGGCGAACGACCAGTCGAGCACCCTGCCGATCGTGGACTGGAACACCTGCGGCGCCGCCAGCATGACCACGAGGAGGCCCATGAACACGAAGTTGCCGTAGCGGTCGAGATCGACCCAGCGCAGGTACAGGTCGCGGGAGAGGAAGCCGCCCACCACGCGAGAGCCGTCCAGCGGAGGGATGGGGATCAGATTGATGACGCCGAGCACGACGTTGAGCACGTAGGCTAGGGCGAGCGCCTGCGCCGCGAACAGGCTCCAGGTGTACGTCAGCCAGACGAGGCCGGCGGCGATCAGCGCGAGAGCGAAGTTGGCCGCCGGCCCGGCCGCGCCGACCAGCATCATGCCGCGCTGCGGATCCTTGAAGTGGCGCGGATCGACGGGCACCGGTTTGGCCCAGCCGAAGAAGAAGCTGCCGCCGGAGCCCACAAAGGTCACGATCAGGGCGACGGTGCCCCACACGTCGAGGTGTTTGAGCGGATTCAGCGTCAGCCGCCCGTGGATCTTCGCGGTGGGATCACCGAGCTTCCAGGCCTCCCAGCCATGGGCGAGCTCGTGGATCACGAGGCTGACGAGCAGCAGGGGCAGCGTGACGAGGAAGCGCAGCACGAGGTCGTTATCGGTCATCCGCGCAGCCTGGTCGCGGCGGCGAGCTCCTCGTCGCGAGTCCGCACCACGCCGTTCAGCTTCAAGTGCAGCACACTGCGCAGCACCTCGCCCATCTCTGGGGAGGCCGCGAAGCCTAGTTCCAGAAGATCGTCACCGCCGATGTCGAGCGTGACGTGGCGCGTTACGTCGAGGAAGCGGCCGAGGCGCTCGGCGACGGTGCCGGTCTCGTCGAGCGCCACCGCCACGAGAACGGCCTCCAGCGGCTCGCCGCGGGCGAACTCGTACAGGTCGGCCTCGCTCGGCCCTCTCGCCACTCTGTCCGCGAGGCGCCGGCCCACGACGAGGGCGCGCTCGAGCAACTCGGCGTCGTGCCGGCGGATGCGCATGCGCTCGGCCCACATGGCGATCTCCTCGGGCTCGAGATCGCGGAGCATCCAGACCAGCCGCAGGCGCCACCGCGGCACCTCGCTCTCGAGGTGGTGCGCGGCGCGCGCGCGGTCAGTGCGATGCAGAAGATCGCGCGTCGTGGCGCCGGCACGCAGACGCCCGTGGATCGAGGGCGTGAGGCCGAGCTCCTCCATGCGCCGCAACGAGAAATCGGCTCTCTCCTCTTCGAGCAAGGCGATGAGCTCGTCGCGGAGGCGTGCCGAAGAGAGATCGCCGACGAGGTCCATGGCGCAGCAGGCGCGGGCGAGGTTGAGGGTGTGAGTGTCCATACGCAGCCCGTACCGGTTTTCATAGCGGATGGCGCGCAGCACCCGCGTGGGGTCCTCGATGAAGCTGAGGTTGTGCAGCACGACGATGCGCCGCGCCGCGAGATCGGTCATGCCGCCGTAGTAGTCCAGGAGGTCGCCGTAGGTCTCGGGCTTGAGCGAGACCGCCATCGCATTGATCGTGAAATCGCGCCGCGCCAGGTCGCTGCGGATGCCCGCGTGCTCCACCTTGGGGAGGGCCGCGGGGTGGGCGTACGACTCGGAACGCGTCGAGGCCACGTCGACCCGCTGGCGGCCGCCGGCCGCATCGTGGGCGACGACCACGGCCGTGCCGAACTTCTCGTGGGGGCGCACGTGGCCTTTGAGGCGTGTGGCGAGATCGCCGGCCAGAGCGATGCCGTCCCCTTCGACGGCGATGTCAACGTCGAACCCAGGCTCGCCGAGGAGCAGGTCGCGGACCGCGCCGCCGACGAGATAGACGCCGCGGACACCGCCGGCCACGGCCTGGATCTGGCGCAGCAGCCCGTCCAGGCCGACCTCGCCGAGGGGTCCGGCGAGGTTGGCGACCACGGGCACGGGCGGCTCCGGCGCGCCCACGTCGCCGGCCACGGCGCGCCGCGTGACCGCGCCAAGGAGTTCGTCGACGGCGATCTGCGCGGCCGACGCGTCGCGCGCCACGGGCGCCCAGCCGATCTCTTCCTGGGCGATGCGGGCGGCGGCGTGCTCGAGAGGCGTGTCGGCGGCGATCACCGTCACGCGCGAGGTCATGACCGCCTTGACCGGCGCGTGCCCCAGGCCGTGGGCGGCGGCGCGCTCGAGGTCGGCGAGCGCCACCTTGCCGACAAGCCGGCCGGCGTCCGCGACGACGACCCCGCCGAGGCCCTCGCGGCGGCACTGCAACGCCGCCTCGTCGATGCTGGTCGACAGCTCGACCGGCGGGGGCAGCGCCGCGAGCACGTCGCGCACCGTACGCACGGCGGCGACAGCGGCGGGCACCGCCGCGCTCACGGCCGCCACGACTTCGTCCAGCGCCAGGTCCTTGACCACCGCCGAGGCGGCGGCGGAGTGGCCGCCCCCGCCGACCACGGCAAGCGCCTTGGCCACGTCCAGGCGCCCGCCGCGACTGCGCGCCGTGACGAACACGCGGTTCTCCATGGCCACGAGGAGGAAATAGGCGTCACAGCCGGTGAGGTCCATGACGCGATGCGCCACCACGCTCACGCCCTCCACGTAGAGATCCTGGTGCAGCGCCGAGAGGAGAACCGTCGCCGCGGTGACGGGGAGCTCCTCGGCCGTCTCGAGCGCCGCCGCCAGCGTACGGCGCTGCGCCGTCGTGAGCGCGTTGGCCAGCCACTTCTCGAGGAGCGCCGTGTCGGCGCCGCGCAGCATGCAGAGCGCCAGGGCTTCGGCGTCGGCGGGGGTCGTGGTGGAGAAGGTCAGCGAGCCCGTGTCCTCGTGGATGCCGAGGGCGAACACGGTCGCCTCGAACGGCGTGATGGGGATGCCCCGCTGGGCGACGATGCGCACCAGCAGCGTCACCAGCGAACCGTCGGACGACGTCACCAGGTTGTCGGGCGGGATGAAGGCCGGCAGGTCGTCTTTGTGTGTGTGATGGTCGAACGCCACGACCTGCACGCCCTGCCGGCCGCAGAGATCGGCGAGATCGCCGAGCCGGTTGGCGTGGACCGTATCGACGAGGATCAGGCGGTGGACGCTGTCGCGCTCGACGTCACCCGGGTCGACGACGGGGATGAGATCGGCGTACAGGGCCTGGAACTCGCGCACGTTGCGGTTCACGGCTCCGCCGAGACAGATGGCGGCCTCCGGGTAGAGCTTGCGCGCCGCCACCATCGCCGCAAAGGCGTCGAAGTCGGTGTTGGTGTGCGTGGCGATGAGTTCGAGCGTGCGCATGGGTGGAGTATACGGGAGCGCGACGGCGCGGCCGGTCAGGCCTTGAGCAACCAGGCGAGCTCGCGGCCGAAGGCGCCGTCGACCGCGCCGCGCAGCGGCGCGTTGACGGGGTCGCCGAGAGCGGGGTCGGCGGCGATGATCTCGGCGGCGAGCTCGCGGGCGTGCAGCAGCGCCGCGCGGTCGCGGGCCAGGCGGGCGAGCTTGAGGTCCGGCATGCCCGCCTGGCGGGCGCCCATCACCTGGCCCTCGCCGCGGATCTCGAGATCGCGATCGGCGAGCTCGAAGCCGTCGTTGGTCTCGAGCAGCGCCTCGAGGCGCGCCTGCGAGGCGCCGGTCTCGGCCTGCGAGAAGAGCAGGCAGTACGATTTGGCCGTCCCCCTCCCCACGCGCCCGCGCAGCTGGTGAAGTTGGGCGAGGCCGAAACGCTCGGCGCCCTCGACGATCATCACCGAGGCGTTGGGCACGTCGATGCCGACCTCGATGAGGCTGGTGGAGACCAGCACCTGTACCTCCCCGGCCTTGAAAGCGTGCATCACGGCGTCGCGCTCGGCCGATCTGAGCTGGCCGTGCACCACGGCCACGCGGCTGGCACGAAACGGCCCCGCCCGCAGGCGCTCCGCCTCGGCCAGGGCGGTGGCTGCCGAGATCGTGTCGGATTCGTCGATGGCCGGGCACACCACGTACACCTGGCGCCCTCTGGCGATCTGCTTACGCACGAAGTCGTAGCCCACCTCACGCCGACTCTCGTCCACGAGACGGGTGACCACGGGCTGGCGGCCGGCGGGTGAGCCCGCGATGGTGGTCACGTCGAGATCCCCATACACGGTGAGCGCCAGAGTGCGAGGGATCGGCGTGGCCGTCATGTGCAGGACGTGCGGCGCGCGGCCGCCGCGTTCAGCGCGCCGCACCAGGGCGTCGCGCTGTTCCACGCCGAAGCGGTGCTGCTCGTCGACGACGAGCATGGCCAAACCGCCGAACTCCACGTCCTCCTGCAGCAGCGCGTGCGTGCCGATCACGAGGCGGGCCGCGCCGCTCGCGACCCTCTCGAGCGCGGCCCGCCGCTCCTTGGCGGTGAGCGCCGCGGTCAGCAGCTCGGCCGCGCCGAGAACGCCGGCGAAACGCGCCGCCGTCTCGGCGTGCTGGATGGCAAGCGTCTCGGTGGGCGCCATGAGCGCCCCCTGGAAGCCGGCTTCCGCCGCCCGCACCAGGCAGTAGAGCGCCACGACCGTCTTGCCTGAGCCCACGTCGCCCTGCAGCAGACGGCGCATCGGGATCGTGCGCGCGAGATCCGCATCCAGCTCGTCGAGCGCTTGGAGCTGATGGGCGGTGAGCTCGAACGGCAGGCCCTCCAGGAACGCCCGGCTCGCGCCCGCGGGCGGCGCGAGGGCCGGCGCCGCGGCGCGGCGCTGCTGCTCGCCCTTGTGGAGGAGCAACCCCACCTGCATCAGGAGCAGTTCCTCGAGCACGAGCCGCCCGTGCGCGACCCCGGCTTCGTCAAGGTCGCGAGGCAGATGCACGGCCACGACGGCGTCGGCGCGCGTCGGCAGCCCCTCGCGCGTGCGAAGCGCGGCGGGCAGCGGGTCGGGGAGCCGGCGCATCTCCGGCCGCGCTTCCCGCAGGAGCCCGCGGAGCAGCCGCGCCGACACCTGCTCGCTGGCCGGGTACACCGGAACGATGCCCTCGGTGTGCACGGAGTCACCTTCCTCCTCGTCGAGGATCTCGTGGCTCTTCACGACGAACGACGAGCGGCCGCCCTGCGGCCGGTACGTGCCGCGCACGCTGAGCCGCATGCCCTCTGCGAGGACCTTGACGAGGTACCGCTGGTTGAACCACACGGCCTCGAGGGCGCCGGTCTCGTCGGTGAGCACGGCGCGCACGATATCCACCCGGCGCCTCGCCGTGCGGTCGGCAACGACGCGCCCCACGGTGCCGCGCACCGTCGCCTCCTCGCCGAGCTTCAGGTCGCGGATGCGCTTGCGGTCGCGGAAATCCTCGTAGCGCCGCGGGAAGTGGTCGATGAGGTCGCCCACCGTCTCGAGACCGAAGGCCGCGAGACGCCGCGCGACCGGCTTCGAGACGTGCGCCAGCTCAGCCAGCGGCATGGCGAGTGTGGCTGGGTCGAAGAAGAGCCGCGGCATGGGTGGCCGCTCGTCGTACCGGCCGCCACCGAAGCGGAGCGGGAGATCGGGCTCGGTCACTCCGCGATCATGGCGAATGCGGCAGTCCCCGGGCCGATGTGCGTGCCGACCACCGCGCCGCAGTGGCCCCGAAGTACGAAGCGCGCCTTGGGCCGCAGGCGTTCGATCATCTCGCGGATGAGTTGCGGCTCCTCATCGTTGATGGCGTCGATGGTGACGAAATACAGCTCGTCGTCGGGCCGGCTGTTCTCCTCGACGAAGCGCTCCATGGAGGCCATGGCCTTCTTGAGGCCGCGCACCTTGGCGTAGCCTTGAAGGGTGCCGTCGGCGGTACAGATCAGCGGCTTGATGTCGAAGACGCCGCCGACCAGTGACGCGGCGCGGCCGATACGCCCGCCGCGGCGCAGGTACTCGAGGGTCGCGGCGTGGACCAGCAGGCTCGAGTGGTCGGTGAAGTGCCTGATGTAGGCGCGCGCCTCGTCGAGCGTGCAGCCACGCTCGAGGCGGGCGCGCAGGCGCTCGGCGACCAAAGACAGCGCGGTCGAGACGGTGCGCATATCGTGGACCTCGACCCCGTCGATCTGTGCGGCGGCCTGCTCAGCGGAACGCACCGTGCCGCTCATCACGCCGGAGATGTGCAGCGAAAAGACGTGGTCGTAGGTCCGCCGGGCGTCTTCGTACGCGGCAAGGAACTCCCCGGCGGTGGGCTGCGAGGTGGTAGGAAGCACCTCGGAGGCCTCGAGCCTGGCAAAGAACTCCTGATACGTCATGTCGACGGCGTCGCGAAAGGTCTCGTCGCCGAAGTGGACCTTGAGCGGAACCATGGAGATTCCGGGCCTGTCGAAGAAGCCCTCCGACGGATCGCAGGTGGAATCGAGCACGATAGCGGTATTCTCGAGGGTGAGAAGGTCGATCATTGTCGAGCGCCCCTGCGGCGCGTGCGACGATGAGTGGTCCCCGTTGTTCATTCGGCGCTCGCAAGGATGGGGTACAAGGGCTGACCACCTTCGTGGAAGTGGACCTCGGCGTCGGGCGTGAGGCGCGCGGCCATCTCTTCGAGCCGCACGCGGCTCACGCCCGACCCGTTGAGGGCCGTGAGCACGGTGACGAACTCGGCGTCGACCCGGGCGAACTCCTCGAGCACGCCGCCGAAGGCCTCTTCGAGCTCGTCGCCGGAGGCCACGAGGTGCCCGTCGACGATGCCCATGGCCTGGCCCTTGCGGATCGCGACCCCGTCGAGCTCCGAATCGCGCACCGCGCGCGTGACCTCCGCCGTGTGGACGTCTGCGATGGCGTCCTGCATGGCCCGCGCATTACCCACGGCGTCGCCGCCCGGGTCGAAGGCCACCATGGCCGCCAGGCCGACGGGAATGGACGTCGAGGGGACCACGGCGACGTGTCGCGGGCTCATGCCGGCGGCCTGCTCGGCGGTGAGGATGACGTTGCCGTTGTTGGGCAGCACCACGACCTCCTCGGCGCCGGAGGCTTCTACCGCGTCGAGCAATTGCGCGGCGCTCGGATTCATCGACTGGCCGCCGTCGACGATGGCATGGCAGCCGAGCTCGCGAAACAGCGCCTTGTTGCCCTCGCCGGCGACCACGGCCACCACGAGCGTGCCTTCGGCGAACTGGGGGCGGCCGAGCAGGCGCTCGTCGCGCGCCTTGGTCTGCTCGTGCATGTCGTTGATCTCGATCGCGCCGATGGCGCCCAGCTTGAGAGCCTCGCTGAGGACGAGCCCGGGGTCGTTGGTGTGCACGTGGACCTTGACCATGCGCTGGTCGCCGACCACCAGGCCGCTGTCGCCGATGGGCGCCAGGAACGCTTCGAAGGCGATCTTGTCGATGGCTTCGCCGATGATGAGCAGGCTCGTGCAGTAGCGGTGTGCCGACAACTCGGAGGCTTCGTGGGGCGGCGGCGCCTTCGGGGCACCGCCCTCCCCGGTGCGCAGCGCGACCTGCGCCAGGGAAACGGCGATGCCGGCGTGCATGAGCTCGGCGATGCCGACGGCAAGCCCCCTGAAGAGGACCAGCAGCCCGTACCCGCCGGCGTCGACGACGCCGGCCTTCTGCAGCGCCGGCAGCTGCTCGGTCGTCTTCTCGACGGCCACTCTGCCGGCCTCCTCGACGGCGACCAGCAGTCTGTCGAGGCCCAGCGTGTCGGGCACGCTCTGCGCCGCCTCGGCCATCTTGCGGATCACGGTGAGCATGGTGCCCTCGACCGGCTCCTTGACCGCCCGATAGGCGCTCGTGGCCCCTTCAGACAGAGCTTCTTTGAAGTCGGCAGTGGTGAGGTCGGCGGAGCGGCCCCACACGTCACACAGGCCGCGGACGATCTGTGACAGGATGACGCCGGAGTTGCCCCGTGCGCCCATGAGCGAACCTTTGGTGACGGCGGCGGCCACCGCCGGGATGCCCTCGGCGTCACTCTGCTGGAGCTCTTCGAGGACGGCGCGCACGGTGAGCGAGAGATTGGTGCCGGTGTCGCCGTCCGGGACCGGATACACGTTAAGGTCGTTGATGACGCCGCGCTCCGCCTCGAGGGCCGCGAGAGCAGCGGCCGTGACAGTGACAGCGGCGAGCCGGACGCTCAATCCTGTAGATCCTCCACGCGCACATTGATCACGCCGAGCGGCACCCCGCCGACCTCGCCGACCTGGTAGCGCACCTGCTCCTGCAGGTTGACGGTCACCTGCGCGAGGTTGACGCCCCGCTCCATGACGACATGCAGACCGATGTTGGCCGCGCCGTCTTGGATGTCGATCTCGACGCCTTCGGTGAGTGAGCCGCGGAAGAAGCGCGCCAGCTTACGGATGGGCGGCTCCTGCATGGCGACGACGCCGTAGGTGGCGCGGGCCGCCTTGCCGGCGAGCTTCGCGATGACCTGGTGAGTCACCGTGATGCCGCCCTCGAGGCCCGCTGACGGGAAGGGGATGTGGAGGTCCGGGGACGACACGTTGGGCGGACCCCCCTCAGGACTCCGGGTCGCTGAGGCGGTTGAGCTCCTCGATGACGACCTCGGGGTCGACCTGGTGAAGGATGGCGCCCGCTTCGACGGTCTCCGACTGGGCGCCGATGCACAGGCAGCACGCCATGCCGTGGCTCTCGAACACCCCTCGCGCGCCGGGGTCTGACTCGAGGACCTCGAAGATGGACATCTCTTTGTGGAAACGAGCCATCGCGCCTCGGTCGGCCGGTGGACGGGGCAGCCTGGCCGCGGGCATGCGTTTGCGTTGCCCAGCCGGGTGCAGCATACTAGCGCAGCTATCGGCCAATCAAGTCGAGGAACCACTATGTCCAAGATCTGCACGACCTGCGGAAAAGCACCCGCGATCGGTAACAGCGTGAGTCACTCGCATCGTCGCACCAAGCGGCGCTTCGACCCCAATCTGCAGCGCGTCCACATCCTCGTCGACGGCCAACCCAGGCACGCCTACGTGTGTACTCGCTGCCTCAAGTCGGGCAAGGTCACGAAGGCAGTCTAGCCTCGTTCGCAGCCAGGCGCCGGGCCATCCGGCGCCGCGCACCCGCCCCTTACAGCCCCGCCGCCCGGTGGGGCTTCTGCGTAGATGGGCTGCTTCATCGGTCATCTCTCCCTCGTCGCCGACGCGGCGCAGCGGAGGGCGCACGGCTTCAGGGCAACGTCTTGAGCAGGCTCGCCATCTCGAGCGCCGTCGAGGCCGCGGCCCAGCCCTTGTTGCCGGCCTTGGCGCCGGCGCGCTCCACGGCCTGCTCGATGGTGTCGGTGGTGAGCACGCCGAAGACCACGGGGACGCCGGTGTCGAGGCCGATCTTGGCGATGCCCTTGGCGGCCTCGCCGGCCACGTAGTCGAAATGCGGCGTGCCGCCGCGGATCACGGCGCCGAGGCAGATCACGGCGTCGTATTTCCCGCTGGCGGCCAGCTTCTGCGCCACCAGCGGCATCTCGAAGGCGCCCGGTACCCAGGCGGAGTCCACGTCGCCGTCGGCGACGTCGTGCCGCCGCAGGCAGTCGAGGGCGCCCTCGTACAGGCGCGAGGAGATGAGCTCGTTGAAACGCCCGACGACGAGGGCGAACTTCATCCCCTTACCGTTGAGCATACCTTCGTAGGTCGTCATGGTGCGGCTCCTTTGCCGTCGTTGCGGCGGTCTCAGGGATCGAGCGTCAGCCCTCGACGCCTTCCTCCTGGCCGAACAGATCTTCGTGCTCGAGCAGGTGGCCCATCTTGTCCTTCTTGGTGCGCAGGTAACAGACGTTGTCGTCCTGGGGATCGACCTCGATGTGCTCGCGGCCGGTGACGCGCAGGCCGTAGCCCTCCAGCGCGACGATCTTCTTCGGGTTGTTGGTCATGATGCGGATCGTCGTGAGGCCCAGGTCGGCGAGGATCTGGGCGCCGATGCCGTAGTCACGCAGATCGGCGGCGAAGCCCAGCTCGGTGTTGGCCTCGACGGTGTCCATGCCCTGCTCCTGGAGCGCGTAGGCTTTGAGCTTGTTGATGAGCCCGATGCCGCGACCTTCCTGGCGCATGTAAAGCACGACGCCGAGCCCCTCTGCCTCGATGCGCCTCAGGGACTCGGCGAACTGCTCGCCGCAGTCGCAGCGCAGCGAGCCGAAGGTGTCGCCGGTGAGGCACTCGGAGTGCACCCTCACGAGCACGTCCTTGCGGCCGGCGACGTTGCCCTTCACGAGGGCGACGTGGTGACCGCCGTCGATCACGGATTCGTAGCCGACGGCCTTGAAGTCGCCGTACCTGGTGGGCATCGACACGGTGGCGGCGCGGCGGATGAGCTTCTCGTTGCGGCGTCGGTACTTGATGAGATCGGCGACGGTGATGATCTTGAGGCCGTGCTTCTTGGCGTACGGGATGAGATCGGGCACGCGGGCCATGGTGCCGTCATCGTTCATGATCTCGCAGATCACCGCCGAGGGGTCCAGGCCGGCGAGGCGCGCGAGGTCGACGCCGGCCTCCGTCTGCCCCGCGCGCTCGAGCACGCCGCCGGGGCGCGCCATGAGGGGGAAGATGTGCCCCGGCTGCACGAGTCCCTCGGGCCCCGAGGCGGGATCGATCGCCACCTGGATGGTGTGCGCGCGATCGGCGGCGGAGATGCCGGTGGTGACGCCCTCTCGCGCCTCGACCGAGACGGTGAACGCCGTCTGCAGGCGCGCCTCGTTGCGGACCGTCATGGGCGGCAGATTCAGTTCGGCGCAACGCTGCGGCGTGAGGCACAGACACACGAGGCCGCGGCCCTCCTTCGCCATGAAGTTCACCTTCTCGGCGGTGGCGAACTGCGCGACCATCGTGAGATCGCCCTCGTTCTCGCGATCCTCGTCGTCGCAGACGATGACCATCTTGCCGTCGCGCAGATCGACCAGCGCATCGGCGATGGACGCGAAAGGCCGTCCCCCGCGCCCGCCGGCGCGTAGTTGATCGCTGACCATCAGAACCCCGCTTCCGCTAACTTCTCCCAGGTGAGTCCGGCGCCGGGCTTGCGCCCCGCGACGAACGCGTACACGTACTTGGCGATGAGATCCGCCTCGAGATTGACCCGCACGCCCGGCGCGAGCCGCGTGAGCGTGGTGGTGGCCGCTGTGTGCGGGATCAGCGACACGCGCAGGCGGCGGCCGTCGACGGCCACGAGTGTCAGGCTCACGCCGTCGACCGCCACCGAGCCCTGCGCGACACTGACGTCACTCACCGACTCTGGAGCCTCGAGCTCCACGACCAGGGCGTTGTCTTCCGGCGTCACGCGGACGACCGTGCCGACCCCGTCGATGTGCCCGCTCACGAGGTGCCCACCGAGGCGCGACTGCAGGGTGAGGGCGCGCTCCAGGTTAAGGTGCGCGCCCGGTCGCCGGTCGGCGAGCGTCGTGCGCCGCACGGTCTCGGGCATCACGTCGGCGGTGAAGCCTTGCGGACGCAGCTCTGTGATCGTGAGGCAGACACCGTCGCTGAGGATGCTGTCGCCGACGGCCGCGCCGCCGGTGACGACGGAGGCCGCGACATCGAGCACCGCGCTCTTCTCGCCGACGCGCATGCTGCGCAGCGTCCCGACCTCCTCGACGATGCCGGTGAACATTCAGACCCCGCCCTTCTTCAGGCTGCCGCTGAGCAGAAAGTCGTCGCATACGGGGCGCCACTCCACATCGTGCAGGCGCCAAGCGTCGGCGACCGCGCCCACGGCCGGCGCCGCGAACAGGTCGGGCGCTCCGCGCCCGACGATGAGCGGCGCCACGAACAGCAGCACGCGGTCGATGAGGCCTTCTGCCAGCAAGGCGCCGGCCAAGGTGGGCCCGCCCTCGAAGAGGATGTCGAGCAGGCCGCGGTCGGCGAGCGCGGCGAGGCCGGCGCGCAGGCCGCCCTCCCCCACCTCGATGAGTTCGGCGCCCCGCGCCTCGAGGATGCGGCGCGCCGCGCCGTCGGCGCGCTCGGCGAGTACGATCGTGCGCGTCTGGTGCGCCGTGGCGAGGACCCTGGCGCCCGACGGGAGCTCCCCACTGTGGGTGACGATCACGCGCACGGGGTCGCGACCCTCGCTGAGACGCACGGTGAGCTCGGGATCGTCGCGGAGCAACGTGCCTGCGCCGACCATCACCGCGTCGACCGTGGCGCGCCGCTGGTGCACGGCGCGGCGGCTGTCCAGGCAGCTGATCCAGCGCGCGTCGCCGCCGGCCGCGGCCACCTTGCCGTCGAGCGTCACGGCTTCCTTGTACGTGACGAGAGGCAGTCCAGTCGTGTGGTACTTCAGGAAGGGCGCGTTCTGCTTGCGGGCACGCGCCCCCCAGCGCCCCTCCTGGAGATTCACGTCGACGCCGCCCTCTCGCAGGCGCGCGAGCCCGCGGCCGTCGACCAGTGGGTTAGGGTCGCCGAGCGCGACGACCGCCCGCCGGATGCCCGCCGCCACGAGCGCGTCGGCGCACGGCGGCGTCTGGCCGTGGTGGCCGCACGGCTCGAGGGTGCAGTACAGCGTGGCGCCGGCGGCGCGCTCGCCCGCTTCAGCAAGCGCCATAGCCTCGGCGTGCGGCTCACCGGGGCCGAGGTGCCAGCCCGTGCCCACGACCTCGCCGTCGCGCACGAGCACGGCGCCCACCAGCGGGTTGGGATGCACGTTGCCGCGACCGTGCTCGGCCAGCGCGAACGCTTCTTCCATATACCTGTCGTCGTCCATACGCACAAAGCCCCGGAGCCATGCCCCAGGGCGGACGACGCCGAGGCGTCGCAGCGTGCTTCTCTCATCCGGACTATGACCGTCGGCCCAGGAGTTCCACCTGGTCGGCCTCCGAAGAGGCTCGCGGGCTGTTACCGCCGGTGGGGGATCTCACCCCGCCCTGAAGCAGCTTGATCGTGCTCCGTGATTATACGGCCTCGCCGGCCGCCTGCGCCAGCGCCGCGTACCGCTCGCCGATGTCCCGGCCGCCGAAGACGCTCGAACCCGCGACGAGGAGGTTGGCGCCGGCCGCCACGAGAGCGCCGGCGTTGAGCGTCGTGACGCCGCCGTCCAGCTCGAGCGCGACCTCGGCGGGAAGGAAGGCACGCGCCCGCTCCACCTTGTCCAGCGAGGTCTCGATGAAGCGCTGTCCGCCGAAACCGGGGTTCACCGACATGATCTCGACGAGGTCGCAGTGCTCCCGCACCTCGGCGAGCGTCTCGATGGGCGTCGCCGGGTTAAGCGCCTCGCCGGCGGCCGCCCCGGCCTCGCGGATCTGCATGAGGACCCGGTGCAGGTGCACGCATGCCTCCTGATGAACCGTGATCACGTTGGCGCCGGCCGCCGCGAACGCGTCCACGTTCCGTTCTGGGTGTTCGATCATGAGGTGCACGTCGATCAGCGCCCCCGCCCCGTGCACGAGCGGCTGCACGGCGGCGACGATCAGCGGCCCGATGGTGATGTTCGGCACGAAGTGGCCGTCCATGACGTCCACGTGCAGGACGCGCGCACCGGCGTTGAGCACCGCCTCCACGTCGTCGCCCAGACGTGAGAAGTCGGCCGACAGGATGGACGGCGCGATGTGGATCTCGTGCAGCAGGTCCGTCATGGTCTCCTCCGTGACGCGTGGTCGGCGCGGCGCGGAAGCCGCGCCGTCATTCTACCCCGCCCCGCCGCGACGCAGCCGGGCGACGAAGAAACCGCTGGCGCCGTGGGCCGACGGCAGCACGAGCAGATACCCGCCGGCCGCCGGATGCGCCATGCCGGGCCATGCCGCGCCGAGGTCGTCCGTCTGCCAGCCGCCCTCGGCGAGGAGGGTCTCGACGACCCCGACGGTCTCGGCCTGGGGCAGGGTACACACGGCGTAGGTAAGGACCCCCCGGGGTCGCACGCAGCACGCGGCGCGGCGGATGAGGCGGCGTTGGAGCTGCGCGAGGCGGGAGATGTCCGCCTCGCGGCGCCGCCAGCGCAGGTCGGCACGAGAGGCCAGCGTCCCGATACCGCTGCAGGGCGCGTCGAGCAGCACTGCGTCGAAGGCGGCGTCGAAGGCGGCGGGCAGTTCGAGCACATCACCGTGCACGATCTCGACGCCGCGCGCTTCTAGGCGCTCGAGGTTCTGACGCATAACGCCGAGCCGCTCCTCGTCGGCGTCGACGGCGGTGATCCGCGCCTCCGGTGCGGCCGCGGCGAGCTGCGCCGTCTTGGTGCCCGGCGCGGCGCACAGATCGAGGACCCGAGCACCGGGTCCGGCGCCCGCCGCCGCGACCAAGCCTGCCACCTGAGAGCCCCGGGACTGCGGCGTCACGAGTCCCTCGCGGAACGCCGCCGAACGTTCGAGCGCCGGCCCGTCGTAGACGAGCGCCGCCGGCAGACCCGGCACGCCGCTCGTGGCGATCCCGGCGGCGGCCAGCGCCGTGCGCGCCGCCGGTACCTCAGCCAAGAGCGTGTTCACGCGCAGGCAACGTTCGGGCGCCGCGTTCGCAGCGACGAGGAACTGCTCCGCGGCCTCGTCGCCGAGCTCGCGGCGCAGCAGCTTGACGAGCCACACCGGGCACGAGTGGCGCACGGCCCAAGCGCGCGCGCCGTCGCCGTCGGACAGCGTGGCGAAGCTCTCGCGCCCGTCGTCCGCGACCTTGCGCAGTACCGCGTTGACGAACCCCTGCGAGCGCTTACCCTTGCGCGCGACCATCGCCACGGCATCGTCGACGACCGCGTAGGCGGGCACCCGGTCGAGGAAGAGGAGCTGAAACGCAGCCAGGCGCAGGGCATCGAGCACCTCCCGGTCGGTGTCGCCGAGCGGCGCCTTGGTGAAGGCGCCGAGCACGGCGTCGAGCGATCCCCGGCGCTTGACCGTACCGATGACGAGCCCGTTGGCGAGCGCGCGGTCACGGTCGCTCAGCCCCTCGAGCTCGGGGAATGCCGCCAGAGAGTCGTCGAAACGGCCGCCGCCCGAACGCACGCGCAAGAGCGCGTGCCACGCGGCGGCCCGCGCCGGGCTGATCGCGCCGAGTGGCCGGCCGCGCTCGCGAGCGCCCGTCACGGCCCCGCCAGCGCGCGGCCGGCGCCGCGCAGGAAGTCGCCGGCAGTCACGCGCTCGCGGCCTTCCTGCTGCAGCTCGAGCACGTCCACCCAGCCGTCTCCGGCCGGCAGAGCCAGCCGCTCCCGGCTCGCCGCCGGGAGCGGTCCGCTGCCGGCCGCCGCCCGCCAGATCAGCGTGCGCTTGCCGAGGAGGTCCGTCACGGCGCCGATGACGGGCGCCAGAGCCCGGACCTGATCGACGATGGCCGTCGCCGGGCGCGTCCAGTCGATGAGCCTGTCCTGAGGCGCGATCTTGGCCGCATAGGTCGCCGCGCCCTCCTGCTCGCGCCAGAGGAGCGTGCCGGCGGCCATGCCGGCCAGCGTCGCCAGCACGCCGTCGACGGCGGCCGGCGCCAGCAGCTCATAGGC
>JAPLCM010000292.1 GCA_026392275.1 Actinomycetota bacterium | reverse complement strand
GAGACGCTGGCCATCGACGTGATCGCCGAGGTCGGGCCCTTCGGCGACTTCCTCAGCCACGACCACACCATGGCCCACATGCGCGCCCAGTCGCAGCCCAGGTTGATCGACCGCCGCGTCCGCGAGGAGTGGAAGGCGGCGGGGTCGACCACGTTGCACGACCGCGCCCTCGCCAAGGCGCGCACGATCCTCGAGACGCACGTCCCGAGCCCGCTGCCGGACGGCGTCGCCGCGGAGCTCGCCGACATCATCCGCGGCGCAGAACGCGAACTGGGAGTGAGCTGATGGCTACAAGTACGATCCGCACCCGCATGGGCGACGGCTACGTCGTCGAGCTCACTCCCGACGAACTGCGCGCCGATCTCGAGGCGGGCTGCGCCGATGCCGTGAAGCGCGGCAAGGTGCCGCCTCTCGAGGAGGCTGAGCTCGACTGGCTCTACGACCTGTTCGCCTACAAGGGCCGCATCGTCGGCGTCGAGCCCGGCCACGAGGTGATCCTCACCAAGGACGGTTCCGTCAACACGCTCTACTCGGCGCAGCTCTCGTCCGGCGTCGGCGTGCCTCTTTCCCGCGAGCAGTGCATGCGCGTCTTCGAGCGCGCCTTCTGCTTCGACACCATGGAGGTCGGACACCCCGATTACTCCTACAAGCCGGTCAAGCCGATCGTCGCTCTCGAGGCCGTGGGCGTCGAACAGGCGCTACTCACGACGATCTTCCCGGTCTTCTACGGGGCGATGCCCAACTTCGGCCTCTACGCTCAGCCCGACGGCCCCTTCCCCAACCCGGCCGATCTGCTACCTCGTGGCCGCATCGAGGAGGCGCGGGAGGCACAGATGCTGATGGCCGCGGCCTGCAAGGAGGACATGCTCTACGTGGCCCGGCACATGGCCGACGTGGGCGCCGACGGCATCAACTTCGACACCACCGCCTCGGCCGGCGACGCGGAGTTCCTCGCCACGCTCGAGACCGTCGAGGAGCTCGCCGCCACCACCGACCTCGCCATCGAGGTGGGCATGGCGGCCGAGTTCGTGCTCGGCTTCCACGGCCAGCTCGAGTACAAGGGCACGCGCCTCGCCGGCCTGTGGCCGCATCAGCAGGTCAAGGTGGTGCAGGAGGCCGGCGCCCACCTCTTCGGGCCCGTGGTCAACACGAACTCAAGAAGGAGCACGCCCTGGAACGTGGCGCGTGCCGTGACCATCGTCAAAGAATGCAGCCGGGTCGCCGAGATCCCCATCCACGCCAACGTCGGCATGGGCGTCGGCGGCGTGCCGATGTTCGAGGTGCCGCCCCCCGATGTGCTCACGAGGTGCAGCGCGGCGATGGTCGAGATCGGCCGCGTCGACGGCTTGTAGGTGGGCACCGGCGATCCCTACGGGATGTCGATCAGCCACGCGCTTGCCTCCGGCATGGGAGGCATCCGTACCACTGGAGATCTGGTGGCCAGGATGCAACTCCGTAAGAAGATGAGGCTTCCGCAAGCGAAACAGTACGTGGCCGACAAGCTCGGGATCGGCCTCGACGACCTTGCCGATTCGACGGTCATGCGGCCCCTGCGCGAGGAGCTCGATATCGGCGTCATCACCGCCGTTCCCGGGGCCCGCAAGGGCATCGAGGCGAAGCGCAACATCGCCGAGCTTCTCGATATCGAGGTGCCGTGCCTGAAGCGGCTGTAGCCACCAGGTAGCCGCACGGCCCGATCCGGGCGCGCCGTGGTCGGCGCGCGGCGAACTCCGCGAGGCGCAGATCGTCGCCCTCGAGCACCTCCGTGCCGCGGCAGAGGCGCGGCCCCGGCGCGCAACACGCGACCGTCGCCGGTCCGTGGGCCGAAATCGAACGGCGCGCCTTCTGACAGGCGCGGTCAGGCGCGATCGTCACTCGACGGCGGCTACCCGCGAGCAATGACAGAGTGAGAAGAGCATGACGTCTGTGCGCTGCCGGTTCCCGCACAAACCACCATCGTCGCGAATCCCGCCTGACGTGCCCGCACTCTCGTGCGATCGTCGTCCCCAGGCAGGACAGGAAGCGGTGCGCTCCACTGGCCGGCATGGTGTGGGATTGTCCGCAGAGTCTTCCGCGATATCTTCTTCTTCCCGGCGCGACCTTCATGCAAGGGCCATCAGTCAGGATAACATGCGGGCAAACTGTTGACGAACAGGACATACTCCAGCTAGCATGCAGCCATCCGACCCAGGGGGATACCGTGGACGCTCTCGACCGTCAGATACTCATCGAGCTGCAGCGGGACGGAAGCCTCACCAACGCCCGTCTGGCGCAGGCGCTGGGCCTCTCGCAGTCGGCTATGTCAGAACGTGTGCGGCGCCTGGAGCAGGACGGCGACATCGCCGGCTATCGCGCCTTGGTCAAGCCCACCAGCCTCGGGCTCAGTCTGCAGGCGTTTGTGGCTGCCGAGCTCAACCATCACAGCACCGAGAGCATCGAGTCGTTTGAGCTGGGAGTCGTTGCGCTGGGTGCGGTGCGCGCCTGCTACCACGTGGCCGGCCGCTTCGACTATCTGCTTCACGTGGCGGTGCGCGACCTGGAGCATCTCGGCCATTTGATCAAGTACGAAATCGCCGCGATCCCCGGTGTCGACAAGGTCGAGACCATGCTCGTGTACTCGGAGGTCAAATCCGACTCCGGCTGGCCGATCCAGCCCGAGGACGGGGATGAGTGACCACAGTCGGCGCAGAGCCGGAGGATCTGTGCATCACAAGGAGGACTACGTGCCGACCAGCAAGAGCGTTCTCGACCTGCACGAGATGAAGCGCGCCGGGAAGCAGATCACCTGGCTCACCGCCTACGACTACCCCACGGCCACCTTCGAGGAGGCCGCCGGCATCGACATGATCCTCGTCGGCGACTCGCTCGGCATGTGCGTCTACGGCTACCCCGGCACGGTGCCCGTGACCATGGACCAGTGCATCGTGCACTGCGAGGCCGTGAGGCGCGGCGCCCCCGGGACGTTCGTCATCGGCG
>JAPLCM010000281.1 GCA_026392275.1 Actinomycetota bacterium | reverse complement strand
ACCTCGAGCTCGCGCCCGGCGCCGCTCGTCCAGCTGGCGCCGGCCGCAGCGACCATCACCGCGACCATGGCGACGATCTCCAGCGCGGTGAGTCGCTGCGACAGGATCAGAAAGCCGGTGAGCGCACCGATCGCCGGCTCGACGCTGAGCAGGACGCCGTAGGTCGAGGCCGGCACCAGGCGCAGGGCCACGAACTCAAGGAAATACGGGAAGGCCGAGGACAGCACGGCTACCAGCACCCCGAGGGCGATGGCGCCGGCGTACCCCGCGATGTGAGGGCCGGTCGCGATGAGCACCGGCGTGAGCAGCGCCGCGGAACCCGCGAGCATCAGCGTCGTCACCGGCAGCGGGTCCATGTCGCGCAACGCGCGCTTGGCCAGCAGGAGGTAGGCCGCCCAGAAGCAGGCCGCGAGAAGCGAGAACGCCAGCCCCAGGCCGCTTACCGAGCTCGTCGGGCCGCCGAGCAGCACCACGCCGGCGCCGGCCAGCGCGATCCACAGAAAGTCGAGCGGGCGTCTACTGCCGATCACCGCCACAGTCAAAGGGCCAAGGAACTCGATGGAGACGACGAGCCCCACCGGGGCATTGCTGATGGCGGCGTAGAAGCTGGCGTTCATGCCCAGGAGCGCCAGGGTCAGCGCCGCCACGGGCAGGCGCTGGCCGCGCGGCGGCAGGCGCAGCGACCGTGGCCGGAGCACGGCCAGGATCAGGGCCGCGACGGCCGTCCGCAGCCACAGCGCCTCGACGATGCCCACAGAGTCGATGACCTTGACCGCCACTGCCGAACCGGTCTGGAAGGAGAAGGCGATGACCACGACGATGAGCGCCGCGGTGCCGGCGCCGCGGCGCCGCGGGGTCGCGCCCGCGGAATCTAGTTCTTTGGGGTGAACGACCCCGTCCCCCACGGCGAGGCCGCCACCGCGTCGGCCACGGCCTGCGCGTCGTTACCGCGCCGCAAGGCCGCAAGGATACCGCCGTAGAAGCCGTTGTTGATGGTGATGACGCTCGCCTCGAGACCCTGCGCCCAGCTCTTGTACGCCTTCACCCCGACCGAGTTGAAGATGGTCGCGCCGGGCATCGTCTGCGTCGTGTTCAGGGGGTTGTAGTACGCGGTGTTGTACCAGTGGCCGCCCTCGGCCATCTCCCAGGCCACGACGGCGGCCACGTTGTCCGCGGTCATCGGCATGCCCAGCCTCTTCAGGAAAGCCTGTGCCCAGGTGATCTGCGTGACCTTGCCGCCCGCCTTCATGAGCAGTTCGGGCGCCGAAAGGATCTTCTTGATCCGCGCCACCACGTCCTTGAGCAGGGCGGCGCGCTCAGCGATCTTCTGGTCCACCGCGTAGCGCTGATCCTGGAGATCAACCTGAGCCTGGACGGCCTGCTGGCGATCGTCCTCGACCGCGGCTTCGTCGCGCCGCGCCACCGCGGCGAGACGCTGCAGCTCCGTCTCTTCGTGGCGATCCTGCTGGGCGATCATGCGCAGAAAGTCGAGGACCTTCTCGGCGTCGGAGAGGCTGGTGGCGGAGGCGGCGATATCGAGCCACGTGAACTCGCCGGTCTTGTACATGATGGCCATACGACCGGCCACGAGCCTACGCTGGCGATCGAGCTCGTTGCGCGAGCGGATGAGCGTACGCCGGGCAGCGACAAGCTGCGCGTTGACCTCGTCGAGCTGCAGGCGCGCGGCCTCCCACTTCTGCGTGACGACCTCCATCTCGGCATTCAGCTGCTCCATCTGCGCGCGCGTGCGGCGCGCCTCGCTCTGCAGCTTCGCCAGCGAGTCGGGGGCGCGGCCGAGAATCGCGCTCGCCCCGTCGCGCCCGGCGGGGACCGCAGACCCGGCGGTTCCGGGCAGCGCGAGGCCGGCGATGGCCGCCGCCGCAAGAGCGGCGGCGGCAACAGCCGTCAGCAGAAAGCGCCTCGTGGGGCTCCGCACGTTCATATCCATGAAGGTGTATCGACCTCCCGCCGCGTCTCATGAGCATGGGCGCAGCGACGCCCCCGCCGTTCGCGGGCGACCTATGGCTTCGCCCCGTCGCCCGCGAACCCTGCCGCGGCTACGGTCCGCGGCGTCGGTCCGCGGAGCTGCATGAGCCGGGGCGGACTGCGGCACCTCGTCCTTGGCCGTCGACCGCCGGCGCCGCCAGACCGTCGGAACGTCCAAAGCGGTCTCCTCAGCGGAGCCGCTGCTCCAGCCGGCGCCGCGGCGCCGCGCGCACGCCGGCACGTTCAGCGCCACCAGGACGCGGCGAATCCCCCGCGCAACGGCGACAACGCCGATGGTCACAGGAGTACGATAGCGAATATGCCTGAGCACGCCGCCGCAGCCATCGCGGTCGTCCGCTGGAATGCGGCGGGTGCTCTCCAGGAAGAGTATCGTCCCTGCCGGGAAAGCCCGGCGACCGGGCGGCCGAAAGGGGGAGGACCCATGAAAGCGATCATGCGGTCTTGCGTGATGGTGGGCCTGTGCGCACTGGCCCTCGCCGGATGGAGCACCGGCGTGGCGAGCGCGGCGCAGACCGGCTGGATGGCGCAGACATCGGGCACGACACAGAACCTGAAGGGCGTGTACTACGTGGACGCGATGCACGGCTGGGCGGTCGGCGCCGGCGGCGTCATGCTCGGCACCGCCGACGGCGGCGCCACCTGGGCGCCGCAGACCTCGGGGACGACTCACACCCTGTGGGTGGCGCGCTTCTGGACGGCCCAACGCGGCTGGGCGGCGGGCGACGCCGGCACCGTCATCGCCACGCCGAACGGCGGGCAGGCCTGGCTCCCCCTCAGCGCCTGGCTGATCTCCTCGATGGACATCCACAGCGGCATGGTGGCCCCTGACGGTCTCCACGCTCTCGGGGTCGGGAGCGGCGGCGGCGTCATCGGGACCAACAACGGCGGCCAGGACGGCGCCCTTCTGCCCTCGGGGACGACGGCGAATCTCTGGGGCGTGTCGTTCGTCAGCGTCAGCACGGGCTGGGCCACGGGCGCACAGGGGACCATAATCCACACGACGAGCGGCGGATACGCCTGGACGCCGCAGCCCTCGGGGACGACGCAGACACTGTACGGCGTCGCCTTCGCCGACGTCGATCACGGTTGGGTAGTGGGCGCCGCCGGAACGATCCTCGCGACGGTCAACGGCGGGCAGACCTGGTCGAAGCAGACCTCGGGCACGACAGAGGACCTCTACAGCGTCGCATTCGCGACGCTCCTGCGGGGATGGGCAGTCGGCGACCACGGCGTCGTCCTCACCACGGTGGATGGAGGCACTCACTGGATCCCCCAGGTCTCCGGAGCGACGAGCCTGCTGCGCTCCGTGCACTTCAGTGACACCGTGCACGGCGCCATCGTCGGCGACGGCGGCAGCATCCTCAAGACGAGCACCGGCGGCATTCCGCCCGACGCCACGCCGCCGACGACCACCAGCGACGCGGACGCCGGCTGGCACAATGCCGACGTCACCGTGGACTTCACGGCGACGGACGGCTCCGGAGGGTCGGGCGTCGCCTTCACTGAGTACTCGCTCGACAACGGGGTTTCCTGGACACTTGGCACGTCGGTGACGATCGCGGCAGCGGCCGACCACAGCGCGGACGGCAGCCACGAGATCCTCTTCAACTCCAAGGATCTCGCCGACAACCTGGAGACGCCGAAGTCATGTCAGGTGAACATCGATACCACGGCGCCGTCGATCTCCCCTGTCAAGCCGATCTCCGTCAAGAAGGGGAAGACCGCGACCATCAATCTGCGGATCGATGACATGAAGGGGACGACGGCACTGAGCCCCACGGCCACCGTGGTCATGACCGTCAAGGACTCCCGCGGCAAGGTGAAGAAGGTCGTGAACCTGGGTGTGCGGCCGACGAACCAGAAGGTCCGATGCACGTGGAAGTGCACGCTGAAGGCGGGCAGCTATACCTACAGCATCACCGCAGAGGATGCCGCCGGCAATCCACAAGTGAAGGCTGTTACCGGCAAGCTCATGGTGAAGTAGAGCGGACCCGACAGCGCCACTCCTTGACGGGCGGGGGCCACAAGGTGGCCCCCGCCCGTCTGTGGCTCGCCGCCGATGCGTTTGGATCTCGCTCACGGGGAATACCGACCGTAGTGGTTGGGTATCAAAGTCCCGAAGGAGTCCACATGACCGATGACGTTACCCCCGCGCAGACACTCGACTGCGTCGGCTTGTACTGCCCCGAGCCGTTGTTTCAGACGAGAGAGAGCATCGACGCCATCGAGGTCGGCGAGGTGCTCGAGGTCTACGCCGACGATCCGGCGGCCCAGGAGGACCTGACGAGGTTCGCCAAGCGCGCCGGGCACGAGGTCGTCGCCGTCGACAACGACGACGGCCTGCTGCAAATCCTCATCCGCCGCCTCAAGTGACAAGGAGCCCACGATCATGAAGAACGAGAACTCGATCCTGTACGTGCAGACCAGCAACCTCCCCGATAAGCAGTACTCGCCGCTGGTGCTGGCGCAGAGCGCCAAGGCCATGGGCGTCGACGCCGCCGTCTACTACCTGGGCATGGGACTCACCGTCCTTAAGCCCGGAGCGGCGGAGGAGATGCAGCTCGGGAGCTTCCCGACAGTTGCCGAGCTGCTCCGGAAGACCATCGATATGGGCATCACCGTCTATGTGTGCGAGGCCTCCAAGCAGATGCTTGGCTGGGAGAGCGTGGAGCTCATCGACGGCGTCAAGATCGTCGGCGCGGCCACTCTCAACGACCTCGCGCTCGACGCCGGCGCCACCATGTGGTTCTGATGCGCGACGTCGTCTACGCAGACTACCAGTCGTCGAAACCCGTAGACCCGCGCGTCGTCGAGGCCATGCTGCCGTACTTCGGCGCCGCCGGGACCTTCGGCAACGCGGCCTCGCTGCACGCTGTCGGTGACGATGCCACGGCGGCGCTCGAAGAGGCTCGCGCCACCGTCGCCCGCTTCTTCGGCGCGCAGCCGCAGGAGATCGTCTTCACGTCGGGTGCCACAGAGGCCAACAACCTGGCCATCATCGGCTACGCCATGCGGAACCGCCGCAAAGGCGACCACGTGATCATCACCGAGGCCGAGCACATCTCGGTGCTCAACATCGCCAAGTACCTGGAGAAGAACGGCTTCAAGGTGACGCGCGCGCCCATCGACCTGTACGGGCGCGTGTCGGCGAAGAAGCTGCGCGCCCGCGTCACCGACGAGACGATCCTCGTCAGCGTCGGCTGGGCGAGCAACGAGATCGGCACCGTGCAGCCCATCGCCGAGATCGCCGAGATGCTGGCCGGCAGCGGGGTGGCGCTGCACACCGACGCCGTGGCCGCCGAAGGCCTCGTGCCCATCGACATGGGCGCCGTTCCGGTAAGCCTCATGAGCCTCTCGGCCAACGACCTCTACGGGCCGCGCGGCGTGGGCGCGCTGTACGTGCGCAAGGGCGTGCAGGTGGCGCCCGTGCTGCTCGGCGGCGGCCAGGAGCGCGGCCTGCGCTCGGGCACCGAGGACCTCGCCGCCATAGCCGGCATGGCCGCCGCTGCCGACATCATGGCCACGGAGATGCCGGCCGAGGTGGCGCGCATCGCCGCCATTCGCGACCGCCTGGTCGAGCGCGTGCTCGCCGAGATCCCCGACTCGCACCTCAACGGCGCCCCGCTCGAGCCGTCCGGCGGGCGCCTGCCCAACAACGCGCATTTCCGCTTCGACGGCGTGGAGGGCGAGGCCATGATCCTCTCGCTGCGCGACGAAGGCGTGGCCGCGGCGACCGGCTCGGCCTGCAGCTCCAAGACGCTCGAGCCCTCCCACACGCTCATTTCCTGCGGGCTCCTGCACGAAGAGGCACACGGCTCGCTCGAGTTCACCTTCGGGCGCTTCAGCGAGCCCGACGACGTGGACCGCATCATGGCCGTGCTGCCCGGTGTGATCGCCCGCCTGCGGGTGCTCTCGCCGCTCTACAAGGTCAAGTCCCCGGCGTGAGGACCAGCTCAGCGTGATCATCCAGACCGAGAGGCACTGCTCATGAAATCGACCCAGTACAGCGAGAAGACCCTCGAACACTTCCGCAACCCGCGCAACGTGGGCACTCTGGAGGGTCCCAACGTCGCCGTCGGCCGTGTTGGCAACCCCGTGTGCGGCGACATGATGGACATCTACATCGATGTCGAGGACGACCGTATCAAGGACATCAAGTTCCAGACCTTCGGCTGCGGCTCGGCGGTCGCGACCTCGAGCATGGTCACCGAGCTCGTCGTGGGCATGCAGCTCGACGAGGCCCTCAAGGTGAGCCGCGGCGACGTCGCCGACGCGCTCGACGGCTTGCCGCCGATCAAGATGCACTGCAGCAACCTGGCCGCCGACGCC
>JAPLCM010000120.1 GCA_026392275.1 Actinomycetota bacterium | reverse complement strand
AGGTCGCCCTCGACGGTGCCGATGACGACCGTGCCGGCGGAGGTGCTCTCGCCCTCCGCCATGTGCGGGCGCAGCAGGTCGAGGGCGCCCTGCATCGTCCTCGCGGAGAGCAGCACCTCGGGGATGAAGCAGTCGCCGCTTCTCATGCGCTCACCGACCACCTCCATGCCGGGGAGCAGGGCCTCGCCCAGGATCTCGCGCGGCGAGGCGCCCGTGGCGAGCAGCGCCTGGGTGAGGGCGTTCACGGTGCCGGCGTCGCCGGCGATGAGGGCTTGCTTGAGCTGGTCTTTCATTGAATGGCTCGCCTCCTCTTTCGAGGCGCAGCCGCCCCGCACGGGGCGGCTGCGCCCATCATCGACGGCCCCGTGGGGGAGGGGGGATGCCGTCGTCCGCGATCGTCAATGGCCTGGCGTCGTGCGCTCCTTGAACTTCTCGACGCTGTTGATCGGTACGTCAAGCACGCGAGCGATATTGAACTTCGCCTCGATCTGGTTGGCTTGCCACGGCTGACTGATCGCGTAGCTGTGGACGCGACCGAAGCCGTGTTCGTTGCGGACGTCGGTCATGACGACCGGATCCGAGAGGTCGAAGGGCGTGACGCCGAGCTTGTCGGCGACGTACTGCTTGGCTTCTTTGAGGCGCATGCCTCGAGTCATCTGGATACGGGCAACCAGGTCTCCGCCTGCCCGAATACCGCCGATGCTCGCCGCTTGCGCGTGGGCGTTGTGCATCCCGTGCGGGTCGCCCGAGCCCACCTACAACCCGTCGACGTGGAGAAGCTCGACGAACGACTTGGCCGCCCGGCATACCGCGTCGGAGGGCAGGTGGACGAACATCGGCACGCCGCCGACGCCCATGCCGGCGTTAGGGTGAACGGGGATCTCGGCGACCTCCATACACGGCTTGATCAGGGCGATGGCGCGTGCCATGTTCCAGGCCAGCGACTTGCCGGTGTTGATGTTGACGACGGGGCCGAACATCGTGGCGCCGGCCTTCTGCGCGAGAAGCAGCTGCTCCTTGGGCCAGAGGCCGGCCAGGCGCACGCCGTCCCACTCGAGCTCGCCGTGCATGCCCAGCACGAACTCGCCGGCCATGCCGAGCTGCACGCCCATGTCCGGGTGCTTTTCGCGGATGATCTTCGTGGCGCGCAGGGCGGCCAGGAACTCAGGGTCGCCGGAGGCGCCGGTCGTATCCCAGTCGATCGCGTCCGCACCCGCCTCCCACTGCGAGTCGGCGAGGTTGACCATGTCGACGACGGCCATCTCGACCGCCTCCTCGGCAGCGGCGCGCGCCTCGGGGATTTTGCCGAGCGGGAGCAGCTCGTTCCAGTTGTCGCAGGGGCCGTCCGGCTTGGAGTACAGGCCCAGGTTGGGCATGACTCCGTACTGCAGCGGCGCGATCGTGCAGAGCTGGGCGTCGTGCATGTACTGAGCCTCGTAGGCAAGGATCGTGCGCACGACCTTGAGAGAGTAGTCGCCGACGCAGAGCTCCAGCAGGTCGGCGCCCATCCACTGCTCGTAGGTCTGCAGGTCCTGGATGCGCGTGGCATGCGTCTTCATGCCGGTGCCGTCGCAGCTGAGCACGATCTCGTCGCCGACGTCGACGCCGATGAAGCGCAGCGGCGACGCATAGATCTCGAGCAGGTGATCGATCTCGTCGTCGGTGAGCAGCGGCACCTTGGCACGCTTGGCGGCCACTTCCGACCCCGCCACGAGATCCGCTCTGATCTCGCTGCGCGTCAGATGCACGAAGGTGCCGTCGCCCATGCGAGTCGGCACCCGGGTCTCGTTCGTCACGCTCTACCTCCCCGGCTCCATAGTTGGCGGTCACTGCGCTAACCGACCGGTCAATTAGTCTCCAACTACATACTCCCCGGCCGAAGAAGTCAAGCCTGTCGGCATCGCGTTCTTCGTGCCGCTACCCGGCGGGCGGCTCAGATGCTGTGGCCGCCGCCGCCTCTTCGAGGAGCGGCGCCCTACCGACGTTCTCGCCTTCCCACTCGAAGTTGGTCTTGTCGGTGCGGAGGATGTGCCACGTCTCCGTGTAGGCGATGCCCTCGAGCTCTTCGAGGTCCTCGTTGAGGAACCTGTACAGACCCTCGTTGTCGGGCAGATGCGCTTCGATGAGGATGTCGAAGGACCCGGTCGTGTAGCCCACGTAAGCCACGTTTTCGATGGCTGCGAGCCGGGCCCCGACGCCTTTGGCGTAGCCCCGGTTCACGCGGATGCCGACCATGGCATCGACGGGAAAGCCGATCGCCGCCGGGTTGACTCTCGCCATGGGGAAGATGGCGCCGTTCTTGATCATGCGGTCCACCCGGTTGCGCACGGTCGGCTCGGACACGCCGATGGCGCGCGCGATGCTCGCATACGAGCGGCGAGCGTTCGGGCGCAACAGCCTCATGATGCGGCGATCGAGCTCGTCCATCTCGATGGTCCCGAATGGCGCCTGCCCCGCTCTGATCATGGCGACGATCCTCCCTACGTGATTCTCACCGAGAACGCGGCCATCATTGCCGTTTCCTAAGCCAAATGCAAGCGCAACATTGAGAAGCTACCTGGGATGGGCGGTTCTCTTCAGAAAGACTCGGCCGATTCTTGACAGCGCGCCCGCGTGGTGGCATTGTGCCCTTCGATAGGTGCCTTGGGCGTGGCTCGAGGCCGCCGCGTGGCCGCGGCAGAGCGAAGGGCTTCGGCCCGCGGAGGTGCGTGCGCGCATGAAAGCGAAAACGACGTGGCTCTCCGA
>JAPLCM010000097.1 GCA_026392275.1 Actinomycetota bacterium | reverse complement strand
CGGCGCCGTAGCGGGCGCGGCGTGCGTAACGTCTCGCCCGTGCGGGCGGGCGTACGCGACAAGGGGAAGATCGGAAACGCGCTGCTTCCTCTCTTCCCCTCGTCGCTGATCGGACCGGCGTGCGTCTGGCTCAGACCAGTTCGAACTCCCGCTCGAAATCGGCCTTCGAGCGCGCCCCGATGACCTTCTTGTTCGGCTTGCCATCTTTGAACAGGATGATCGTCGGGATGCTCATGATGCCGAGCTTGCCGGCGATCCCCGGGTTCTCGTCGACGTTGACCTTGCCGATGGCCACCTTGTCGCCGTGCTCCTGGGCGATCTCGTCGATGATCGGGCCCACCATGCGGCACGGGCCGCACCAGGGCGCCCAGAAATCGACGATCATCGGCGTCGCGGCTTTGCTCACTTCGTCGTCGAACGTCGCATCAGTCAGGGTCTTGACTTCGATTGCCACTGGAACTCCTCCTTGACGCGGCGGGGTAGGCCCCGCCGCTGGTTGCCTTTCGTTCCTTACAGACTCCCGAGCACGCGCGTGAGGCTTGACTGTACCTCGGCGGCGATGGGGGCGAGCTCGGGATTGCCCACCATGCCGAGCATGGCGCCGGCGTTCACGGCCGCCACTCTCGTGCCGGCGTCGGTCTCGTAGACCACGACGTTGCACGGCAGCAACAGGCCGAGGTCGGCTTCCACGCCGAGCGCCGCGTGTGCGAGCTTGGGGTTGCAGGCGCCGAGGATCACGTACGGGCGGCCGTCGACGCCGAGCTTCTCCTTCATCGTCTTCCGGACGTCGATCTCGGTGATCACGCCGAAGCCCTCGGCCTTGAGAGCCTCGAGGACACGCGGAAGGACTTCGTCGTACGACCCGGCCAGGTCGCGTCCGACGCCGTACTCGACTGTCTGCATGGTGAACCTCCTGGGACAACGGGGACGCTGTGGTGTACCCATGGGGGTATATCTCTACGCCTCCGTCCGGCCGCGTGCTCAGGGCTACCATGCCCGGGTCGGGCGGCGGTCAATCCCGGGCGCCGGAGGCGTCGGCGGCCGCGGGCGCGCCCGGGCGTGGGCCGGCCGCGGCCTCGTCCTCGCCCGCCGCGGACCGTTTCGGGTATCATTCTCGTCTTACGGTCGGCGCTGCCCGCGGAGTCGCCGGCCCAACCAGTCCTCGCGAAAGGGCGTGGTCACCGTGAGAAGCGACGAGATCAAACGTGGCGTGGCGCGCGCCCCGCACCGCTCGCTGCTGCGCGCGCTCGGCATCAGCGACGCCGAGATGCAGAAGCCGTTCATCGGCATCGCCAACTCCTTCAGCGAAGTCGTGCCCGGCCACATGCACCTGCGCAGCGTCGTCGAAGCCGTCAAGGCCGGCGTGCGCGGCGCCGGCGGCGTGCCTCTCGAGTTCGGCGTGATGGGCATCTGCGACGGCATCGCCATGAACCATCTCGGCATGAACTACTCCCTGCCCAGCCGCGAGCTGATCGCCGACACGGTCGAGTCGATGACCATCGCCCACGCCTTCGACGCGCTGGTGCTGGTGCCGACCTGCGACAAGATCGTGCCCGGCATGCTCATGGCCGCGATGCGCCTCAACGTGCCCGCCGTGATGGTAGGCGGTGGGCCCATGCTCGCCGGCCGTCTGGACGGCCGCACCATCGATCTGAACAGCGTGTTCGAGGCCGTGGGCCGCCACCAGGCGGGCGCCCTCGACGACGATGGCCTTAAGGCCATCGAATGTGGCGCCTGCCCCACCTGCGGCTCATGCTCGGGGATGTTCACCGCCAACTCCATGAACTGCCTCGCCGAGGTCATCGGCATGGCGCTGCCCGGCAACGGCACGATCCCGGCGCCGTACAGCGAGCGCCTGCGTTACGCCAAAGACGCCGGCGCCAAGGTCGTGGACGTGCTGGCCGCCGACCTCAAGCCGCGCGACATCCTCACCGACGCCGCCGTCGGCAACGCCCTTGCCGCCGATGCCAGCCTGGGCTGCAGCACCAATACCGTGCTCCATCTGGCTGCCATCGCCACCGAGGCGGGCCTGGAGTTCGACCTGCAGAGCATCAACGACGTCGCCGCGCGCGTGCCGCACATCTGCCGGCTGGCGCCCGCCGGGGCCCACCACATGGAAGACCTGTACCACGCCGGCGGCGTGCAGGCCGTCATGAAGCAGCTCATCGACGCGGGCCTCATGGACGGCTCCGCTCTGAGCGTCGCCGGGGGCACCGTGGCCGAGGCCGTGGCCGGCGCCCGCGTCGTCGACGCCGACGTGATCCGGCCCCTCGACAAGGCTTACCACGCCACCGGCGGCCTGGCCGTGCTCTTCGGCAACCTCGCTCCCGCCGGCGCCGTCGTCAAGGAGGGCGCCGTCGACGAGAGCATGCTGCGCCACAGCGGCCCCGCCCAGGTCTTCGAGAGCGAGAAGGAGGCCGTGGCAGCTATCGCCGACGGCCACATCCGCACCGGCTCGGTGGTCGTCGTTCGCGGCGAAGGCCCCAAGGGCGCCCCCGGCATGCCCGAGATGCTCAGCGCCACCTCGATGCTCGCCGGCCAGGGCCGCGACAAGGACGTGGCGCTCCTCACCGATGGCCGTTTCAGCGGCGCCACGCGCGGCGCCGCCATCGGCCACGTCGCCCCCGAGGCCCACGCCGGCGGCCTCATCGGCCTCGTCCACGAGGGCGACACCATAAGCATCGACATTCCCGCACGCAGGCTCACGCTCGACGTCGACGAAGTGGAGATCGCGCGGCGCCGGGCGGCGCAGCCGCCCATCACGCCGCGCGCCGGCGTATCCGGCTACCTGGCCCGCTACGTCAAACTCGTCTCCGGCGCGGAGAAGGGAGCTGTGCTCCAATGACACCAGACAAGAGAATGAAAGGGTCGCAGGCCCTCGTGGCCGCTCTCGAGCACGAGGGCTGCGAGGTGATCTTCGGGTATCCCGGCGGCGTCGCGATCCCGTTCTACGACGCGCTCTACGACGCCAAGAACCTGCGCCACGTGCTGGTGCGCCACGAGCAGGGCGCGGCGCACGCCGCCGACGGCTACGCCCGCGCCACCGGCAAGGTGGGCGTCTGCACGGCGACCAGCGGCCCCGGCGCCACCAACCTCGTCACCGGCATCGCCACCGCCTATCTCGACTCGTCACCGCTGGTGGCCATCACCTGGCAGGTGCGCAGCGACCTTATCGGCACCGACGCCTTCCAGGAGGCCGACATCACCGGCATCACGCTGCCGATCGTCAAGCACTCCTACCTCGTCAAGGACCCGGCCGAGCTGCCGCGGGTCGTCCACGAGGCGTTCCACATCGCCTCCACGGGGCGTCCCGGCCCGGTGGTCATCGACATCCCCGTCGACGTCGCCTTGGGCGAGCTCACCTACCACGAGGCCGACGCGATCGACCTGCCCGGCTACCGGCCGACGTTCAGGGGCCACATCAAGCAGATCCGCGCCGCGGCGAAGGCCATCAACGAGGCTCAGCGGCCGGTGCTCTACCTCGGCGGGGGCGCCATTTCCTCCGACGCCGCCCCCGAGATCCTGCGGCTTGCCGAGATGCGGCGCCTGCCGGTCGCGACCACGCTCATGGCCCTCGGCGCCTTCCCCGAGACGCACGAGCTCTCCATGGGCATGCTCGGCATGCACGGCACCGTGACCGCCAACTACGCGGTGCACGAGTGCGACCTGCTCATCAATCTGGGGGCGCGCTTCGACGACCGCGTGACCGGCAAGCTCAAGGCGTTCGCGCCGCACGCGTGCGTCATCCACGCCGACGTGGACCCGGCCGAGATCGGCAAGAACGTGTCGCCGCTCATACCCATCGTCGGCGACGCCAGGCACGTGGCCGCCGGGCTGGTCAAGGAGCTCGAGGGGCTGGAGTGGCCGGCCGAGCGCACCGCCGAGTGGCTGGCGCGCATCGCCGCCCGCAAGGACGAGTTCCCCCTCCACTACGAGGACCCCACAGACGGCAAGCTCGCGCCGCAGTTGGTGATCCAGGAGATCGACCGCCTCACCGCTCACGACGCCATCATCTGCACCGACGTGGGCCAGCACCAGATGTGGGCGACGCAGTACTACACGTACAGGTATCCGCGCCAGTTCATCAGCTCCGGCGGCCTCGGCACCATGGGTTTCGGCCTGCCGGCGAGCATCGGCGCCAAGATCGCTCACCCGGACAAGACGGTGATCGACATCAGTGGCGACGGCGGCTTTCAGATGACGATGCAGGAGCTCGCCACGGCCGTGAGCTACGACGTGCCCGTGGTGGTCTGCATCCTCAACAACGGCTATCTGGGCATGGTCCGCCAATGGCAGGACCTGTTCTGGCACAAGCGTTACTCGTTCACCTGCATCGAGGCGCAGCCCGACTTCAAGATGCTCGCCGAGGCGTTTGGCGCGGTGGGCTTTCTCGTCACGCAGAAGGACGAGATCGAGCCGGCCCTGCGCGAAGCCATCGGCTGTGGCCGGCCGGCGGTGATCGACTTTCGGACCTCCGCCGCGGAGAACGTGTTCCCGATGGTGCCGGCCGGTCAGGAGATCACCGAGATGATCGGCGGCCAGAGCCGCAAGGGGAGGAAGTCATGAAGCACACCCTCTCCATCCTCGTCGAGAACAAGCCCGGCGTGCTCACGCGGGTCGCCGGGCTCTTCGCGCGCCGCGGCTTCAACATCGAGAGCCTGGCCGTGGGGCTCAGCGAAGATGCGCAGCTGTCGCGCATCACCATCGTCATCGACGGCGACGAGCACCCCGTCGACCAGGTCACCAAGCAGCTGCACAAGCTCATCAACGTGCTCAAGATCCGCGAGCTCGAGCCCCACAACGCCGTCTCCGCCGAGCTCCTGCTGGTGCGCGTCGCCGGCGAGGGCGACAAACGCACCGAGGCGCTGCAGATCGCCGAGATCTTCAAGGCCAAGATCGTCGACGTGGACCGCCGCGCGCTCACCCTGCGCGTGGTGGGCACCAACGACAAGCTCGAAGCGCTTCTCGAGCTGCTGCAGCCGCTGGGCATCCTCGAAGTCGTGCGCACGGGCACGATCGCCATGGGGCGCGGGAGGGGCTGACGCCCGCCCGCGCCGCACGCGCTCGGAACAGTCAACCGGGAATGGGGCGCGATGAAACAGTTACGCGTGTACGTGGACACGTCGGTGTTCGGGGGGTGTTTCGACGACGAGTTCGCGGAGTGGTCGAATGCTCTCATGGACGACTTCCGCGCCGATCGCTGTGATCTCGTCGTCTCGGACGTGACCGCCGCGGAGGTCGCGGCGGCTCCGGAGCCTGTTCGGGATCTCTTCTCCGAGCTCATCGAGGGCGCGCGTAACCTCCACGTCACGTCAGAGGTCTTGGATCTGCTTGGCGCCTACGAGTCGCACAACGTCCTCGGGCCGCGGTTCCGCAGTGACATGCTGCACATCGCGCTCGCCACCGTGGCGGAGGTCGACGTGGTGGTAAGCTGGAACTTCAGACACATCGTGAGACTGGACAAGATCAGGCTCTTCAACGGCGTCAATCTGGAGCTCGGGTACAGATCTCTGAGCATCTACTCCCCCCGCGAGGTGGCGAGTCATGGAACGGAAGACTGACATCCACGCCGTCGAGCTCGTGCGGCGGATCCGGGACAAGCAGGCAAAGCTTCTCCACGGGAAGTCGGACGAGGAGATCATCGAGTTCTTCCGCAAGGCAGGGGAGGCAGCGAGGCGGCGCGCCCGGGCCCGAGCGCGGTAGGCAACCGAGCACGATCGAGCGTCGATGCAGCCTGATCGACGGCCTTTCGGACGGCTCTCACCGACTCCATCGCTGCTGCCGCCTCTTCTGCGCCGGGAGGCCGGTGCGCGGGACGCCCAAGCGACGACTCGAGTGACCGCCGGCAGGCCCTGACACCTGCCCGGCCCGCCGCTGTGGAGTGTAGGGCGGCGTTCACGGTAGAGTAGGCGTGACGGTGGCCGCGACTCGGGGGGCGTCTGGTGCGCATCACACGTAAGGTCTTCCACGACCTCGCCATCTGGCAGGTCGGCTTCGGCCTCTGCATCGGTCTCGTCTTCCCACCCTTCGTGATGCTCCTCGGGGTGCCGCGCGATACCGCGCTGACGCCGCAGTTCTTCGCCGCCTGCCTGTTCGCCGGAGCCTTGTCGGGCGTGGTCAACTATGTCATCTCGCGGCGCGTGGTCGGGGCTCGCTTGAGGATCCTCGCCGAGCGTATGACCCACGTCGAGCAGAGCCTGGGATCCATGACGTCGAGCGGCGACCTGTCTGGCTGCACGCCCGCGGAATGCTCCATCGTCGTCGATTCCGAGGATGAGATCGGCGAGAGCGCCCTGGCGTTCAACCGCCTTGTCGAAGCGCTGTCAGCTTCAATGAGGACGCAGCTGGCGGTGCGCTCCTTCTCGGAGATGCTGACGAGCCAGCTGGAGATCGAGAGTCTGGCTCACGAGGCTCTGCGCCAGTTCTTTGAGCACGCGGGGGCCGCCGGCGGTTTGATCCTGTACGAGGCGGCGGGCGAGCTCAAGGTCGCCGCCTCCCGCGGGCTGCGCGATCCGTTGGCGGTGGCGGCGAGCGGCCACGTCGACGCCGCCGTGCGCAGTGGTGAACGTCAGGTGGTCACGATCCCCGACGACGTGCGCCTCGAGGGTGTCCTCGCGGATTTCCGCCCCGGCGAGGTCCTCGTCTTCCCGGTCACCTACAAGAATTTCCCTCTCGGAGTCGTGGTTCTGGCCGCGGGGGGAGCCTTCAGCGCCGACCAGAGGGCCCTGATCGATCTCTTCCTTCAGGGCCTGGGGCTCGCGCTCAACAACGCGATCGCTCACGACCGGCTGCAGAACCTTGCGGCCCTGGACCCGCTCACCGGGCTGTACAACCGCCGCTTTGGCCTTGGCCGGCTGCACGAGGAGTTCGGGCGGGCGCTGCGCGTCACGGCCCCTCTCGGCGTCCTCATGCTGGACATCGACCACTTCAAGGCCGTGAACGACACCTACGGGCATCTGGTCGGCGACAGGGTCCTCAAGTCGGTCTGCTCGATCGCTCGCTCGTCCCTGCGGGAGGGAGACATCCTTCTGCGCTACGGCGGCGAGGAGCTCCTCGCTGTCCTGCCGGCCGCCTCCACCGAGGACCTGCGGCAAATGGGCGAGCGCCTGCGGCAGGCGGTCGAAGACAGCGCCGTCTCTGACGGCGAAAAGACCGTCCGCGTCACGCTCAGCGCCGGCGGGGCCGCCTATCCCAACCAGAACGTCGAGCACGAAGACGGGCTCATCCGTCTTGCCGACGAGGCGCTGTATCGCGCCAAGGATGGCGGCCGGAACCGCGTGGAGATCGCACGGTAGCAGAGCCGGCTCGTCCCCCTGCCTTGGTGCCCCTCCACGGGCGCACGCCGGGGCCAGGTCGCGTAGACTGGCCGCTGGTCCACCACAAGCACGACGTCCATGAGGTGACATATGGCTGAGCAAGCCGGCACACAGCAGGCGGTCAGGCGGCAGGCGCTGCCCGACGAGCGCGGGTTCTTCGGCGAGTACGGCGGGCAGTTTCTGCCGCCGCAGCTCGAGGCGCCCTTCGCCGAGATCACGAAGGCGTACCACGAGATCGAGAACGACGCGGCGTTCATCGCCGAGCTGCGCTACCTGCGCAAGCACTTCCAGGGGCGGCCGACGCCGGTCTACCACGCGCGCACCCTGTCGCTGGCCAATGGCGGCGCGCAGATCTACCTGAAGCGCGAGGACTTGAACCACACCGGCGCGCACAAGCTCAACCACTGCATGGGCGAGGCGTTGCTGGCGAAGTACATGGGCAAGACGAAGGTCATCGCCGAGACCGGCGCCGGTCAGCACGGCGTGGCGCTTGCCACCGCCGCCGCCCACTTCGGCCTCGCCTGCGAGATCCATATGGGCGAGGTCGACATCGTCAAGCAGGCGCCCAACGTCAGCCGCATGCAGCTCCTGGGCGCCACGGTCGTGCCCGTGTCTCACGGCCTCAAGACCCTCAAGGAGGCCGTCGACTCGGCCTTCGAGGCGTATTTGGCGGACTACGAGAACTCCATCTACTGCATCGGCTCTGTGGTCGGGCCGCATCCCTTCCCGCTCATGGTGCGCGACTTCCAGCGCGTCGTGGGCATCGAAGCCCGCGAGCAGTTTCAGGAGATGACCGGCAACCTCCCCGATGTGGTGGAGGCGTGCGTCGGCGGCGGCTCCAACGCCATCGGTATCTTCACGGCCTTCCTCGATGACCCCTGCGAGCTCATCGGCGTGGAGCCGCTGGGGCGCGGCGCGGGCGTGGGCGAGCACGCCGCGACCATGACCTACGGTCGCGAGGGCATCATCCACGGCTTCAAGTGCTACCTGCTGCAGGATGACAAGGGTGAGCCTTCCCCCGTGTACTCCTGCGCCAGCGGCCTCGACTACCCCGGCGTCGGCCCCGAGCACAGCTATCTCAAGGACGCGGGCCGGGTCCGGTACGTCACCTGCACCGACGACGCCTGCCGCGACGCCTTCTTCAAGCTCAGCCGCCAGGAGGGCATCATCCCTGCGCTCGAGAGCGCCCACGCCGTCGCCCACGCGCTCGTCAAGGCCCGCGAGATGAAGACCGGCACCATCCTCGTGAATCTCAGCGGCCGCGGAGACAAGGACATGGACTACGTGATCGAGAACTGGGGGATCGGGGCGGACTGACGCGTTCGCGGGCTCGAGGAAGAGTGGCCTCGGTGAGGAACCCTGCGCTGGTGACCGGTGCTCACGCCTGACGCGAGTGGCGAGATCGCGCGTCGCCGGCTGCGCTGTCAGCGTCTCGTGGGCACCCCGCACAGGTCGCCCGAAGATGTCGTCGGTAGTCTGGGCGCCGTGCAGGCGCAGGACTTCGGCCCGGCGAAATGGGCGGTGGCCCGGCGCACAAGGGGCGCCAGCGGCGCCCGGCTGGACCGGGCCTTCGACGCCGGGACCATCCTGCGTACGCACGTGCTGCGGCCGACCTGGCACTTCGTCCTGCCGGCGGACATCCGCTGGCTGCTCACCGCCACGGCGCCCCGCGTGCAGGCGCGTTGCGCCTTCAGGTACCGTCAGCTCGGGCTGGACGAGGCCACCCTGATGCGCAGCGAGGCGATCCTTGCCGGCGCGCTGCGCGGCGGGAACCGGCTGACACGCACGGAGACGGCAGGCGCGCTCGTCGGCGCCGGTGTCGGCGTCGACGGCCAGCGGCTGCCGTACATCCTCATGAACGCCGAACTGAACGCCCTCATCTGCAGCGGCCCGCTCCAAGGCAAGCAGCATACCTACATGCTGCTGGAGGAGCGGGCCCCGCAGGCCGCCGATCTCCCTCGCGACGAGTCCCTGGCCGAACTCTCGCGGCGCTACTTCGCGAGCCACGGACCGGCGACCGCGAAGGACTTCGCCGCCTGGGCGAGCCTCACCCTGGCGGAGGTCAAGGCGGCCCTCGACGGGGTCGGCGCGGAGCTTCGCCGCGAGGTCATCGAAGGGCTGCCCTTCTGGTCCTCCGCCGGGTCGCCGGCGCTCGCGCTCGAGACGCCGCTGGTGCACCTGCTGCAGGGCTACGACGAGTACATCATGGGCTACGCAGAGACGAAGCATGTGATCGCCCGGCCGGGTGCGCACTGGACGCCGGCCTCGCGGCCGGTCTTCAACCTCGTCGTCCTGCTCGACGGCCGGGTCGCCGGTTTCTGGAGGCGCACCGCAAAGAAGGACACGGTGGTCGTCGAGGTGAAGCTGAGCCGGCCGTTCGACGGCGCCCAGACCGGGGCGCTGGAGGCCGAGGCGGCCAGGTACGGCAGGTTTCTCGGCCGGGAAGCCATGCTCCAGGTCCGCGGGGCGTAGTGCACTCACAAGCAGAAACGAGAGGAGTCCATGATGGCCGAGGATTTCATCACGGGACCGGTGGCGGACGACGGCACCCGCCTGCCGTTCTCCGTCGAGGATTTGCCGTGGGAAGAGTACTCGCACGGCGAGCTCTTCGGGACGCGGTTCCGCCAGCTCGGTGAGTACGGCGGCTGCTCGCACGTGGGCGTGTGCATGGAGGAGATCGCGCCGGGACGGCAGGCGTACGTCGCGCACTACCACTTCCTCGAGGAGGAGCAGCTGATGGTGCTCGAGGGCCGGCCGACGCTGCGACTCGGCGATTCGAGGTACCAGCTGGAGCCCGGCAGCTTCGTCGTGTTCCCTGCCGGGCAGAAGGCCGGGCACGCGCTGGTCAACGAGACCGCCGAGACGGTCCGCTACCTGATCATCGGCGAGCGGAACCCGAACGAGGTGACGGTGCACACCGACACGGGGCGCGTGGGCGTACGTCTCGTCGGCAACGGCTACCGCATGAGCGACACGATGGAGTACTGGGACGATGAGTGACCCGTGCCCATCGCGGCCGGCAGTCGCGCTGGCCGCCGCAATGCTCGCCGTGGCGCTGCTGGCCCTCGCAGGGTGCGGCGGGTCCGGCGGCGCGGTGAGCGACGGCGCCGCACCTGCGAGCGACGACAGCGACGCCTCCGCGCGCGACGACGCCGTCCTCGCCGCCGCATTCGAGGACCGGGCCCACGACCTGCAGGTGCAGGGCGGCGGCACGGTGGTGACGCTTCTCGCCGACGACACCGACGGTGATCGTCATCAGCGTTTCGTCATCCGCCTGGAGTCTGGGCAGACACTGCTCGTGGCGCACAACATCGACGTCGCGCCGCGCGTCGAAGGGCTGGCGGTGGGCGACGCCGTCGCCTTCCGCGGGGTCTACGAGTGGAGCGAGCAGGGAGGCACGATCCACTGGACACATCAGGACCCCGATGGGCGGCATGCGGCGGGGTGGCTGCGTCACGACGGGCAAACGTACCAGTAGGCGCATGGCAGGCGGCGCACACGTTGCCGCGCCCGCTGGGACACAGTAAAGTCAAACGTTCGCAGAGCACCCGCCCGCAGGGGCGTACACAGAAGGAGAACCCGCATGTACTACGACAAGGACGCCGACCTCTCCCTGATCCAGGCCAAGACGGTGGCCATCATCGGTTACGGCAGCCAGGGCCACGCGCACGCGCAGAACCTGCGCGACAGCGGCGTCACCGTGGTCGTCAG
>JAPLCM010000229.1 GCA_026392275.1 Actinomycetota bacterium | reverse complement strand
CAGACGCCCGAGACCAGCTGTTCGTGGCGCCCGACCGTCAGGTCGGCGACCGTCACGACCGCCGCCCCCACGATGCCGCAGCCCCCAAGGGCCAGGATCATCCCGATGGAGTCGAACTGGGGATGTCCCGTCGCCCAGACGACCACGCCCACAAGGTAGGCGACGCCTGCCACGGTCGCGACCAGGCGGGCGACATCGAGCCCGGCATGCTCGCGCCGCTGCGCCGCGAGGTCCCGCAGCGCGTCGAGGTCGAGCCACGCGGCCAGGGCGAGGTACGCCACGGCGATGACGACGACTTGGATCTGCCCCAGCACCCTCCCGGCGTCAACCGATGTGGCGGACAGGCCGACGACGGTGAGCGCCAGAATGACGGTAACAGTCAGCGCCACGAGGCCCAAGGTGAGCCCCATGCCGGTGAGGTAGCCGAGGACTGCTCCGCGCTACATGTGCGGAGTGTTCCCTGTCGGTGCGAGCGCGCGCCGTTGTGCCGAGGCAGAGGATGGCTCTCCTTGGGCGGCGGGCCTCTTCGTGCCCGTTGGCCTCAGGAGCCGCGGAAGAGCGGCTGTCTGTCTTCACAAGTCCCCAGTGCGCACCGGCATCCCAGTCGCCCCTCCACACCAACTGGCCACCGTTCCGGGGACTGCGCCCACACGCACAGATCGTCCGCTCAGGCATGGCTGTCGGAGAAGCCGAACTCCGCCTGCAACGGTGACGATCGCACGGCTGCGGTTACACTCCGTTGAGAGGGTGTCGCACAGGAGGTGCGACCCCGCTACACGGGAGGTTCGTCATGCCGCAGTTCGTCATACTCTGCAACCTGACCGCCAAGGGGCTCGCCGACCTCAAGGACGCGCCGGCGCGGTACCAGGAGGTCGTCAAGGGGATCGAGGCCGCCGGCGGCAAGGTGCTCAGCTTCCATGCCACGATGGGCGCCTACGACTACGTGATGGTGGCCGAGGGCCCGAGCGATGAGCTCGCAGCCCTGATGTCGATGTCGATCGCCGCTCAGGGCTACATCACGACGCAGACGCTCCGCGCCTTCACGCCCGAAGAGTTCGCCGGCCTTGTGAGCAAGCTGCCCTGACGGCGAGCTGTTGCAGGCCGACCAGGCGGTGAGGGACGACGCCGGCGGCAGGCGCGTTCGGGAGCGTCGAGGCAGGCACGTCTTGCACGGCTGCCTGGCATGCGTTCTCCCCAGACGCGGCGGGCATTCTCATGCTCGGGCCTCTCTCGCGCCGGAGACGCTCGGCATCGCCTGAGACAGGAGGAAGCCGGTGGACAGGGCTCAGTGGGGGCCTCTAGCCAGGCTCCTATCAGGTCACGCCGGCGAACCTCGCGGCAGGCGGCGGGGGATAGAGGCGAACGTTGGTCAGTCCCGTCGGACGACAGCAACCCAAGGGGTCACCCCGTCGCCACGCCGCAGGTTGCCCGACCAAGGTCGGGAATCCCAACGGGCTCAGCCTGACACTGAGCAACCCAAATGCCGACGTATCGACGTGGACGGCTGGGAACGGCTGGGACCCGAAGGGCTACCACCGGCTCATGGTCAACCCCTCGATGGCGGCTCTCACAGACTGCCTATGCCGCCCACCCAGTCAAGGTATAGCGTCATACGCGGAAGAGGGCAGCTGCGGATGTGACATACGCATCTGCATCATCCTTGTCAGAGCACCCACGACGAGACGGAGGCAAGGCGATGGCCGATTCGGAATCTGTCACGGTTGAGACGCTGAAGATGATCGCCGACGCATTCAATCGCCACGATCTCGACGCAATCATGGAGTTCTTCGCGGAGGACTGCTCGATGGACTGCCTCGAGGGCCGGACGCCTGGGGGCAACGCTTCGTCGGCAAAGTGGCGGTGCGCGAGGGAATAGCGTCGCGGTTCACGGGGCTCCCTGATGTCCACTACGGCGACGACCGCCACTGGGTGAGTGGTGATCTGGGTATTTCGGAATGGCTCCTGACCGGGACGAGACCCGACGGGAACGAAGTTCGGGTCCGTGGATGTGATCACTGGGAGTTCCGCGGGGGCAACGTCATCAGGAAGGACTCGTACTGGAAGATCGTTGAGAAGTGAAGCCCGGCGGCGATCTTCCCGGCGGCATGGACGCGATCACTCTGACCGACGACTTCGTCTCGCACGCGTCTACGCCGGATCGCGTCGCACGGCGTACGCCATGTCAGAGAAGGCTGAAGCGCACGAGAAGACGAAGCCGGCGGTGGCTTGCCCAGCATCTGTGCGGCCGGCTGTCGAAATCCGCGCCTCGCCCTCCCGCTCACGACTCAGGTATATCGGTCTTGTGGGCCCTTGCGCCTTTCACGGCGACGATCCCGGGTGCGGAAGATGCAGGTCACCACGGCCCGGGATCGGACTCGCCGCCTGCTCGCCTCGTCCCGGTGTTGGCGTCATGGAGACGTACATAAGGCGATGCCGACGCGACGTCGAAGGATGTGACGAACGGCGCGCTCCGTTTCGGGCCCGTTTCCCCCCTATCCGGGTGGCGGGCCGCCTTGCTACTACCGGTCTGATAGCCTACGAGCATGTTCGCCGTCGTCCTCGCCCTCGCCTCCAGCCTGTCCTACGCAGCGGGCGACGTCCTGGCCGGCAGCCAGACGCGCCGGACCTCCCTCTGGACGGTGATCATCTTCAGCCAGCTCGCCGGCCTGTGCCTGTTGGTGCTGGTGGTACTCGCTCGCGGCCACGGGCTTCCAGAGGAGGTGCTGCTGCCATCGCTTGCCGCCGGCCTGCTCAGCGTCGTCGCCATCGCCGCGAGCTTTCAGGCGCTGGCGATCGGAGTGATGAGCATCATCGGGCCGATCTTCACCCTCGCCGCCGCCGTGCCGGTGATCGTCGGCCTGGCGAGCGGCGAGCGCCCGTCCGCGTGGCAGCTCGCCGGCATCGGGATCGCGCTCGGTGGCGTCATGCTGGCGTCCCGGGAGAAGAGCGCCGGCGAGCACCATCAGGCCACGAGCAGAGCGAGCATCCTGTTGGCGGTGCTGACCGCCGTGTCCTACGGCTTCGTCATGGTCCTCTATGCCCACGGCTCACGGTCAGACCCATACTGGAGTCTCCTCCTCGGCCGTTCGACCGCCATGACCGTCTTCGCGCTGACGTTCGCCGTCATGCGGCCGGGCCTGAAGCTCACGAGGGCGGCCGCGGTGCCCGTCCTCGCCGTCGGCGTGTTCGAGACCGGCGGCATCACGCTGTTCTCGGTGGCGTCGACCTTGGGCTACCTGAGCATCGTCGCGGTGTTGAGTTCGGTCTACCCCGTCTTCTTGGCACTCCTGGCCCACGTCTTCGTGCACGAGCGCCTTTCGCGGACGCAGCAGTTCGGCATCGCGTCAGCGCTCGTCGGCGTGGCGGTGATCGCCGCCGGCTGACAGGAGCTTGGATTCGACGCCCATCGTCCACCTCGCTGGTTGACCGGGGCGTCGCCAACGGTGGCCTCTGACCGGACGATCTGTGCCTGTGGGCATGGGTCCCCGAAACGGTGGCCGGTCACCTTGCGGCCGGCGGCGTCCCGGTTGCCGTGATGGTGACCCTAGTCCGCGTGCCGAAACCCCGGTAGGTCGGGGCGGTCCCGGCACGTGGCCTCCCCAAGACCAGCGGGGCCGTCTCTCTGAACGGTGCTGAGAACAGACCGAGGGGGCGTCAGCCTCGCGGTGGCGAAGGTTGGGCGCTTTCGCCCACGCTCGCCAGAAGCTCGTCGAGCATGCGGTCGAGCGCACCGACCAGTGAGAGGTGGCCCTCTCCCTCTTCCAGATAGAACCTGGCGTGCGGCAGCCGTGAAGCCAACCATCGGCCGTGGGCGACGGGCAGCCCGAGGTCAGCGGTCCCGTGCCAGAGCATGGTCGGGATCTCGACTTCATCCAACGCGAAGCCCCAGGGCTTGACGAAGGCCAGCAGGTCGTCGAGCGAGCCGTCCACACCGTTGCGCACCGCCTCACGGTAGCTGGCGACGTACCACTCTCCGAACTCGCTGGCCAGTATCGCCCTGTCGGCCTCGGGGACGCTCTCATCCGCTGCCATGAGGTCCGCCAGCGTGGCGTCCTTCATCTTCTCGCGGTCTGCGGTCAACTCGGCGCGCAGGGCATCCTCGCCCTTCAGGGCCAGGTCGTACACCCACACGCTGTCCGCCCCCATCGCCGACGCCCACTCGGCGTCGTCGCAGTCGTAGGGGGCGAGGCCGGCGATCACGAAGACCGCCAGAGCCGCGTCCAGCCGGGCTGCGCAGGCGAGAGCATGGGGGCCGCCGCCCGACCAGCCCCCCACGAGACAGCAATCGGCACCGAGGGCGGCGAGCACGGCAGCCGTGTCCGGTACGACGTCCACGACCCTGCGGCCTGGGTGTCGGGTCGAGTCCCCGTAGGCCGGTCGGGACATAGTCACCAGGCGCAGGTCGTGAGCGCGAGCGGCTCGTTCCAGCTGCGGAAACCGTACCGCAGCGTCCCACGTCCCGAGGTGGAAGACCAAGAGGAGGCCGTCTTTCGGTCCGGTGACGCGGATGTCGAGACGCCGCCCGTCGGGCAGCATCACGTGCGACGGTGTGCTCACCCTGTCCCCCTCCTACGCAGACCGTGGGAAGAGCCTACACCCGCGCAACAGCCTGGGCGCGGAGCGGGTAGCCCAGTCGCGCTTGCGAGCCGCCCCAGGCGACGCAACGATGAGCCTGAGGGTGCCCCGTGGGCACGGAGGCGTGCCGCGCTCAAGACGAAGGAGGCGGCTCCCCGTTCGTGCGTCGCCCATCTCTCATGTGGACCACGTTGCGCACCACGGAGATGCCGCCATAGGTCGGCTGATCGTGGTACTCGATGATCCAGGCGCGGGGCTTCCATTGCTCCTCCAGTCTGTCGAAGGCCCGCAGGGCGTCCGGCAGGGAGCGAAACCAGCGATCGCCAGGAGCGCCGTCCGGGTCGCCGGCGACGACGAACAGACGGATGTTGCCCTTGTGGCGCAGTCGTGGAAAGCGCAGAGCCATCATCGTCCTCGGCGCGGATCAGCGCGGCCTGCTTGCAAGCTCCCTCGGAGTCACGAACGCGACGAGTTCGGCGGCGGCGGGGCCGAGCGAGGCCCATCCGCCGCTCCAGGTGAGCGTGGCGAGGGCGGCCGTGGGGAACTTGCGGGCGAGGTCGCCCCGTTTCTCGCCGCCCGACGCCAGGCACACGGCGAGGTCCTGGATGGCGGGGTGGTGGCCGACCAGCAGCACCAGGGCGACCTCGTCGTCCACGAGGCGGAGCCTCGCCAGAAGGTCGGCCGCCGTAGCCACGTACAAGCCGTCCTCGATGAGGATCTGCGAGTCGATGCGGGAGGCGAGGCCGGCTCGTTCCAGCGTCTCCCTGCTGCGCGTCGCCGACGAGCAGAGCAGGAGCTCCGGGGCGATGTGCTCGCGATCGAGGTAGGAAGCGATTAACTCGCAGGCCCGCCGGCCTCGCGGCGCGAGGGGGCGTTCGCGGTCGGGCAGCGAGGGGTCGTCCCAGCTCGACTTGGCGTGACGCAGCAGGTAGAGCGTTCTCGACATCACAGGTCGGGGCGAGAGGCTGCTTGAGGGCAGGACGCGCCGATCAGCGGGCGTTTCGCAGCGCGTTGCATCGCAGCCTCCTTCAGGACGAGCGACTTGACAGCCGAAGTATACCCACGTCGCCGGCCACCACGGGACCGCGGACATCGCGCTGACCGTCGAGATCCCGGGTGGTGTGCCCGAGGGGACCCCGATGACGGTCACTGGTCGGTCGTGGGGGGCACCCGCGGACTCAAGGGCCTCTTCGGGATGGGGACATGGACCGAGGACCTCCTCGCGGAATCCCAGCTGACCGACACCGGCGTCGCCAACTACTCGGGCGTCTGCTGGTTGCCGCCTCGCAGGCCGAGGTGGCCGTCGCCCGCGAGCTGCGCGACGAGGAGCCGCGACATCAGCATCGTCGGATTCCCGTGAAGACGCCACGCTGAGGCGGCGCGCTTCCTGGGCGGCGAATGGGTGATCGTCAACGGGTTCGGCGGTCTGAGGCACCTGCATGCCTTCGGGACATGGGTCTACGTGGGCGATATCCCCCCGGCACCAGCTTCGCCGACTATGAAGACACTGTCTGGATGCACTGACCTTGCCGGTCGACGGGAGGCCCGTCACAGGTGGCGGGCCTCCTCCGATGATCCTGCCTGGTCTGTCGCTTGCTGCTTGCGGCGCCGAGCCTCACTGCTCTGGCGGTCGTGGCAGCAGCCCGGCCATGACCGCCTTCTCCACGACCTCGGAGCGACGGCCCGCATCCAGCTTTCTGTGCAGCGCCTTGATGTGGCTCCCGACCGTGTTGGGCGAGAGGTGCAGGCGCTCCGCGATCTCGGCGGTCGTCAGGTGGGTCGGCAGGAGCTCGAGTACCCGCAGTTCCGCTCTCGAGATCGGCTCGACCGACGAGCGGGCGCGCAACCGGACCTCGAACGCCTCGGCCCGCCGGAGAAGCCCGGGCGCCGGGGCCCATCGCCGGAGGCCGGCTTGGACCGCGTCGAGCTGCAGCCTTGCCGCCAGGACCTCGCCGCGGTCGATGAAGGCCTCCGTGAGGCAAAGGCTCACGCTCGCCGGGGTCCAGGGGCAGAAACCGGGGTCCAAGGACTCCAGCATGTCCGTGAGGTCCGCGACCGCGCCGTCGTCCCCCTCACGCGCCATGAGCCTGTCGCGCGCCATCCGCGCCGCCGAGTTCGGCAGGTAGTCTCCGGCCTCGTAGGGAGCGGTCCGTCGCACGGCCTCCTCGGCGTACGCGCGGGCCTCCTCCCACTTGCCGTGGTCGGCGGCGAGCAGCGACAGACCGCCGAGTGCGGCGAGGTCGGCCCCTCCGGGCAACCCCTCGGAGGCGCGGATCGCCTCCTGGAACGGCTCCACGGCCCCCTCGTCGTCCCCGCCGAGCCACGTCCCGGCTCCCACCAGTGACAGGGCGACGGCGTGCCAGGGACTGTGCCCAGCCTCCTCCAGGCGCGCGGCGAACCGGGCATCCTCGACCATCTGGAGGGGTCCGTGAGGCGCGAGCATGGCACGGACCAGCGCCGCCATGGTGGCGGCCGACGGGGCGCCGAGCCGGGGTGCGATGTCGAGCTCCGACGGCTCGAGCCCGGCGGTCAGGTCGCGCGCTGCCTTGCTCTCCCCCGTCAGGGCCAGGAGCCATGAGGCCGCCAGTCTCAGGTCCACCTGCGCCCGGATCTCATCCGGGGAGAAGTTGTCCAGCCATCGCCGCGCGGTCCACGCCCGACCCGTGACGAAACGCGACCACCACGCGGCGGCCACCAGATCGCCGGCTTGCTCGACCAGGCCGGCGCGCAGCAGGTGGTCCAGCGCTTCGTCTATCTCGTCTCTCGCCGCGAGCCATTCGGCCGCCTTGCCATGCAGCTTGGTCAAGAGGCGCGGCTCCCGTCGCTTCAGCTCCACCTCCAGGAGTTCCCGGAAGAGGTGGTGGTAGCGGTACCACTCACGACGGTCGTCGAGCGGGATGAGGAAGAGGTTCTCCCGCTCGATGGCCTCGAGCAGACGCGCGCTGTCCTCGCGCCCCGTCAGCACGGTGCACAGCTCCGGGCACAGGCGAGAGACGATCGCCGTGCGCGTGAGGAACCGGACGACGTCGGCGGATTGATCGGCCAGCATTTCAGAGATCAGGTAGTCCGCGATCTCGCGACGCTCACCCGAAGGCAGGGGCCGCGGCCCGTCGCTCGCTTTCCACGCGAGCGCGGCGAGGTACACGCCCGCGGGCCAGCCCTCCGTCGCGAGCTCCAGCGCCTCGACCACGGGGCCCTCAGGCTCGAACCCGTGGAGGGCAAGGAGAGCGACTGTGTCCTCCCGACCGAAGCAGAGTCGCGGGAAGCGATACTCGGCGAGCAGATCCTTCGAACGCAGGCGCCCAAGGTGCAGCGGCGGATCGGCTCGGCCGCTCGTGACGACGGACGAACCCACCGACACGGCCTCGACAAGCATGCCCAGGATCTCCCAGCAGCGCGGGTCACGGACGAAGTGGGTGTCGTCCAGCACCAGGATGAAGGGGGGCGCGGACGACACCGCCTTGACCATCGCCGGAAGGACGGCCTCCCGGATCGGCGGTTCTGGCAGGGCGAGCCACATCAGGACCTTCGTATCGAGCGGGGTGAGGGCGAGGAGCGCCCGTGCGAGGTACTGCAGGAGTGTGACGGGGTCGTTGTCGCCGGCGTCGAGCTGGAGCCACCCGCTGGTCCGCCCGTCGGCCTCGAGCCACTGACCGATCGTCGCGGTCTTCCCGGAGCCGGCTGGGGCTGAGAACAGCACGAGCGGTGCGGTCTCGCCCAGCAGGGAGCCCACGAGATCCTTCCTGCGGACGGCTTTGCGTAGCGGGCGAGGCGCCTGCAGCTTGAGCACGTTGGGGGCGAACGCAGGCGGGCCCGCGGCCGAGTGCGGACCGGGCTCGGCGGGAACCCGGCCTGCGGAGGCCGCCGCGGGCGAGGGGACGGCGCGAGTGGTTCGTCGGTCGGGCCTGCTGTCTCCCACAATGGCCCCCTGTCATTCGGTGAGACGCTTCTGTGGTCAGTACGACACGACTAACACCCATCGCTGCACCTCTGTCAACTCCTCAGCTCGCCACTGCCAGGGCCGGGTGGGTCTCCGGGCAGGCCGCTGACGCTGAGCATCGCCCAAGATTCACCTGATTCCGGTGAAGACAGCCTGCCGTGCGCCCTCCTACTCTGATCCAAAGGGAACCGGCGAGGGGAGGAGGTGAGGCAGTAGCGGGAATCATCGACGCTTCTCGGGCGGATGCGCCGTGTGGGGGCGCGGTGACAGAAGTGCCCACAAGTATCGAACGTGAAGGGAGCAAGAGTCATGAGAAAGGCAAGATGGGTTGGTCTCGCAGTGAGTATCGTGCTGGTGCTGACGGCGGTCCTGGCACCCGCAGTGGTGGCCAGGCCGTCGAGCGGCCCCTCGCTCACCCCCGCATCGGGCACCTGGTCATGGGAAGTCAACGAGAAGAGCGTCAAGGTGACGACCCTGCCCGACGGTAACCAGTTCCTGACCGGCTACGAGATCGGGACCTGGACCGGCACGTTCGCCGGGTCCGCCCGCGAGCCCTTCGAGGCGATGTTCATCGGCGCCAACGGCCTGTGGGCTACGCTCACGATCAATTTCAAGGGCAAGGTGAACGGGGTCCGCGGCAAGATGACGATGATGGTCATCGCGTACGCCCCGAACTACGCCACCGAGAACCCGGTGGCGATGAACGGGTCCTGGTGGATCCAGAAGGGCTTCGGACGCTTGCATGATCTTCATGGGTCTGGGACCTGGACGACCCACCTCGATGAGAGCCCCACGACCTACACCGGCAACCTCTGGTTCAAGTGAGTCGAGACAGAGAGGGAAGCGACCGATTGGCCGGCATCTCGGGAGAGCAGACGAGGCGGGGGCGGCTCACCCTGCCCCCGCCTCCAAACGCTTGACCTGGTCACGGAACGGGAGCACACGATCACCATACGAGGCTCCTGAGAGGTGCAGCTGCACACGGGAGGCTGTGATCCGCCGGACGCACCACTGCGGCCACCGCAGTCCGGCGGGGAGCCACTGGTGAGACCGGCCCGCGGGCCGGTCTTCGCATTTCTGAGGCACAGCGCACGTGTGCCTTGGGTTGGGGGCGGGGGCCAAATGATGGGAGGGGCAAACGGGCGCGGGCAGGCGTGCGACGGATGGAACGCAGCTTCGTGTCTTCGAGGAGGGGATTGCGATGTGTGCTCGATGGTCTGCGGGTGGCCGGGTGCTCCACGTTGTGGCGATTGTGGCGGCACTGGCCGCG
>JAPLCM010000334.1 GCA_026392275.1 Actinomycetota bacterium | reverse complement strand
AGGCGAGCCGGTCGCGCCCGGAGATGCTTGCGGGGCGGCGGTCACGGCCGTGCCGCCGCAGGCGGCGATGGCGAAGGCGGCGATCACCGCCAGCGATGTCACGGCGAGCGTGACGGACCCGAACACCCGGAATCCACTTGGACCTTTCATGACCTCTCCCTTCCCCATCGGCCCACTCGATCTCAGGTCGGCCGGCTCTCCCGCTGCCCGTTGTCGGGGCTAGAACGGGACGTTGGAACCGTTGTAGTAGAGCGTCTCGCGGGCGATCGCGCCGTCGCGGATCTCCAGCATGGTCACGCCGCTGCCGCTCGCCCCGTACGACTGGCTGCAGGCGGTCCAGATGACGGCCGCCCAACCGCGGCCGACGACGTAGCGCGGGTGCGCGAAAGCCAGGTCGGCCGGCGTCTCGAAGATCTTGGCGTAGTGCCTCTGCACATCATCGGGGCTGCTGCCCACAGTGCTGGAGGCGGTGTCCGTGAAGGCGATCGTGGGCGCGCTCAAGGCGGCGACCGCGGCGGCGTCCTTGTTCTGCAACGCCGCCGCGTAGGTGAGTGCCACGGCCTTGCTCGCCGCCGGCGTGTCCGCCGGTCCCGGCGCCGCGGTGAGTGGCTTCGGCTCGAGCGGCGTGCCGTTGGGGAGACCGAACGGGTCCTGATACCACCACTCCTCGTGCACGATCTTGCCGCCACTGAGCTCGAAGAGCGTGATCGGCTGGATCGACACGTCGTGGACCTTGGTGAAGTCCCAACGATGCTCGAGCACTCCCCAACCGCTATCGGCGTAGCCGGCAAGGACACGAACGCCGGTCGCCTCGCCCATACTCCGCCGGAGCTCCTTGAGACCGTCGGCCTTGCCCTCCAGGTGCAGGCCGAAGGTGAAGTCGTCGTAAACCAGCTCGTCCGCATACAGAGGGGCGACTTGAGCGCCGCTCAGCGCCTCGAGGCCTGCCCCGACGGCATCGATCGCCTTCTTGGTGACGGCGACCGAGTCGTCACCGACGAGCCGCTGGGGCGTGACGGCGACGGACGGGGTCGCCTGCGGTGTCGATCCTCCACTCGTCGCGGTGGCCGCCGAGCCGCCGCATGCCGTCGCGTTCGCCATCAGCAGCGCCAGCGCAGCGACGGCCAAGCCCGCCGACAGGCCCGCTCTGCATCTGTCCCCACGGGTGCTCATGACGGCCTCCAATCTCAATTCGGTCGGTAGGGCCGAAGCGACTCGGCAATGGCGATCAGCTCCTCGGCAGTCGCGCCCCCGGCCACCGTCAGCAGCACGTCGTCCTTGACCGCGTAGAGGTGAGGGATGGTGGTGTACGACGCCACGACGACCCGTGCGGTGACGCCGGCGAAGGCCCCGGCCGTGAGCCTGACGTCGCGGCTGACGAGGTCGGCCCAGTGCGTGTCGGGCTCTATCGGATCGACCGTGGCGGCGCTCTGCGGGTCGGCCACGGTGCGGGTCGTCACGGTCAAGGCGTCGAACCCGCGCTTGTACTGGACTGCGACCACGTCCCGGCCCTCGGTCACCTGGTTCGCGGTGGTCGATCTGGCCGCGGCGGCGGTCCAGCTCTGCACGTACCCTTCGGGAAGCCAGGCCGGTAGCAGCGTCACGTAGCCCGCCGCGGAGCCGACCCGGGCCAGCGGCAGTCGGCGGAAGCCGGCATCGCTGCGGACCACCTTGGCGCCCTTGGGCGGAGCGAAGGTGAAGGCTGTGTCGGGCAGTGGCTCGTCGACGCGCACGTTGCGCAAGCTGTAGTCGAGCTGGAGGATGCCCCCTGCGAGCATCTGCACACGTATCGGCAGGCACGTGTGCTGGTCGATCGTGATCGAGTACGTCTCATCGTACGTCAGACCTGGGTCGCTGCCGGCCCGCTTTGACCCCGAGACTACCCATGCCGGCCTGCCGTCGTAGGAGGCCGTCTCCAGCCTGGCGGCGCCGTCGGCCTGCAGCGCCCGCGCGGTCGCGCTGATGTCGAACTGCTCGTTCGCCCAACGGTCGGGCGGACCCAGGGGGTAGCCGGTCGTCACTTCGACCCGGCTCGCATAGCCCTCGGCATCCCAGTCCCAGCTGCGCGAGTACTCACGGAACACCCCGCTGGCCGCGTCGTAGGCCGTATCCGCGGCATCCGATCTGTTCCTCATCTGTACTGGCTTGGAGGTCCGCGGCTTGTCTGTCTGGGTCTGACGGAAGCTGCCGTCGGAGCGCAAGAACACGCGGGAGTGGGTGACGCTGTACTCGGGGACGCCACCGAGCGACACAGACGCTTCTTCCTTCACGGTGGCGTCCGCCTGCATCGTCTTGCCCGTCGAGAGGGCATGCAGCGCCTTCTGCAGCACCTGCGCGGCGGAGACAGGCTCCGGTCCGCTCAGGCGCGAGACGCCGGGCACGCCGATAAGGACGACCGCCGCGACCGCGGCCGCGACGCCGACGACGGCCGCGGTCGCCAGAACGGGGTGATGGTTCCAGAGGGAGCGCGACCGGCGGGGCAGGCGGAGCCAGCCGCCGGGGGCCCTGCCCATCTCGCGGTCGGCCTCGTCCAGGCCGGCGAGGAGGCGCGCCTCGAAGCCAGGCAGGTGGTCGGGCGCGCCGCCGTGCGTGCGCAGGATCTCGTCCAGGTCTTGACGCTCGGCGTTCATCGGTCCTCCTTGGCGGAGCGCGGCCGGCCGAGCCTGTCGCCCAGGGTCGTCCGGGCGGCCGCCACGCGCGAGGCGACGGTGCCGACCGGCACGTCCAGGATCTCGGCCGCGTGCGCGTAGCTGAAGCCGTCGCGGTGAATGAGCAGGACGGCGACGCGCTGAGCGGGCGTGAGGGCGCCGAGAGCTTGGAGCACCTCGTCGCGCAGCGCCACGTCGTCGGCGAGGTCAGACGAAGGCGGCGCCAGCGCCTCGAGCCGTTCCTCGTCGGTGGGCTCGAGGCGCTCCGGCCGCCGCAGACGCTGCAGGCAGGTGGTGTACGCGATGCGATAGAGCCAGGTGCCGACGCCGGCCTCGCCGCGGAACTGCGGCAGGCCGCGATAGGCGTTCAGGTAGGTCTCCTGCAGAGCTTCGTCCATCGCCTCGCGCGACCCGAGCAGATGGAAGGCGAGCGCACGGAGGCGGTCGTCGTAGAGATCGACGAGCCTTGTGAAGGCGCGATGGTCACCGCGCCGGGCGGCCCTGACGACGGTCGCTGGGGGATCGACCGCCGGTCCGCGCCACCCGGCCAGGTCGATGACCGTCGCCTCGCCGCCCTGGTTCCCCGTCATGGCATCCTCGGTCCACCCTCGCCGTGCGGCCACCGACCGCCGGCGACCACCGGCGTGCACTCCCTCCCTACCGCATTAGATGCTGCGGGTCGTCCCGTTTATCTGCGGATCGGCGCCGGATCGCGGTCGCCGCCGCGTTCAGCGGCTCGACGAGAACGCTGGAGGACCGGGCATCGCGCACTACTCCTGCCCCTCGCCTCTGGACTCCCGAGCGTCTCGGCCGAAGAAAGCACGCACACCGGCTCGCGAGCCGGTCTCACCAGTGGCTCCCCACCGGACTGCGGTGGCCGCAGGGGTGCGTCCGGCGGATCACAGCATCCCGTGTGCAGAACTGCACGTCTCAGGAGTCTCGTATGGGCATGGTCTACGTCCGAACGGCGAGAACTTCAAGCGTTTGGTCACGCGATGCCGGGCATGCGGGAAGGAGCACAGGAGAAGATCGACGCGAAGCCAACACCCGTCTGGCGAGAGCGTCGACACAATCGACAGAACCGACCGAACCGGTTCGAATCGTCGGTTCTGGGGATTCCGTCGCCTCGGTCGCGCGGGCCGGCGCCCTCAGTGCCGCAGCGACTCCTACGGCTACGTGCCCGGCACGAGTGCCTCCAGCAGGCTCGTCATGCCCTCCGGGCTCAACTCAGTATGGCTGGAGTCCTTCAGCGTGACGAAGGTGACCGCATCGCCGGCCGCCCGGAGTCGCTGCGCGAAGAGCGCCTGTTGGTAGTCGTTGGCAAAGCGATGGCCGCGGAAGGCCCCGAGCTTCTCCAGGCCTCGGCGCAGCTTGCCGGATGGGTCGCGCGCGACGAGCCAGGAATCCTTGGCCCACGGGTCTCCGAGCGGCACGCTCAGGTAGGGATCGCCGGAGTTGATGACGGTGACGGGGAAGTCCACCCGCCGGCCGACGTACTGCCAGGGGGTGGCAACCTGCATGATGCCGGGGTCCTCCGCCAAGAGCCGGTTCCACATGGGGTCGCCGATGATCATCCAGTCGCCGTCGAGAAGCACGAGCGACTCGGGGAGCGTCGAGCCCGCGCCTTCGAGACCGCCCTCGGAGGCGGGAGCGCCGCTGAATGCTTCCGACGCCGCCTGCATTGCTCCCGCCGAGTGGCCGAAGAGCGTGAGATGCGCGGGGTCCCCTCCATAGCGCGCCCCGGTGCCCCGGGCGAAACGGACGGCGGCAGCGACATCGCCGAACTGGCCTACCTGCGACGCCCGAGACTCCGCTGCGGTGATCGCAGCGAGCTCGCTTTCGAGAACGCGGCTCCACTCAGGCACGAACACCACGGCGCCGCGCTGCGCCACCTGGGCCGCCCAGTCGCCCATCCAGCACGTGTCCAACCCGCCCCCATGGAGCATCACCACGAGGGGCCAGGGACCCCCCTGCTTCGGGGCGTACACGTCGAGCAGCGGCGGAAGCGATCCCTCCCTCCGAGACATGTAGCGGACGTCGTAGATGATCCGGATGTCTTCCACCTCCCTGGCGGCCGGAGCGGATCCAGCAGCCGACGGCGACGCACTCGTGGAGTTGCTTCCGCCGCAGGCGGCGAGCAGGAGCGTTGCGAGCAGGGTGAGTGCCACTACCGACGCGAGCACGCCGGCTACAGACGCACGCGATCCTGATCTCCCGATCCCTTTCATGGCCCTGCCCCTTCCCTCTTGGTCCTTCATCTCGCCCGATCCGTGCCTACTTCACCGCGTAGAGCCGGCCGCGCACGAGGGGGGAGTCGGAGCCATACTCGGGGCCATACGCGAGGTCGGTGAAGTAGATCACCCCGTCCGAGATGGCCGGGGAGGAGTCGACTGCTCCGCCCGAAGGGAACGCCCAGAGCTCCCGGCCGGTCGCGGCGTCCAGCGCGTGGAGAGCGCGATTCGGCGCGCCACTGCCGAAGTAGACCACGCCGCCCGAGAGGACCGGCGAGGACTGGACGCCGAAGTAGCCGCGGTCCGCGAAGAACCTCCACTTCTGCTTGCCTGTGCCCACGTCCACCGCGTAGAGATAGCCGTCATCGCTGCCCACGTAGGCGAGTGCGCCCGCGACCGCCGGGGACGTGACCACGCCGTGCGTGTCGAACTGCCATTTCTCCTGCCCGCTCCGGATGTCCACAGCGTAGAGGTGATGCCCGCTCGGGTCGTACGCCGCAGAGGTGCCGAGGTTGTCCCAGGTGCCGAAATAGACCACATCGCCCGCGACGGCTGCCTCGGTCGAGACCGGACCGCTCGCCTCGTACTCCCATCTCTGCCGACCGGACTGGGCGTCCAGAGCGTAGAGATGGTCGTCGTTACTGCCAACGTAGACCACGCCGTCGGAAACGGCGGGGGACGAAGAGATCTCAGCGTCCGTGTGGAACTCCCATCTCTTCTCGCCGCTCGCGGCGTCCAACGCGTAGAGAGCGCCGTCTTCACTGCCAACATAGACGACCCCGTCTGAGACGGCCGGGGAGGAAGTGATCGCAGCGCCCGTCTGGAACTCCCATTCCTCCCTGCCGCTCTTGGCACGCAGCGCGTAGAGAGAGCCGTCATAACTACCGACATAGACGACCCCGCGCGAGACCCCCGGGGAGCCCACGCAGTCGCCCGTCTTGAACTCCCACTTCTGCTGCCCGCTCTGGATATCCACCGCATAGAGGCGGCAGTCCTGGCTGCCAACGTACGCCACCCCGTCCGCGACGACCGGGGAGGAGATGAGCTCCATCCAGGCGACCGAGGTCGTCTTGAACGTCCAGAGGAGCTTGGGCCGCCGTGTCGGCCCGCCGCTCGGATAGACCCCCGTCCGCTCGAGGTTGGCCCTGAGCATCGCGGGGTGCTCCTCGCCGTTCGCCACCGTGGTGCTCTGCGTTGTGGTGGTCGGGGTGAACGCCGGAATCGTGGCCGCGTGGGTGGCAGACGGGGTGACCGTCGCGCCGCTTCCCCCGCCGCAGGCGGCGAGCATGAGTGCCGCGAGCAGCGTGAGTGCCACGATCGACGCGAGCACGCCGGCTACAGACGCACGCGATCCTGATCTCCCGATCCCTTTCATGGGACGTGGTTGCATGACGACGCCTCCTTCCCTCCCGTTTCCACTTGAGGGTCGAAGCGGGCCCTCCACCCCTTTCGACACAGGGAAGGGCTTGGTCTTTCGGCCGGCGTCGTTGACTGTGAACTCGTCGGTCTCGGCGCCGGAGGCCGGGACGAGCTCCCCGATCGCGACCAGAGCACGCAGTGTGAGGGCGATCGTCGGCGACGCCGGCTACCTTGGGCCCCTGCGCGTCTTCACGGCTCACTCCCTCCTCACTAGGCCGCCCCGCCGCGGCGGCTCAGTACCTGGTCCTGAGGTGGTCACAGTAGATGGTCTC
>JAPLCM010000208.1 GCA_026392275.1 Actinomycetota bacterium | reverse complement strand
GGCGCGCTGCGCGCCGGCGGCTTGGCCGCCGTGCTCGAAGGCTACGACCCGGCCCGGCGGCCCGTGATCGCCGAGATCCAGGCCGGCGGCCCCTGGGCCCTAGCCCAGGCCTACCGGCACACGCCGCAGCGCGCGCTCTATGCCGACGAATGCCACCTGTGCTACGAAGTGCGCTCCGCCCTGCGCGAGCGCTTTCCCCACGTGCTCGCGCCGGCCCAGTGCTACGGCCTCACGGTCGCGCAGGCGGCCGGCGCGCCGGAAGATCAACCAGCGTAGAAGGAGAGACCATGGCCTCGGAGTGTGAACGGTTCTGGGAGCGCGACACGTATGCGGTCGTCGGTCATCAGGCGAGCAAGAAGCCTTTCCCCAAGATCGCCTACGGCGCATTGAAGGAGCAGGGCAAGACCGTCTACGCAATCGACCCCGGCGACGGGGAGATCGAGGGCGACAAGGCCTACCCCGACTTCGCCACTCTGCCGGCGCCCGTGCGGGCGGCCGTCCTCGAGCTTCCCAAGGAAGAGACGGCCGCGTGGGTGGCCAAGGCCGCCGACGCCGGCGTCAAGGAGATCTGGATCCACCAGATGACCGACACGCCGGAGGCGCTGGCCGAGGCCGAGAAGCGCGGCCTCCACGTGATCACCGGCCATTGCGCCGTGATGTACAACAAGCCGGGCTTCAGCATGCACGCGCCGCACCGCTGGATCTGGAAGCTGGTCGGCAAGTACTGACGTCGGCGGTCAAGACTCCGCGAGGGCGCCGCGGGCGCCCGCGGCGCCAATCAGTCGACGACACCGTCCCCAGCGGGGACGTCCGAGAGCTGTGGCGGTACGGCGTCCTCTGGCAGGCCGCGGACGTGCTCGAGGGCACGCTCGGCCGCGGCCGCGCCCTCGCGCAGGCAGTCGCCGATGCCGATGCCGTGGTAGGCGCCGCCGGCGAGCTCGATGCCCGGCGCCCGCGCGACGCCCGCCTCGATCCTGTTCACGAGGTCGACGTGCCCCACACGGTACTGCGGCATGCCGCGCGGCCAGCGGAAGATCTCGGCGAACTCCGGCTCGGCGGCGATGCCCATCACCTCGCGCAGCTCGTCGCGCACCACCTTGGTCATCTCGGCGTCGTCGAGCTGCGCCGCGGCCTCGATGCCGGCGCGGCCGAGGAAGCTGCGCAGCAGCACGTGGCCCTCGGGGGCGCGGCCGGGGAACTTGCTGGAGCTCCACGTGGTGGCCATGACTGGGCGGTTCTCGGCGCGCGGCACGACGAAGCCGAAGCCCGTGAGGTCGTGCGCCACCTGGTCGCGGCGAAAGGCCAGCGAGGCGGTGGCCGTGCTGACATACTGGATGGACGAGAGTTCGGCGGCCGGGAGCGGCGCGACCGCGCGCAGCAGGTCGCCGCTCGCCCAGGCCGGCGTGGCCAGCACGACGGCGTCGACGACCACGCGACTGCCGTCGGCGAACTGGAGCGCGTAGGCGCCGGACCCGGCGCCGGAGGTGCCGCGGCCGGCGCCGCACGGCGCCATTGTCCGCACCGCCGAGCCGCCGTGCAGACGCTCGGGCGGCAGCGAGGCGACCATGGCGTCGCTGAGCTCCTGCAGGCCGCCCTTGAACGAGTAGAAGTACGAGCGCGGGCCGCCCTCGGGGCGCGGCGCCCCGCCCAGTCCGCCGCCGCCCGGTCCGCCGCCGGCCGGTCCGCCGCCGGCCGGTCCGCAGCCGGCCGCCGCCGCCTTCTGCCGCGCTTTGCGCCGCTTGAGCATCGCGAGGATGAGGCTGCGATGCGTCTTCTCCATCTCGAGAAACATCGGGAAGGTGGCGCGCACGCTCATCTGCTCGGGATCGCCGGCATGGATGCCGGCGACGATGGGCTCGGCGATGCGCGCCAGCGCTTCACGCCCGAGGCGCCGCCGCACGAAGTCGCCGAGGCTTTCGTCGCCGTCCCCGCCGGCGCCCCGCGCCGCGCCGCCGCGGGGCAGCACGAGGTCCATGCCCATGCGCGCTTTGCCGGGCCAGGTCATCAGGCTACTGAGCGCGAACGGCACCATGCTCGTGGGTACCATGAGGATGATGCCCTCGGGCAGCTCGTGCAGGCGCCCGCGCGTGAAGACGAAGCTCTTGCGGATTCCCTCGTTGGAATCCTCGAAGCGGTCGCCGATGCCGAGGCGGCGGGCCATCGTGATAGGCCAGTGCTTCTCGATGATCGCCGAGTCGGGGCCGCCCTCAACGACGAACCCGTCGCGGCGCACGGTGTGCACCTTGCCGCCGAACCGCGCCTCGTCCTCGTAGAGGTGCCAGTCCACGGCCGGGTCGGCGGCGCGTGCGTCTTCGAGGACGCGCGCCGCGCCCAGCCCGGCCATGCCGCCGCCGACGACGGCGATGCGCAGCGGCCGGGCGGGGCCACCCTGCGGCCGCTCCCGGCCCACAGCCGGCGGGGATGCCCCGGGTACGCCCGTCATCCGTGCGTGTGCGGCCCGACCGGCCGGTGCGGCTGGGGATCGACCGGCCGGCGCGCCAGGTGGTCGATGACCACGTCGGCGAGCGCTTCGATGAAGAACGGCGAGTCGTTGGGCGCCACCGAACGGCGATACTCCATGCCCAGCCCCTCGATCTGCTGTCGCAGCACGATGTCGAGGTCGTAGAGCGTCTCGACGTTATCGCTGACGAACCCCACGGGCACCACGAGCACCTTCTTCCAGCCGTCCTCGGCCAAGCTGCGCACCACGTCGTCGGCCTCGGGCTCCATCCACTCGCCGCCACCGCGGCCCTTGCTCTGGAAGGCGAAGCGCCAGTCGCCCGGAACCAGAGCCGGCACGAGCTGCGCGATGGTCTGCTGCAGCTGCTCCACGTAGGGGTCGCCCCCCACGATCGTCTCGAGCGGCACGTTGTGGGCCGTGAAGAGCACCGCATACTCGTTGACATCGCAGCCGTCGAGCGCCGCCGCCGCGCGCCTGCTGATGGCCCGCACGAAGCCGCGGCTCGCGTACCACCCTTCGAGCAGCGGGGCTTTCTCGGCGCCGGCTGCGTCGAGCGCCGCACGGTACTTGCCGCTCGTCAGGCGCGAGGAGAACGGGCTCAACGGCAGCGCCACCACGTCGTGGCCATCCAGCTCCGCGAGGCACTCGGCCACGGTGGGCTCGGCGTACAGGAAGCCGTGGCGCACGCGGATGGGGAGGGCAAGCTCCTTGACGAGCCGCGCCTGCAGCGCGAGCGCCTGGCGGGCGGTCATGTCGGGCAGGGGAGAACCGCCGCCGATGAGCTCGTAGCGCGCCTGCACGACCTTGAGGGTGTCCGGGTTCGCGGGGCGCCCGGTCATGCGCTGCAGAAAGTCGGGGATCTGCCGCGTGCTGCCCGGCCCCCCGAAGGCGAGCAGAGCGACGTCCACAGGGCTCTCGGTCATGGCGGCCGGCCCTTTCAGATGGGCGCGGCGGACAGGCGATGCACCGCGTCGACCAGGTATTTGACGTTGTCCGGCGGGGTCTGCGGGATGAGGCCATGACCCAGGTTGAAGATATGACCGGGGCGGCCGCCGGCGCGGCGGATGATATCGGCGACACGCTCCTCGATGGCCTTGGGCGGGCCGAGCAGGGTGAGCGGATCCAGGTTGCCCTGAATGGCCACGCCGTCGAGCTGCTCCCAGGCACGGTCGAGCTCGATGCGCCAGTCCACGCCGATGACCTCGCTCCCGGCCTTGGCCACGAGGTGAAGCATGGCGGAGGCGCCGTTGCCGAAGTAGACCACCGGCGCCCCCCGGCCCTTGAGCTTGTCGATCACGTAGCGCACGTGCGGCAGCACCAGGAGCTCGTAGTCGTAGGGGCCGAGCCAGCCCACCCACGAGTCGAACAGCTGCACCACCTGGGCGCCGGCGGCGATCTGCGCGAGGAGGTAGTCCACGACGACGTCCGAGATGAGGCTCATGAGGCGTCCGAACCCCACAGGGTCGTCGTACATGAACTCCTTGACGTACGCGTAATTGCGCGAGTGGCCGCCCTCGACGATGTAGCTGGCCAGGGTGAACGGCGCCCCGGAGAAACCGATGAGCGGCGCGCGGCCGCCGAGCTCGTGGCGCACAAGGCGGATGGCGTCCATGACGTACTGCAGGTCGGCGGCGGCGTCGATGCCGTGCACGCCCTCCAGGTCGCGAGCGCTGCGGATGGGCTTCTCGATCACTGGCCCGTCCTCGGGGGTGAAGTGGAAGCCGATTCCCATGGGCTCGAGCGGCAGCAGGATGTCGGCGAAGATGATGGCGGCGTCCAGCTCGAAGCGGCGCAGCGGCTGCAGCGTGACCTCGGCGGCGATATCGGGGCGCATGCACATCTCCACGAACGAGAGCTTCTCGCGGATGGCGCGGTATTCGGGCAGGTAGCGGCCCGCCTGACGCATGAGCCACACGGGCGTCGCGTCGACGGGAACTCGGGAACAGGCATCGAGAAGGCGCATGGTCATCCCTTGGTCGTTGAGGTGGGCCGCGTCGCCGGGCGCGTCATTGTAACAAACGGGAGCCCTGAGGCTCCCGTGAGCGGCGAGAAACTGGGCCGGCGCGGTTTCACTGCGCCGGCCTGTACCCCTCGCCGAGCGCCGCCTTGTGACACGTGTGGCAGACGGTGAGCGTGGCGTCGCACGACTGCGGGGAGACGACGTGGTGCCGCAGGGCGCGCGCGCTCAGCTTGTCACCGCAGAGCCCGCAGTGAGAGCTGTCGATGGACCTGACGACACCGGCCATATGTTGCGGCGCGTCATCGGCCGACGCCGGCTGCGGAAGTGGGTGGACTAGGCCCATCGGTCCTCCCGGTGACTATGCGGCTGCGGCTCCCGGGGCGGGGGTGCGGAGCCGTGACTTCATATCCATGTAGTGCCCCTCGGAGGGCGGTTCGTAACCTCGCGGCGTGACGCCCTCTGCTCGCTGACCCCTCAGGCTCGATCTCCGCGGCCCCTTATCTCCGACGCGCCATACATAATGATTGCTAATTTGCAGGAACAGATTCACTTATAGATAATACCGGGGTCGTCAGCAACAGCGAGGGTGTCCATGGCCAGGAACTTCACGAAGACTCCAGACGTGCCGCGCACCGAGAAGGGCGTCACGCTGTTCCGCAGCTGCTTGGTCTCGGCCGAGTATCCCGGCGTCGAGTCGTCCACCAAGTGGCTCTTCGAGCGCTTCGGCATCGAGTACACGGTCAACCCCGACCAGACGTGCTGCACTGGCCTGGGCTACTACTCGGACCTCATGCCGATCCAGACCACGGTCGGCATCGCCGCCCGCAACGCCTGCGTCGTCGTTGACGACGAGCACCCGGTGATGAGCTACCTCTGCTCCACCTGCTACGCGATCAACAAGAAGGCGCGCAACATCCTCGACGTACCCGAGTACCGCGACGAGACCAACGAGGTGCTCGGCAAGATCGGCCGCGAATACGACGACCGCGTCGCCGG